>NZ_JBXSQM010000004.1:0-112674 GCF_057063645.1 Lactobacillus sp. X-49
CTACATGTAATGCACGATTCTCTAAACGTAGACGTTCAAGTTCAGTTAACTCTTGAGAAGTATATTTATGCTTCTTTGCTTTAATTTTCTTTTTATGCATTAATGGTCGTCCTTGCTTAATAAATAAAGCATCAACACCGCCTTCATTTAATTTTCTTTGCCAATTCGCAATAGTGGAATGTTGTTTAATATTAAAATGATTGGCAGTAATTTGATAGCTGGCACCATGTTCTTTTCTCCAGTTTAAGACTTCTAATTTAAATTGACCACTATATCTTGTCTTAGAAAAGCTTTTTTCCAGGCCTCTGTTACCATACTGTTGATAATTATTGATCCAACCATCAATAGATCTACGTGATGTGATATGTAATTTCTCTTGAATTTCTTTTGTACTAAATCCTCTTTGATACAAATCTACTGCTTCTAATTTTGTTTTTAGTAAATATTTAGACATAAGAAAACCCCCGAATTGGAATCTTTGTCCAATTCCGGGGGTTAACTTCAGGTTTTTTCTTGCTTTTTTATTATTTTATTTATTTCCTTCAGCTCTTGATTTATAAATTCCTTCAGCCGTGTTAATTATTAATTCTTCGCCATCCTTTATAAAATCAGGAACTTGAACAACTAAACCAGTTTCCATTGTTGCTGGCTTGCCTGAACCCGTAACTGTCGCACCTTTAATCCCTGGTTCAGTGTGAACCACTTTCATTACAACTGTTGCTGGAAGTTCGACACCAAGAAGCTTACTATCATTAGCAAATTCTAGTTGTACTTCAATATTTGGTATTAAATAAAGTTTGTCATCACCCAATTGACTTTCAGAAACCTCATATTGTTCATAAGTCTCCGTGTCCATAAATGTATAAGTATCATTTTCACTATAAAGAAACTGGGCATTTTTCTTTGTAATGTCAATTAGTTCAACTTTCTCTGTTGGTCTCATGGTCTTATGAACCACAGCTCCACTTTCTATATTACGCAAATCCATTTGCATTACAGTGTTGCCTTTGCCCGGCTTATGGTGATTAGCCTTAAGCACTCTAATCATTTTTCCATCTTGGCTGAAAACCATACCCTTTTTTAAGTTAATTGCTTGAACCATTTTTATACTCCTTTATTCCTATGATTATTGTTAAAAGCAAAAAAGCAAACTGGCTGGAGGTAAAGCAAATTTTTTAATTAGTAGTAAATAAATCATATTCATGTAATTAATTATACCAAATTTATACTCCTAGTAATCAAAATTATTAAAATGCTAATCTAATCTGTCATATTCCAACATTTTCGCCAACAGCTTTTTGATAAATAAATTGATTTAGTCGTCATTAAATCCTGAGTTGCAAATCTCTACCCGGTTTAATATTGTGGCATCGTATATGATTTATCTGAAATAACTATTTCTGCATCTGTAATCGCGTCAATACAATTCTTTAAAGAACATCAATTCTCAATATCTTCTTTTGCAAAAAATATTCTTTCTCTTCATAACTAGGATTAAAATTGCTTCAAATAAATTTGATCAATAATATGACCGGATGTCTTATGCAAAATTAGATCTGCACGCCGCTTAGTTGGAGCTATATATTCTCGTAGATTAACCAGATTAACCATCTGCCAAGTATCCTGTGCTAACTTTATGGCATCTTCACGTGGTCCATTAGCCATTTCATAATAAAAATTATCTGGATTATTTTTATTTAATTCCAATACACGGACAAACCGTTGCATAAACCATTCTTCAATTAAATCCTCTTGCGCATCGACATAAATTGAAAAATCAAAAAAATCACTAGTAACAATTTGACCATTAGTTGGCAATTGCAGAGTATTAATCCCCTCGATAATTAAAATATCAGGCCTTTTCACATGACCATATTTTCCAGGAATAATATCACTTAATTCTTGCGAATACAGAGGATAAGCAATGTTTTTTTTGCCTCCAAGAACATCTTGTAAAAAATCACGCAATAAGCTCATATTATAACTTTCTGGAAAGCCTTTACGATCAAACAACTGTCGCCTTTTTAATTCTTGGTTGGGATAAATAAAGCCATCTGTCGTCATCAAATGAACTTGCAACATAGGATATGTCCGACTTAATAAAACCTGTAAAAGTCTTGCCGTAGTTGATTTACCAACGGCGACTGAGCCAGAAATTCCAATAATAAATGGTGCCGGTGTTACATTTCGCATTAAAAATTCTTGCTTTCTTTGCTGCAAAGCTTGTTTTTCTTTATATACGAGATGAATATATTTAATTAACGTACCATAAATTTGTCTTACATCGGTCAAATTAATCACATCACCTAGTGATTTCAGTTTTATCAATTCTTGTGGAGTAACATTAACTTGCTTACTAGAAGCAGTTAAGCTTGCCCATTCATCTCGATTAAATTGTAAATAATTCTTCATTCAAGATCATTCCTTTTTAATTCTCTATATTTCTAAATGAAATAAAAACTCGCACAAAAATTGTACGAGTTGGTTCTTTTATAAATCATAATACATCATAACATGTTCAAGACCCGCTTCGGTAAACACCTTGCCACGAACCTTATAACCCAAGTTGTCATAGAAAGGTTTAGCCTGAATTTGAGCATGACAATAAATTTTGTGAATCCCTCTTTGGCTCAAATATTGATGAACTTGCTCTAACATTTGCGAGCCTAAATGTTGTCCCCGCATATTATAAGCTACTGCAACTCTGCCCAACATCCATTTACCATTTTCTTCAAAGAGACGACATACAGCATCCGCTTGAGTTTGCTTTTGATTCAAACGGAAAACATGAATTGCAGTTATATCTTGATCATCTAATTCAGGCTCAGTAATTTTTTGTTCAGTAACAAAGGTATCGATACGCAAACGAGCAAGACAAAAAACCTCACGTCCAGTCATTTGATTAATCTTTTTAAATGAAAAACTTTCTAACTCTGTCATGTCTCCTACCTACTTTTCATCATATGTGGCACTCTTTACGTCAAGTAATGGACTCTTCTCTCCTGTATATATTAAATCCAACTTGTACATCGCACGCGATGTAATTGTATAGACCAATTGAGTTTCGTCAATTCGGTGATAGTTGGCTTTTGACGCATCCCACATAATCACAGCATCAAATTCAAGTCCTTTGGCCAAATATGATGGAATAATCAGGCTGCCATTAACTAATCGCTGGTTTGCCGAAGCAATCAAAACAGCCTTAACTTTTGCTTCTTTCAACTTCTGGGCAACTAATTTTGCACTAGCCAAATCTTTTGTAATAATCGCTGTTGTCAACTTTTGCTGGTTGTTGTTTTGTAGTATTTGTTCCAATACTGTAAATGTGACAGAGTCGTTTTCACACTTCCAAATAACAGGTTTAGGGCCTTGACGATCAAATGATTCAACTTTTTCACCTTGTCGTAAAATTTGCTTAGTGAAATCTGTTAATTGCTTAGTAGAGCGGTAGGACTTGGTTAGTTGAACCACATCAGTTTTTTCTGGGTCAAATAACCCACTAATCTGTTTAAGTAAGCTTTTACTTTCATCTTTAGTAAAAATTGCTTGGTTCAGATCTCCCAACATAGTAAATTTTGCTCGGGGAAAATTATACTTAAGATAACAAAGTTGAAATGGTGTATAGTCTTGAATTTCATCGATAAAAGCATAGCGCATTTCATAATTTACCTGTCTACCAGTAATTAAATCATAAAGGTAAAGATAGGCCGAAACATCATTCATGCGTATAAAATGGTGCATAAAATTATTCTTAGTTTGCTCAACATGTTGGGCCCACTCTTGGTCGCTAATCTTCCATTTACTTAAATCCGTCATTTTGGGAATTGCTCGCAAAAAGTTGAGGTATTGCATACGCATATTCACAAAACTATTACGGCGAATTTGTTGAAAGACTCTACCTAAAGCTTTAATTACTATTTTTCGACTTAAAAATTTTTCTTCCTTTTCTTCAGATTCAAACTCTTGGTCAGGACGATCATATAATTCATTTAACTGCTCCTGGTTTAGATTCTGAATTTCATCGGCAACCCAAGCTTTTCTTGACTCAGACGTTATCTTTCGATTAAGTAATTTGATTAGTTCTTCACGGGTTGCATCTATCCGATTACTCAAATTATAATTGATATTAAACGAGTAATATAAATCACTAATCTTTTCTTTATTAAAAAATGGTTTCTTTTTATTGCGGAAATAAATATTTTTAAAGACTACGCCTCGTTCATTAAGATGTTTAGCATAGCGATTAATGAGCTTAAAGAAACTTGTTGAATCTTTAAAATTACTAATAGTTGAATTAGCAGTCTTATCTTCAAACTGATCAAACAGATTTTCAACACGCATCCCTGGTAACCGGCGAGCCACAAACTGCCAATATGTCATTTGAACCATATTTTGCTCACCCATTTCGGGTAGAACATTTTTGATATAATCGTTAAAAAGCTGATTGGGACTAAACATAATAACATCACTGCTCGTCAAATTACCACGATAGCGATATAACAGGTAGGCAATACGTTGTAAAATTGCTGAAGTTTTACCTGAACCGGCTGCCCCTTGAACAAACAGCAGATCTGCACTCGTATTTCGAATTATCTTATTTTGTTCATGTTGGATAGTCGTTACAATTGTTTTCATCTGTGTACTAGATTTTTCATTAAGAACTTCCAGTAGCATTTGATCGCCAATAGATTCATTGGTATCAAACATATTGATGATTTGACCATTTTCAATCATAAATTGCCGTTTCTTAGTCATCTGAACGGATATTTCCCCTTCAGGAGATTGATATGAAACATTGCCTAACTTACCATCATAATAAATTGAAGAAATTGGCGCCCTCCAATCATATATTAAAAAGTAATTATTTTTATCAGCAAACGAACCCAGACCAATATAAATCGTTTCTGGCTTTTCGGTACCCTCTTTAAAGTCAACCCGTGCAAAATAAGGCTTCTTCTCTAATTTCTGTACCGTATTCAATTGTCTAGCAGCATGTTGCCATGCATTCTCACGTTCATCAAGTAATTGTTGCTGCTGGTGAATCGATAGCGCCGTTTCCATTGAAGTTGAATAACCATCATAATCCAATTTCACGTCATCAAAGAAATGCGAGTTTAGATTCTTAGCCTCTCCCTCAGCAGACTTAATTGACGAAGATAACTCTCTTTCCTTCTCACTTAACATTTTTATAATTTGATTGAGATGTTTTTGTTCAAATTGTTTATCATCCATCGCTTTTGTCACCTATTTTTTCAAAACTTGGATACTATTTTAACATGAAATTGAATTAATATATAATTTCAACTTCAATCCTGTCTAATGATTAACTCCTAATGCATATTTAATTATTATTGCCTTATTAATTGCATCCATTTAGCAATTATCTATTAATTTTTCTGAAAAAATTACTAATTTTAATTTATATTACTAATTTTAATTTATAATATAGAAGATGGAGTTGAACTAAACACATGAATAAATTTTATCATTTTTTTACCAAATTATTGTGCACATTAATTATAGTTGGAACCATTGGTTACCTTGCACCAATCAGCGACAATAATTTTAATCAAGTAGTCTATGCAAAAAAGACTAAAAAGAGTAATAAAAGTAAAATACCTGCTACAGTAGGTTGGCGATGGAAATCCGCTAAGGCTTTTGTTTATATTGACCTAAATGACAATCAAGATTTAATATCCGCTACAAATGATGCAATTAATGCCTGGAATAATACGGGAGCTTTTGACTTTATCAAAACCGAAAATAAGAAAAAGGCAAATATTGTAATTGAACAAGTTTACAGTCCTAACACTAATTATGCTGGTTACACCACATTTCATTACTATACTAAAACCGGAATTTTATACTCGGCTGTAACCAGACTAAATATCTTCTACTTACAGAATTTTTCTATCTATGATTACAGTCGTCAAAGAGTAGTTAATACAGTTGAACACGAATTAGGTCATGCAATTGGTCTTAAACACAATAACGGAAAATCTGTCATGTATCCCGTAGGCTCGCTTTACCCAATTGAACCGAGCGATATTTCAACTGTTAGAAAACTCTATCACAAATAGTTATACTTAAATAAGACTGGGGGAGAATTGATGATGAAGAGAATTTATATTGTACGCCATGGACAAACATATATTAACCGTTATAACAAAATGCAAGGATGGTGTGATACTCCCTTAACCAAAAAGGGGATTTCAGAAGCTGAGCAAGCTGGAGAAGCCCTAAAAGATGTACCATTTGATATCGCTTTATCTAGTGATCTAAAACGTGCCAGTGATACGTGCGACAATATTATTAAACACAATATTAATCATGATGAAATCCAGCATCTTGCAACACCCCTTTTTAGGGAACAATTTTACGGTTACTTTGAAGGAATGGATACAGACATGGCTTGGCAAATGATTGGTGGACCTCACGGGTATCATAATCATTATGATATTTTTAAAAACGAATCGATTGACACCATCAAGGATTGGATTAAAGAGGCTGATCCCTTTCACGAAGCAGAAAATGCTAAAGAATATTGGACAAGACTTGATCAAGGCTTTAAACTAATCCATCAGCTTGATGGTGCAGAAAATATTCTGTTGGTTACCCATGGCTTTACAATTCGCAGTATTGCTGCTCGCTTTGGTGGTTATGACATAAGTGCCGGGCCACGCAACGCGTCAATTACCATTATGAATATGAGTGATCAAGAACAAAAAATAGTTTCGTATAATAATATGGAAATATAATTATACTTAAAAATTATATAAAAAGTCGTTCGCTTTATAACCAGCGAACGGCTTTTTTATGTAGATTTACGGTTTTAACCACCAAAATATACTCGTTGAACCTCAGAATTAGCTAATAATTCTGAGCCTGTTCCAGTTAATTGCACTTTCCCCGTAGCCAAGACATAACCACGATCTGCAATTGCTAAAGCTTGTTTAGCATTTTGTTCAATTAATAAGATTGTTGTACCGCGATCGTTCAATTCCTTGATAATTGCAAATATTTCCTGAATAAAGAGTGGCGATAATCCCATCGAAGGTTCATCTAGCAAAAGTAATTTAGGTTTAATCATTACTGCTCGACCAATTGCGAGCATTTGTTGCTCACCACCAGAAAGAGTAGCTGCATCCTGATTACGTCTTTTTTTCAAAATAGGGAATCTATCAAAAACCTCTTCATAACTTTTCTTTGCCTCATCATGATTATTTTGTAAAAAGGCTCCTAATTGTAGATTTTCCATTACCGTCATCCCCGCAAAAATATGCCGACCTTCAGCTACTTGGGAAATACCAGCTCCAACAATTTGCGAAGCTTTTTGACGAACCAGATTTTCTTTTTGATAAATAATTTGACCACTTTTTGGTTTAAGTAATCCTGAAATTGTCTTCACAATCGTAGTTTTACCGGCTCCATTAGCTCCAATTAGTGTAACAATCTCGCCTTCATTAATTTCAAAACTAACTCCCTTAACTGCTTGAATCACACCATAGTTGACAACTAGATCTTTTACTTCCAGCATAACCATCTAATTTACACCCTCTCCCAAATAAGCCTCAATTACTTTGGGATTTGACTTAATTTCATCTGGCTTTCCCGTTGCCAAAAGCTGGCCCTGATCCAACACATAAATTCGAGTTGCAAGTTTCATTACCAACGACATATCATGTTCAATCAACAAGACCGTAATTCCAAACTCTTTTTGAATATATTTAATCAAATCGGTCAAATCTGCTGTTTCTTCTGGATTCATCCCTGCGGCTGGTTCATCTAAGAAAATAATCTTAGGCTCGGTTGCTAGTGCACGGACTATTTCCAACCGTCGTTGTGTGCCATAAGGCAGGTTCTTAGCCAAAGTGGTTTTATGATCAGTTAGTTCAAAAATATCTAATAGTCGCTCTGCAGATTCTTTCATCTTGCGTTCCGTTAGATAAAAGTCTGGTAGGCGTAAGACCGTTGTCAAAAATCCTTCCTGATATCTACTTGTCATTGCAGTTAAGACATTATCTATCACTGTTAAATTTTTAAATAATCTAATATTTTGAAATGTTCGTGAAAGACCTAAATTAGCAATCTGTGTTGCATTTTTATGGGTCAAATCATAATTTTTTGTTTCTGTTTGTAACTTGATACTACCACTAGTAACAGGAATCATTCCGGTCAATAAGTTAAATAAAGTAGTTTTACCAGCACCATTAGGACCTATCAACGCAACCAATTCTTGTTGATCCAAATACAACGAAACGTCTTTGACAGCAACCAAGCCACCAAAATTGCGTACGACATGATCAACCTGCAATAAATGTTTCATATCTTACTCTCTTTCTTTTTTTACAAAGCGCTGCGTTAAATTTTTTAAAGATAATTCCCAGTTACCTAACAGACCGGATGGCTTGAAGAGCATAATCATAATAAGCGCAATTGCGTAAATAACCATTCTTAGTGATCCAAAATTTTGTAAAACTGTATCCAGAATGCCCAGAACTGAAGCAGCTAAGAAAGTACCAGTAATACTACCAACACCACCTAAAACCACAATAACTAAAATGGAAATTGACTCCATTATTCCAAAATTGGCTGGAGAAATTGTTTGTAGATATGAGGCCTGTAAACTTCCTGCAATAGCAGCTGTTGCGCCCCCAAAAACAAATGCAGCCACTTTCCATTTAGTCGTATTGATTCCCATCGCCTCAGCTGCAAGTTCATCTTCACGCACAGCCTTAATTGCCCGTCCATCGCGAGAACGAACAAAATTTAAGATAACAATTGTAGTTAAACATACCATTATGTAAACTGTTGGCCATGAGCACAACTGAGGAATATTAAACATTCCTGCTGACCCACCAGTAATTTTCAAATTATTAATTATATTACGGATTATTTCAGCCACACCCAGTGTCGCAATAGCTAGATAGTCACCTTTAAGCCTAATAAAAGTGGCCGTTCCAACAATCAATGCAATCATACCTGCTATAAGCATTCCTGCTATCATTGAAACAATAAAGCCAAATTCATTTGTCCAATATTGTGTAATTATTGCAGTCACGTATGCACCAATTGCCATAAATCCCGCATGACCTAAAGAAAATTGACCGCTAAAACCTATAATTAAATTAAGACCTGTCGCTAAAATAATATTGATCCCAATCATTACCAGCATATTTTCAATAAAATTATCAATCATACCTGTCATAATTAATGTATTAATTAAGTAAAAACCGGCAACCATTAGTAAAAGCCACGATAAAATATATTTCCAATTTGCTCTCATACTGCCACCTAAACCTTTTCTTTGATATTTTTACCAAAAATACCTGCTGGGAAAAAGAGTAAAATTATAATTAAAATTAAGTAAACAACTGCATCTTTATATGCAGATAATCCAACTGATTGAAAGAATGTCTCTAAAATTCCTATCAAAAATCCTCCAAGTGATGCACCAGGAACGGAACCAATACCGCCTAAAACTGCGGCAACAAAAGCCTTAATTCCCGGCGTCATTCCCATCAACGGATCAATTGAGTTATAGTACATTCCAATTAAAATTCCCGCTGCACCTGCTAATGCTGATCCAAGTGCAAAAGTAAAAGAGATTGTATGATTAACATTAATCCCAACCAATTCAGCTGCCTCTGGATCAACTGACACGGCGCGCATTGCTCGGCCCATACTAGTTTTTTTAATAACTATTTGCAATAAAATCATTAAACTTAAAGAAGTTACCAAAATTAAAATTTGAATATTAGAAATTAAAACCCCACCTACGTTGTAATTAACTTGTTCAATTACCTGAGGAAAACTACGAGCATTCGAACCAACAAAGTAAGACATACCGTTTTCGAGTAAGAATGAAACCCCAATTGCTGTAATCAAGACCGTGATTCTTGGTGATTTACGCAGTGGTCGATAAGCCAAATACTCAATAATTACTCCTAACAGTGCGCCAAAGATCATCGCTGAAAATAAAGCCATAATAAAGTTGAAATGCAAGGTATTAATTACGAAATAAGCACAAAATGCTCCCAACATGTAAATATCACCATGTGCAAAGTTAATTAACTTAATAATGCCATAAACCATACTATATCCAAGAGCTAGTAGGGCATAAATTGACCCTAGTGACAAAGCATTGATGATTTGCTGTAAAAATATTTGCAAAGCTATTCGCTCCTTTAATAATTGTTTTATTCAACACTAAATGAATTACTTACTTTTCCATTAGTCATCTCTTCAATCGCAATTGGCATTTCTGGATCATGTGTTTTATTTACGGTGATTTGACCAGTAACTCCGTCAAAATCCTTAATCTTAGCTAATCCAGCTGCTATTTTAGTTGAATCAT
Source organism: Lactobacillus sp. X-49 (assembly GCF_057063645.1). NCBI lineage: Bacteria > Bacillati > Bacillota > Bacilli > Lactobacillales > Lactobacillaceae > Lactobacillus > Lactobacillus sp. X-49. The sequence goes on from NZ_JBXSQM010000004.1 coordinate 10,358, forward strand.
CTGACTTTTCATTTTCAATTGCGGTTTTAATCATGTAAACAGAATCATAGGCTAAAGCTGAAAAAGTTGGTGCTTCTACATTGTAGTGATTCTTGAATTCAGTCATAAATTTCTTTGCTGTCGCATTTTTAGCAGCAACTCTAGTCGAAAACGGTGTAGTATAGTAAATATTTGTTGCATATTTATCTCCCGCAATTTGAGCTAGCTTAGGATCAGCCATGCCATCACTACCAATAATTGGAGTCTTAATTCCTATTTGGCGTGCTTGCTTAATAATCAGACCTACCTCGGTGTAGTAGCCCGGAACATAGATAGCATCAATTTTCTTTGATTTAAAAGAAGTCAGCACTGCATTAAAATCTTTATCGCCTTCAGAATAAGTTTGACTGTCCACTATTCTACCCTTATAAGTCTTCCTAAATGCCTTAGCTAAACCTGTACCATAATCACTAGAATTATCAGCAAGAATCGCAACCCTTTTAGCTTTTAAGTTATTAGTTACAAACTTAGCTGCATTTTCACCTTGGAAATTGTTTTGAAAACATGCACGGAATACAAACGGTTGTACCTTGCCATTTTTCTTTAAAGTATAGCTTGGATCGGTAGCTGATGGACTAACACTAGGAACAGATGCCTTAGTAATATTGGGAATTTCAGCCGTACCGGCATTAGTGGTTGCTGGTCCTACAATTGCAGCAACTTTATCTTTAGTAGCTAACTGTGCAGCAACCGAAGCTGAAGTTGCAATTGCGGTTTTATTATCACGAATAATCAATTTAATTTTCTTTTTTTGACCATTAACATTAATACCACCAGCTTGATTGATTTCATTTGCGGCTAACTGTATTCCTTGTTTTTCCGCATTACCATAACCGGCTGCCGCTCCAGATAGCTCCATATTAACTCCAATTTTAATAATGTCTTTATCTTGATGAGTACCGTTATTATTGCTAGTCTTAGCAACACTACAGCCCGCCATTAAAAAGGCTGCTGCCCCTGCTGTAATAAGATTTAGTACTCTTTTATTAATTCTACCCATTATTAATCTCCTTTTATAACATCTAATAATTAAAAAACCTCATTCATTGAAATGAATGAGGCTTATATCACTTAAAAGTTAAGCCCCATTCATTAAACGCAAACAAGGGCTTAACCAAATTACTTTTTTAGTAATTATTCATAGTCAAGTCCTGAATGGCAACAACAAGGCAATTAAACAGCAGGTTGGATTGATTTTAATATTTTTTTGTTGTTTTATTTTTTTAGGCATTATTAAAAACTCCTCCCACAAATTTAATTTAACGCTTATAATTATAAACATATACTTTTTGGCAGTCAAGCTTATTTTAAAATTATTTTAATTATAAATCAACAATATTTAAATAACACTACATTTAATTACGACTCAAAACAATCTTTTTATATAATTTAATCGTTAATAAATAATAAAAGACATAGAGAATAATAAAAATGGTAAATGGCAACCAAATATTATGATATGGATCTGGCAGTAAAGAACGGAAAAGTTGTAAACCAAATAGCACATCAATAATCCCCAAAATAGCTGGTAATAAGAATAAAATACCAATTTCCCAGTTAATTGATCGTTTAAGTAGACTTACTCTAGTCCCTATCTGATTAAGCATTCGATAACGGATTTTATCATCACTAGCACCATTTAAGACTTTAAACATTAAAGTTGAAGCTAGCATTGTCAAAAAGGCAATGCCTAAGAAAAAGCCCATAAATTCAAACCCACTGCTAAAGTTAAGCAATAATTGATAGTTATTTGGTTTACTTGCTTCATAGATATTAGAATATTTTGGATTTTCCTTTAATTGGAGTTGTTGAATTTTCATTAAAATCGGATAGTCATGGTCAAAGTCTTTTACGTTAAGTAACATAATCATCTTCTTTGTACCCTGTAAATTTTGCCACTTGTTTGCCGGTACTAAACGAATTATCTTTTGCAAGCCATTAATTATCATTCCGCTTAAAGCAATATTAGCATCAGTATTTGGTACATCTAGTTTTTTGGTTGGTAAATTTTCCACCTTATACATAGGCTCATCTTTTTTTAGGTAGAATTTAGTTACTTTAAGCGGCTGCTTTACAAATTCATTGCGATTAAAGTAAATGTATTTATGTGTTTCCTTATAAGCATAAGTTTGCTGATTTTGAATATTTAATTTGGCAACCTCTTTGTTAACAGCTGCCGCTTTACTAACCACAATCGTGTCATAGTAGGTACTAGTTTTAGCATGTTCCTTAACCGTATCAAAATTCAAGCCAACTGTAATTGCTCCTAAAGCCAGAGCAAAAAGCAGTGAAATTAGGGTTAAAATTCTAGTATATTCATGCAAACGAAACTTTAATTGTCCCAAAGTAAACATGCGTATCCCACGGTAAGAAAAGCTTTCTTTTTTAATTAAGCTGGCAATAATCATGCTAAATAAAGCATTAAAAATAAAATATGAGCCACTAACAATTGTTATTAAAGCGGTGGGAATAATCTGATAAATTTTTGTTGATGACCACGTCATTACTTGATAGCCGAAAGCCAGTAAAATTAACCCGAAAACAGTTTCAACCACACGTAAAAACGGCTTTTGATTAATTTTAGTTGGTTTTTAATTTTCTTTAAGTAGATTAATAATCGGTGTTTTAGTCAGCTTATGGACATTCCAAATAGCTCCTAAAAAGAACATGATGATAAAAAAACAGAAAGTACCCAAAATAGCACTAGGTAAAATTATTTGAAAATGGTAGATTGCCAATCCGAGCCGACTAATTAATAACTTAGAAATCAATCCAGTTGAACCAAAGCCTAATACGGTACCAAGCATAGTTGCCAAAATACCAGTAACTAATGTTTCCAAAGAGATAATCAAACCGATACGTTTTCCTTTAGCACCAAGCATCATAAACATGCCATAATCATGCTTACGCATATTTAATAAAAAAGAATTGGCATAAATTAGGTACACAAAAGTAATAATTGCCAGCAAAATTATGCCAAAAATGAAAATAAAGTTTACATAACTTGTACGTGCATATACGTCTTTAGCCAGAAAGGCAGGATTAGTAGCAATTGTCAAAAACATGTAAAAAATCATACTAGCCACAATTAGGCCCGAAAAAAGTACAAGATAATCTTTTAGCCGACTTTTAATTCCTGCTACAGATAACTTCCAAATCATAATTTTTCTCCTTATTCGGCGAGTTCCATTTGGTCAATCAAAGAATGATAAAATTCAATTCTTGACATATCATTTCTGAGTAGCTGCTTGCCAATTTTGCCATCTTTAATAAACAAAATACGACTAGCAAAACTAGCGGATATTGGGTCATGAGTCACCATTAATGTTGTAATCTGATCTTTATGGTTTAAGTCTGCCATTGTCTCAAGTAATTCACGTGCATTCTTAGAGTCTAAAGCACCCGTTGGTTCATCGGCTAATAGAATTGCGGGGTCATGGACTAGTGCCCTAGCAGCTGCAACCCTCTGCTTTTGTCCACCTGATATTTCAACCGGATATTTGGCTAAAATTTCTGCAATTCCAAGTCTTGTTGCAATCTTATTAACTAAAGGATTAATGCGGTTTGGCGTTAAACCACTAAGCGCTAGTGGCAACGCAATATTTTCACGATTAGTCAAACTTTCTAATAAATTAAAATCTTGAAAGATAAAGCCAATTTGCTTGCTACGAAAATCTGCCAACTGATTATCTTTTAAGCTACTATTGTCTTGGCCATTAATCAACACACGACCACCTGTTGGTCGATCCAAAGTAGATAGTAAGTTAAGAAGCGTTGTTTTACCAGAACCAGAGGCACCCATAATTGCTACAAATTCACCTGAATTTACAGTAAAATCAATACCTTTTAATGCTTGATACTGCTTTTCACCTCGCTTACCGTAAGTTTTTGTGACATGATCGACATGTAATATTTCCATTATTAATTTTCTCCAATCTATTTATGTATTATTTACCTAATACACTACACCGTAAAATAATTTTGTCAATATTTTCATAAAAAAATAAGCCTTTCTTTGTGAAAGGCTTATTCTTAATTATTCAATAGCAGTTAATTTAATCGTTGTAAAGTTTTTTTTAGTGGCGTCACAATAAGCGGAGCTAAGACCGCCGTAAAAACAGCTTCAATTATTCCATTCATTCCCAAAGCAATAATCAACGCCAAAAGTAGTGGAGTACCATTAGCAAATTTACCCATATACCCAATTAATTCAGTTGATCTATTTGCAAAGAAAATACTTGTCAATAAAATCACCATCACCGTATTAGTTAAGGAAGTAACTGCTCCTGCAATTAGATATCCTAACTGCTTGACCTTGACCGCTTTTTGCTCAAATATATATCCAACCAGTCCGGGAAATAGTCCAGCCAGAATACTAGGCACAAGTGCAATTACTGGGTTACGAAAGAGCATTATGCTAACAATATCAGCTGGCTGAATATAAGCTTGAATAAAACGTAACGCTCCCCATAACAAACCAAAACACAATCCTTTCTTGGGCCCCATTAGCAGACCATACACAGCAACTGTTAATGGAACAGTTGTGATTGCGGGTAAAGTCGGCAAAATCCGGATATAACCAATATTCGGTACAAAAGTTTGTAATAAAAATATAGCAACAAATAAGGCAGTAATTGCCATGTTCTTGGTTTGTTTTTGATGCATTTGCTTCTCCTTCAATATTTAACTATTATATTGCTTAACTCATGAACTAACAATTAGTCCTATCAATCTTATTATTAATTTTTTCGATACTTTCTTTAAAGTTAGTCCAACCGTGAACCATGATTAAAAAAGTGTTTAAAAGAAGTTGCCTCTTCAACAAGTTTTTCTTTGTTATCAACCTGCGATAATTTATAGCCAATAAAATAAGGTGGTGCTGCGAAGCGAGCAATTAATTTGGCACAAATTTTTTGATCTTCTCTAGGATAAAAAAACAAATTATATGAATCACAGCGACCACCAGAAAGGACATTTAACAAATACTTAGTACCACTCTGAATCCAATCGGACCATCGTTCAAGGCCGCTTATTTTAAGCAAATTAAAGTTGAACTCAATATACCCTTGAACCGGATAAGTACTAACATTTACTTCAATATCTTTTCCATTAAAAACGGTTATACCGATGAAATTTTTTTCACAAATATATCGGTAGCCATCTTGCTTTTTTAAGCCAACGATTTGCATATGTGGATGACTTAGTGAGCCACCTGAATGTGGGCCATAATTTTTATACCAGAGAACTGATTTAAACAATTTTTGCTTATTCATTTGCTTAAAGCATTTTAAAGCAAACCGCATTAAATCACGATTATATCTTGGAGTATACGTCGTAATATCACCCACATGATTACCAGACTCAATTAAGACCGTTTGTACAGTGTCACGTAATGTTGGAAACTTATTATGCAACCAGATCATGTCACCTTCTTTTTCGTAAATATCAGTTAACTCACTTGTTTGACAAAATGGGCAAATCAGTGCACGATTTGTTTTTCGATAAGAATTTGGCTTGCCCTGCACAATATTGATATCAAAAATTAACGGTTCTTCATCATCCATTATAATTCCTCTCTAAACATCTTTGACCATTGCATTTACTAGAGCCGCAATAGATGATAAAATGTAACGGCAGTAATTGTTAGAATTATGTTATTAGTAGGTAAATTTATGCAATCAAAAAGGGACTTAAAAAAATACAATAACCGCAATAATCTATACTTAATTATTGTCGGTATTATTTTGATTTTAGCACTTATCTTCGGTGTTGTTTCATACAACAACCACGTTGCCGCACAAAAACAGGCAAGAGAATTTGCTACTACTCATTTTAACCCTAATGTAACTATTTATGGCGTCCAAGTGGGTAATCTGACGGTTAACAGTGCTACTAAAAAAATTAACCAAAAAGGTAATAACATTGTCACTCTTGAAAAAGGAAAGGTTGCCATTGAACGCGACCCTAACATTAATACAATTAAGCAAGAGACGGTTACGCAATACTTTAAAAAACAACACACTGAAATGCCTAATAAGCAAAACTATCAATATGACAATGCCGCCTTACTTACTGCCAATAAAAAGTTGCAAACGGTCAGTGGCGCTATTGTAAACTATAGAATTGCAGGTAAAACATATAAATTAGAGGCTGCCAAGTTAATTGATCAAGCTGAATTTAAGCAGGGCAAATACATTTTTTTAAACACTGAAAGCCTAACAGCACAATTAAACAAGATTGATAAAGAAGTTTCAACAATTCATCAAAGTTATAAGTTTGCAGTTCCCGTTAAAAGAAAATTGGCAGCTCAAAAAATTACCATAAAAAACGAAAGTTATGGTTGGGGCGTTTATGTTAGAAAAGCACAAACTGCAGTTGAGCAAGCTTTCTTAAACGGAACTAAAGAACTTGATGGTCAGAATTACATCTATGGACTTGGATACAGTACTTATGGTTTGGGTTACGGCAAAACTAATCATGGAATCGGCAATAATTACATTGTTGTTTCATTAAAAAAGCAGGAACTCTGGATCATTCGGAATGTTAAATTAGCTGTTTATTTAACCGATATTGTCACCGGAACTAGAGATAAGAGTAAAGGAAAAGGTAACCGAACTCCAGAAGGGGTCTGGTATATTCATTATAAAGAATCCCCTGCTACTTTGCGCGGACGCAATGATGATGGTTCTAAGTATGCTTCACCAGTTAAATATTGGATGCCTTTCACACTTAGTGGTTGTGGTCTACACGATGCTGCTTGGCGCGGTGATTGGAGCAAGAGTGCATACCTACGTGGTGGCTCTCATGGCTGCATTAATATTAAACCGAGCGAAATTAATCGTGTTTGGCATAATGTGATTAAGCATGAAGCAGTTATTATTTATAATTAAATACTAAAAACGGCAACGAATAATTCGCTGCTTTTTTATTTAATTGATATGCCAAGTAGTAAGGGAAAATGTGCTATGCAAAAAGCAATTAAGCAACTAGCTAATGAATTACTCGCTTACACAACACACTTAATCAAACATAAAAATTATTAGATCAATTTCAACAACCACAATTAATGGTTGAAAAAAATTGATAAACTTAAACAAATTACCAACAACACTTCAACTACAAAAGAAAAAAACCACCAGAAAACCTGGTGGTCAAAATTTTTTTGATAATATTAGAATTAATTGGTAATTCTTTTATTTACTATTTTTGTAATACAAGTGATCAGTAATCTTTATAAGGCAATCAAGAATGACTACTGCTACTACCAGACATAATACAAATACTGTAAATTTAGTGACACTAGTCCAAAATGGCCATACTCTAGGACCAATTATTGTTCCGAATACTACTGCTGTAATTATGTAATAAATAATTTCAATTGTTTTTAGTGCCTTAGACTTTTCGCGATATTTTTCTTTTGTCATGTTGATCATCTCTACTATATTTTAAATATCCATAGCTTTATTGATAACCCCAACTAACCAAATTACCTTTATTGCTAAATTTAACGTAAATACCTCTATCCATAGCTTTAGTGCCCCCAGCAGAGGCTACACCAACGATGATTTCCTTTGCATTAGCCAATGCAGCTCCACCAAGACCTGCTGAACTTAAGAGGCCACCAATTATTCCTGCCGCACCAACTGCTCCGGCCATAACAAGTACTTTAGTAATTGCACTATTTATATAGATCGTAAATCCATGCTTATTAGTGCTGATATAAGTTCCACCATGACGTAACAGATCTTGCATCAAAGCTACTTGATAAGATTTTTCACCCAAGATCGCCTTAACATCATAGCCTTGCGCTTCAAGCTTTTGTGCATTTGTAACCGTGGCTGCTTGTACGACTTGAGTTGTTAAAACTCCACTTCCTAATGCTGTTGCAACTGGACTTAATGCTAATGTTGTTAATCCTGCAATTACTGTCTTATTAGTTTCATGATTATTACTCCTTATTATTAATAACTAAACTATCTAAATAAATTTCATATATATTTCTTTTTTTGAGACTTGAATCTAATATAAAGACCGGTTGTATAACCTTCATAGTCACACTGGCGGTTATTTTTATAAGTCATGCCAAAACCTCATCATCAGTTACATTCCTTATTCTTGGCATGTGCGGACCTCCATTACTTCAATTCTTGATTAAAATGGTGGAAAGAAAATAATAATTTCGCGTAATAACTCAAACAATGTTGTTTCCTCCTATTCTTTTATATTTTTTATAGTTTTAGTATAGTTTATCCACTGATAAAATTATAAAAAATTTCATATTTGATTAATAATAATCAAATATGAAATTTTTCTAGTTTATGATTATCAACTTTTCTAAGTCTTTGCTATAATCTGGCATGCCTGCTAGCTTAACACTTTCAATTAACTTTTGGGCTCTACTTCCATATATTTGCGATCATGCTCATATTGATATTTAATTATATTGTCAAATATTGGTATTAACATTTTATAAAAAAAGATATCTGGCTGTGTTTTTATTTGAGCCGCATAGTTAACAAATACTTCTGTCTCTTCAAACTTTTTATTTTGAATACAAAAAACCAGCATATTAATAATGATTCCCAAAATTATCTTTTGTATCTTAGTACTAGTTGATCCGATAAATTGTTCTATTATTCTTTTAGATAAGAGCAGATTACTATTTAAATCATAAAAGCTCATAAGATTACAATAAATAATCAAACCATCTTCATCAAAATCAGTAATGCTTAAAATCCGTTCTTTCATTTTATCTATAAGCTTTTGATCTATATGAGTAAAATCTTTGTTGATTACAGCAATGTAAGTATCAATAAGAAACAATTCATCATCCTTATTCGGTAACTCACTTTTTGATACTATATCCCGCAACTGTTTTAGTTCCTGCTTAGAATCGTGATAGTATGCTTCATTAGCCAGCCTATTTATTTGTTGTTTTTGTTGATAAAACGATTTGTCATTTTTACTTAATTTGCCCAAAAAATCGATTAATAGTATTTGATTATAATGCAATAAATTAATCAAATCTTCAGCCGAAATTCTACTTAAACCTCTTTCTACTTTCGTATAAAAAGAAGCACTCATTACATTACCTACCCATTGCTTTTGGGTTTTTCTTTGTTTTATTCTATAATCTTTTAATAACTCCCCAATTGTCATCTTAACCGCCTCTATTCAATGTCACTATATTAACTTTAGCTAATTATATTTTAAGCCACCATACCAATATTGACTTAACATATTGATATGCTACACTAAGTGGATCAATTAATGGCATAGAAAGATACATTAAAATTCCACATACTGCTTTTTAAAATGGATGGCGGATGATAGATGAAAAGATTGCTAAATTAGAAGATGTTTTTACAGTATTAAAAACAGTTGCTCCTTCAATTAGCATTGATAAACACGGTTCTGATTCTGTTAAAATATTTGTGCATACAGAAAAGAGATTTTATCGTTTTAATGAAACATGGAAAAAGCATTCTCAAATTTATTAATCTGTTATATTTACCTATACCGTCTTTAACTTAACATAATATGCATTATCTTAGGTAAGCAAAAAAGCCCGTTAAAGCGGGCTTTTTGTTTTGGTAATTTTTGTTATTTCATAATTAGACCAATCAAAAACAGCTCAGAAATTCTGAGTTGCTTCTGTTATTTTACTTGAGTAACTTATCAAGTATGACAATAATGTCGCTCAATACTTGCTCTGTCTTAATTAAGACTAAGTAAAATAATACTAAGGTAAATATGTCTGACACGCTTTTTCACCTCCTTTACGGAAAGCCAGTCAACTTTCCAAGATGGTGCACATAACGTGCTTATTCATTTTACCAGAATTGGCAATCATGGTATACTTAAGTCACTAAGGTAGTATGTTTAACATGCAACATAGCGTGCAAAGCAAGTTCAGTCACTTGCAATGCCGGCTGAGCGATCCCAAAAGGGTCGCTTTTTTTCTTTTAAAATAAAAAACGCATCCTTCTTAGAGCACGACCAGACGAAAAAGACATTACCACGCTAGGTAATGCCTTTTTATATTATTCTTGAAAATTACACGGTTCATTAATTATGTTGTCTAGCATCAATATGACGGCACCAACACATTAAACTGAAAGCAGGAGTTCTTCTAAATCTTTGCCATAACTTTTCATTCCTGTCATTTCAATCGTTTTAATTATTGCTTTAACGTTCGCAAAACATTTCTGCTCATGCTCATAATGATACTTAATTAAATTGTCAAATGCCACTATGACCGCCTTATAGAAAAAGATTTCTGGTTTAATTTTAACTTGCTTGGCTACTTCAAGGAAAAAACTCGTTTCATCATATCGCTTATCCTGAATGCATATTGTCAACATATTATCAATTATGCTTAAAACTATCCTTTGTATTCTAATTTCATTACTATCAATAAACTGCTCTATTACCTTTTTGGAAATTATTAAATTGCTATCTAAATCATAAAAAGCCATAAAGTTACAATACATACTTAAACTATCCCCATCAAAATTGGAAATACTAAAGACTTTCTCCTTCATCCTATTAATCATATCTTTATCCAAGATCTTAAAGTTATTACCAAGCATTGCTATATATGCATCAATAAATAAAAGATTATCATCTTTATCCGGTAAATCACTGTCGGCAACTATTTTGCGAATTTGTTGCAAATCACTTTTAGAGTTTTGGTAATATGCCTCATTGATCAGTTGTCCTATTTTTAGGCCTTGCTGATAGCGGGCTTGATCGCGCTTGTTTAATTTACTAAAGAAATCAATTAATGGAACTTTATTTACATGTAATATTGCCACTAAGTCTTCTGCAGAAATTCGATGAATATTCTTTTCGACTTTTGAATAAAACGATGGACTTACAATATCGCCGATCCACTCTTTTTGCGTTTTTTCTTTGTTTAAGCGGAATTCTTTTAGTAATTCTCCAATTGTCATCGCTATTTCCTACCTATCTTTAGCTAATTGTCATATTTGACTTTTGATAATCAAATATGACATTTCTCCTCAATTTAATTGTAAACAAAATATACTGTAAATATCTTAGATTTATAACATTATTAAAAATATAGGGAGAAAATCATGGGCATTTTTTTAAAGAATAAGAATTACCGCAATTTTACAATTGCGAGTTGGCTATCTAGTGCCGGCAATATTTTATTTAGCTTTAATGACTTATGCTAGCAAATTGAAAAATTATGCTTTAGCCTTGTCATTAATTTCTATTACTGAGGCTATACCTAATTTATTACAGAGTATTGGCGGATATTTTGCTGATCGGACTAAGAACAAATATCAAATCATCATATTACTAGTAATCATTAGATTTGTACTATATATGATTGTTGGCGTTCTGTTTGTCACCAACATTGCTGGCTGGAATTTAGTATTAATCGTTATTGGTATTAACTTTATTTCAGATATTTCTGGTATGTATTCCGGCGGATTACAAACTCCGTTAATTGTCGACTTGGTGGGCGAAAATGAAATGTCGGAAGCCGCGGGATTTACTAGTGGTGTATCTCAATTAATTACAATGATAGCCCAGTTTGTTGGTTCAGCACTATTATTATTTATGTCATATTCCACTTTAGCCATTGTTAACGCACTAACCTTCTTAGTAGCTGGCTTACTCTACGCCAATATCGCTACCAATGTCAAAACGACAGACCACAAGCAAAAATTACAAACCGTCAATAACCAAAACTTTTTTGTAACTTTGAAGTCCTCACTTACTCAAGTTAAAAAAGCCAATGGCTTAATGACATTGCCATGCTAGGTAATGCTTTTTTATGTCACATATCAATTACGTTCAACTAAAGTTGTATTGAAAAGAGACATCTCCTTTTAATCAATATTATTAACTTTTGTGATATCAATAATATTATCTAATTTTGATGCAATGCTTTCATGTAAATGGTGCGTAATCATAATTAGCGTTATCTTTGGATGAGTAACTAAAGTATTCTCGATGTCCAAAGCTGTATCCTTATCAAGTGCCGACGTGCTCTCATCCATTAATATAATTTTTTTACCTGTTATAAGTCCCCTAGCAAGAGTAATTCTTTGTTTCTCACCTCCAGATAAATTCGATCCTTCTTTACCCAATATTGTATCTAATCCTTGAGGAAGAGAATATACTAATTCTTGTAATGACGAAGACGCAATAGCATTTTGTAAATCTTCATCACTATAATTTAGTCCTAGAGTTATATTATCTCGTAGTGTCTCATTGAAAATATACGGATTTTGATCAATATACACCATATTGTCTCTAATATTATCTGCATTAAGCTTATTGTAATTAATTCCATCATAAGTTACTTCGCCATCATAACTATCAATCCTAGAATTAATTATATTCAATAACGTAGATTTACCGCTCCCACTAGGACCAACTAATGCATACTTTTTCCCTGATTCGAATTCAACATTCAAATTTTTAAAAACATTATGTTGTCCAATAGAATATGTAATGTTAGTTAATTTTATTCCTCTGTGTAACCCATCAATAGGTGTCGGTACTTCTGCCTTATAATTATTTAAATGGAATTTTTCAAAAATGGGCTGTACAGATTTTATTTGCATAATGTTGTTGCCTAATTGTCCTAATCCATTAAATACAGCCCCAGCTAATCCACCAGTACCTCCTAAAGCACCCACAGGAATTAACTTCAGACAAGCTAAGATACCAGTTTGTACAATAATCATAAATTGAGCTAAAACATTAAAAAATGTAATAATAACTTCAATATTTGTTTGTTTCCTAATAGAATCCACTTTTACTTCTTCAAGTTTATGTGACTGTGCTTCTATTTTACTAACGATTAATTTATTTAAACCACTTGAAAATAATACATTGAACCCATCTAATACATCCGTGACTTGTCCTAAAAATTTACCATTCGCTTTTGTAACTGCAATATTTGCTTCTTGCAATTTGCCTGAAAAGAAGCTAGGAACACTGAGTAAAATCATTGACATAATTATAACTGTTACAATCAAAGAATAATGGATTGTTAACAATGCAAAGATAGAAAAAATCACACTAGATATTGATTCAATACTGGCAAAAAAGTTTGTAAATCCAGCTTGTTCAATCATATTTAAATCATTGGTATATTCAGATGAATAAACATTAGTAGGATTCTTATGAAAGTCTAGATAACTAAGATGACTAATGTTCACAGATATATCATGTCTAATAGCAGTACTCATTTTTTGAATAACAATTTGTTGTTGAACGTCTGTTATCCGCATAATAGCTAAATATACTAGCCAAATAATTCCGAACAAAACATACCATTTTAAAAAGTTACCCATATGCAACTTTATAAGCTCATCAAGAGCAAACGCATTAATTAAATTAGTTGATATTTGTAAAAATGACATAATTACTGTCATGGTTATAACAAGCATATTTCTAAATTTATATTGTCTTAGATATCGTTTCATTTTTATTCTCCTCTATAAGTGAATATCTTTGTCAAACAGCTTTAAAATTGTTTTTGGTAACATATACATACATACTTCAAAGTATGAAATGAACGTTTTAAATCTAGATCAATATATTGCTGTGAAGTTTCCAATATAGTTCTATTTTCAATTTTAACTGTTCCATAACATCTACCCGAATTTCCTTTTTATTCTTACTACTGAACAATAATTTCGAAATTAAAGATATCAGAAAAGTGATAAACTTTATTTATAAAAGTCATATATGAAGTTTGAGGATATTACTATGAATAATTTTGGAAACTCTTTGAGAAACATACGAGAAGCAAAAGGCATAACTATTAAACAGGCAGCTAAAAACATTGTTACTCCAGCATTTTTATCAAAATTCGAACGAGGAGAAAGTGAAATTTCCTTCTCAAGATTACTTAAAATATTAGATCATATGAATGTCGATATTAATGAGTTTATCTTAGAAACTAATGATTTCGAAGAACATCCTCAACGTAAATTTTTAAAAAAATTAATTGATGCTGCCAATAATAAGAGTATTACGATATTTGACAACCTTGAAAAAAATGAAGCTCTACTGTACACCAAGGATGATAATTTGCGGCATAAGCACAATATTTTATTATGTCACTTATATAAAAGTGAGATCACTAATACACCTCCCGAAAAAGATGACTGGATGCCAATAAAAAATTATTTAATGGGTGTAGAAGATTGGGCTTATTATGAATTTCTATTATATGCAAATTCTTTATATTTTCTACCAACAGAAATCATAGAACTAGTTAGTAAATCAGCATATCAAAAAGGTATGCGCTATTTATCATTAAACGACAATAAAAATGGACTTATTGATACCCTACTCAATACTATAGAAACTTTGCTAACCAGAAATGAAACCAAATTAGTCATTGTATACATTAAATTATGCGAAAATCTCATACAATCACCTGATTTAATGTTTGAAAGAGTTCGATTGATATTTTATAAGGGAGCTCTCCAATATTTAACAGGAGATAGCGAACTGGGAATTTCTAAAATGAACGAAGCAATTCAAATCATGCAACTTACAAATTTTAATGGTAACGATATTAAAAATTTTGAAGATTTTAAAAATATTATTTCAAAATAAACTATATGACTTTTTCTTCTATATCTAGGATTAAATCTATCTAAGATAATCCTCAAGAAGTTAAGCTTAACAACTTTAATAACAAGGTACTTAGTCTCGTGAAAGATACAAATATCTATGAAGAAAGAGATAATTCTGAAGTTCAAGAACACACTTTTATCCTTTGTAGCAATATTTAATTAATTTATAAAAAGCCCGTCAAAGCTGGCTTTTTATTTTTTGAATTTTTTTAATTTCATAATTAGACCAATCAAAAAAAGGCAGAGAATTACTCCACCTTTTTCCCTGTATTACTTAAACAGTTTGTCTAGAATCATAAATAAATCATTCAGCACTTGCTTAGCATTTGACAGCACAGAATACAGTAAAAATAAGATAATAAAATATCGTGCACGATTCTCACCTCCTTAGGAGAGCTAGCTAAACTCTCCAAGATGACACATAACATGCATATTTTATTTTACCAGATATAGATTTTCGTGCTACAATTGACTTAGAAATAAGAGAATGTATCGTATGTACGATAAACGTGTAGCAAGTTAGCTACTTGCAAGCCGGCTGAGCGATCCCAAAGGGTCGCTTTTTGGTTTCTTTTTAAAAAAATCGTAGCCTCAAGAACACGACAAACGAAAAAATAAGCAAAAGTCCAATAGACTAATGCTTATTTTTCATTAACAAAATTTAATAAAAAGCCTTTTTACTAATTATTTAATAACTGCTTTAATTGCTTGATTAACTGCAGCTTGTTCACGTTTAATTAAGTCTACCCTAGTAGCAATTACTTTAGTATCCATTTGAATTTCACGACCCAAGCCTGGCTGATCAATCTTTGGAACAAAGAAGTCACTAAATTCTTGCAATCTATTTGCAGTATGGAAAACACGAGCAGTAACGGTGATATAAGTAGTAAATTCCATATCTCCGCCCACTTTTTCTTCAAGCCAAGACCAACGATTACGTAGCCAATCCCAAGCAGCTTGTTCACCTTTGGGATTAGACAAGATATTGAAATACCAAGAACGTAAATCTTGCGGTTTAATAATGTCTGAATTTTCAAAAGCTGCAACAATCTGCTGAATTTCACTTATATCCTGTGAATTAGTTATAGCTGCAAGCAAGTCACTCTTATAGTATGGATCAACCGTAGTTTGGTACTCATTGATTAATTGTTCGACTAAGCCTGACCGATGATAATTCTTAACTTCATTAATTAAAACATATGGTCGAATCGAGGCTTCTATTTTACTTAAGCTGTTCTCATTAGCAGTAAAGATATGGTGACCGGCTTCAATAATCGTTGAATTTCCAGCATAAAGGGCTGCAGATAGCTCCAATGGTCTAATCAATAAATCATCAGAACTATCAGTTGGCTTCGTCTGCCAGCCTAATGCTGCAATTTTATTTTCTGATAAAAGATTATATAAAAGCTTTAAATTCTTTTCTTCCTCTGAACCAGTAGTGGTAAATTTGCGAAGTTCACGAGCTGCATTAAACAGTGCATTAATTACAATATAAGATTTTGACGTAGCAAATTTTGCCAATAATGGTACTATTTCAGCATAAGAAATTTGGTTACCCTCTGCTAAAAGTCCAAGATCTTGTAACAATTGTAATTGATCAACAGCTTTAAGTTCGTTAAAGTTGGCCATAATATCGGTCATTAATGTTTGATCATAGTTAACGATAAAGTGCGAACTATTTCCCACATTAATTCGTAAAGCATGACCAGCACTAGCGCGTAGTTCCTTATAATTTCCAAGATCAACTTGTTTATTTGTCATAATTTGCGGTGCTTTAAAGTTAGCATTTAACGGAATAGCCCACGTTCTTTGAGCATCTTTTCCTTCGCCAATAAAGAATTGCTTTTGGCTTAAAATCAAATGTCCAGCTTGATTGACCTCGGCACTAACAACAGGATAACCTGGTTGATCAAGCCAAGTGTGCATAATCTTGCCAATATCCAAGTTAGTTGCTGTCGACAAGGCATTCCAAAGATCATCACCGGTTGCATTGCCAAATTGATGTTGATCAAAATAATACTTCAGACCCTTACGTAATGCATCGTCACCTAATAAAGCTCGAACCATTACCAACATCCGTGAACCTTTAGCATAAACGATTGCACTATCAAACAACGAATCAATATCAGCCGGATGTTCGACTTCCACATGAACTGATTGGACACCATCGGTTGCATCTCGTTTTAACGCTGCAGGTACTTCAGAAATTTGATAAGTATTATCCCAAATATGCCACTCAGGCTCTAAAGCATCTACTGAAACATATTCCATCATGTTGGCAAAACTTTCATTAAGCCACAAATCGTCCCACCACTTCATGGTTACTAAATCTCCAAACCATTGATGTGCTAATTCATGAGCGATAACTGTAGCTACATAAGCTTTTTGATCAACTGTGGCATTATCTGGATCTAATAAGACTGCTGCTTCACGATAAGTAATTAAGCCCCAGTTTTCCATTGCCCCAGCTGAAAAATCTGGTAAAGCTAATTGCCATGAATGAGGCAATGGATATTTAGTCTGATAAAACTCCTCGTAAAATTCTATTGCACGTTTAGCAATACCTACCGCAAAGTCCAATTCTTTAGCTTGATGAGCCTTGGTAGCAAAAACACCTACCTTAACGCCATCTTTAGTTTCCGTTACCTTTGATTGTAATTCACCAAAAGCAAAGGCAATCAAATAACTGGACATTTTAACCGTCTTTTCAAAGTAGTGAACCCCATTTTCAACTTTAATTTCCGGCATGTTGGCTAATGTCGTTTCTCCATCATGTTCATCATATTTAATAGCAAGAGAAAAAGTTGCTTTAGCTTCGGGTTCGTCAACACATGGAAATGCTTGACGGGCGGCAGTTGTTTCAAATTGTGTTCCAATAATTTGTTTCTTTACACCATTGATCATGTAGTAAGAAGGATATATTCCCATCATTGTGTCCGTCAATGGGGCAGTATACGTGATTTCAACTGTAGTCTTACCAAGATGACCTAAGTCAATCTTAATTGTTTCAGTTTCATCGCTAACAGTAAATGGCAATTCTTGGTCGTTACTCTTTACAGACATGATTGTCATATATTTTTGATTAACAAAAATTGTTTCTTCTAAGGCCTCACCAGTAATAGTTGAGGTCCCCTTAATTGTTTTTTGTTCACGATTTATATCTAGATATAAATCATAATGCTCAGGCTGAAAAACTTCGTATAAATGTTTTGCTAACATAATCTACCTCCTAAATAATATTGTTATTGTAAATTCTACCAAACCTAAAGGTAAATAGCATTAAAACTTGATTGTAAGGCATGCGTGTTCTTTCTGTAACAGCAATGACACATTAATTATGTAATATGATAAAGAATAATAAGTTAAACTATTTATGGGGAATTAAAGAAAAATAAAATGAAGAAAAGTAAAAGTCTTATTTATGAATTAATCGCCGCGCTTGCGTTATCATTCAGTTTTATCAGCATTTTTGAAACAACAAATAACCAAAACATTCAAACTGTTCAGGCAGCGCGGAAATTATCTAAAAGAGAACGTGCTGCTAAAAAGTGGATTGCAAACCACGAATCAGGTGGCAGATATGATGCTCAAAATGGCGTTTGTTATGGCAAATACCAACTTAACCTAGCTTATTTAGGTGGCGATCACTCTCCAGCAAACCAAGAACGTACAGCTGATAATTACGTATACAGCCGATATGGTTCTTGGGTTAACGCTAAAAATTTTTGGATAATCCATCACTGGTACTAAAAATTTACTCAATTCTCCAATTAAAAAAATAGACTGGTAATTAACTAGTCTATTTTTTATTTAAAACAAAAACAGCACACCAAATGGCGTGCTGTTTCATATTTTCTACTAAGTTATGCTTTATAGCGCATTATACGTACCTTACTTGAACTCAACCAACTTGCAAAAAATGCAAATCCAAAAAATATCAATGCAATAATTGCAATAACAACAATCAAATTGTCGGTACCTGTTCGGGCAATTAGTTGTTCATCGTTTAATAAATAATCTGACTCATTAACTTGATTACACAATCCAAAGAATAACATGATTAGACTGCTCAATGTTAATAAGCCATTAATTACTGTCAAAGATTTCATCTTAACTAGCTTCAAAAAATCATGTCCTTTCTCTCGATTTAAGTATATAATTATATACTTTCATTTAAAAAAAGCAAGATATGTGCGTGAAAAACTTGACATTTATTATTTCTTCAAGATTATTTTGACCACTCACTTGTAAGCCATTCTTGGGCTAACTCAAACCAGTGTGCAGCATGCGGATTAGCCTGCCATTCACGACCCTTAATTGTCATATCTTCACGTCCTAAAGAAAAACCATGACCACCACGGTTGAATAGATGAGCTTCACAAGAAACCTTATTTTCATGTAAAGCATCCAGATATTCTAATGTGTTTGTTACTAAAACAATTGGATCATCCCAAGCATGAAAAATAAATGTCGCTGGTGTCTTGGGCGTCACACCTAATGCACTATCTTTGACGAATTCATCTCCTGGTACCTTGTCTTCTTCGTCATCCGGTATAGCAAAACCAATCTTATCTAAATTGATTAACGGATAACCTAATATTGTTTTATTTGGTAAAACTGTACTACTCTTAAATCCAAATTCATTTTGATATTTAGAAGAATTAGCAATACTATTAGCAAAACTTGCAACATGTCCACCAGCTGAAAAACCAATTGTTACAATCTTTTCTGGATCAATTTGGTAATCACTAGCATGATCGCGAAAATATTTTACGGTTGTTAAAACATCTAATCCCGCATCGGGATAGATATCTCCATCATCTTGGACAAGATTATACTCCATCACGACACTGTTAAAGCCGCAATTATTAAATGCTAATGCTACTGGCTCGCCTTCTCGCTTAGAGAGATGATCAAAACTACCGCCTGGAATAACGATAGCCAAAGGATGCTGAGGAGTAACTAAATCACCAATTGAAGCTAACATATAGGGATGAATCTTAAATTTACGCCCATTAAAATTAGTTAATTCTATTTCATTTACCTTCATTTTTTACCTCGTGCTTTACCATGTTTCTTGTTAAAAAAACAGTCGTTAGTGGTACTGTTAATAATACACCAATTAGTGAATATGTTATAACTAAAATCTCATTGACAAACATCTTTTCATTCACAATTTCACCAATTGTGTAATTTAAACGAATGTACCACAAAAATAATGATAAAAAGCTACCGAACATCCCAAATAAAATGGTATTCATCGCTGTCCCTAAAACATCATTACCGATTTTACTACCACTAATCGCTAATTGTTGGCGAGTAATCATTGGATTATGCTTTTTGATTTCCAGTAGTCCCGAACTCATGGCAACTGCTGCTTCAGCAACTGCACCTAGACAGGAGAAAATAGCTACCGCAACTGCAATTAATGGGTAGCTCAAGCCGGGCATTTGTGATAAACCAACCAGTATTTCACCAGCTTCGGGACCGAGTCCAGCAGCCTGTGCCAACCATTCAAAAACTAAAATCAAGCCACTAACTGCAAGACAAATACATAATGCCGAATAAAATGAATTTTTAGCTACTTGATAATCATGAGTTCCTAAAAAGATAATTGTAACTAACTTAAGTGGTATAAAAATTAAAATTAAAATTGGAATATTAATTCCCCAAGAAATTAGTAGTGCCAGTAAAATCAATAATAAAGTATTAATTAAAACACTAAAAAAGCTGCGAATTCCCGTTTCTCCACCAATTATTGTCATTAGAAATGCTAAAACAATTAACAAAGCAACTAGTGTACTCATTTTTGATCACTCGCTTTCCACCAATCATTTTTTAAAAATAACAAACTGCATCCTGTTGCAAAAACAACGGTTAACACAATTCCAATAGCAGAAACTACACTTTGAGTAACGCCAAGTGATAATGTAAAGCCAAAAGTTGAACTTAAACTATTGTTATCACGCAAATAAATAATCGTTAATGGCAATGCTTCAGACATAAAAATTAAAACTAAAACATTAATCAATGGCCCCATTATTTCCTGTCCCATAGTTCGGCCACTTATAATTAATTGCTTAGCCGTTAGCTCTTTTTTAGTTTGAATTAACTCATATAAACTAGAAATAATATCAGTTGCCTCATCCATCACTGCGCCTAAAATTCCCAATAAAGTTTGTGCAAGAAAAATTCCTCGTGGATCTTGGGTCGCATAGTCACCCGTTTCATATTTGATTTCAGATTCCCCAGTCAAGCGCATGATCAAATAACAAAGTGCAAACGAAACAAAAACTCCTAATAATGTAGCTAACCATGTAACCAGCATTTTTCGATTGAGCCCTTGAACTATTAGCAAGCTAAAGAAGGAAAAAATTACATCCCCTAAACCGAATAATAAGACAACATAAGCACCATTTAATTTAATATCTAGCAGAATAACTATATAAAACAGTACCCAACTAAGTGTCATGGATAAAATTAACCCTACTGCCTGCTTGCCAGAGATAGCAATCATTAAGGTAATCATTACCGTTAAAGCAAGAACAATAACCCAATCTCTTTTTGGATTTTGAATAGTAAGATCTCCATTTTTAATACTAACAAAAACTCGTTGTCTGCAACGATACTTCTGGGTTACTAGTTGTGATGGGTAGTAAAGATTAGTTGCTGTAAATTTTTTATTCTTATATTTACCAGATAAAATTTTTAGATGTAAAATTTGCTTTCGAGTCTCATCCTTGTTGTCATAAACATCTTTACTCTTCTCTACTAAAGTATCTTTAATAGTAGTATCAGTAATTAAAGCTACATCATTTCGATGATAAATTTCTGTAGCAAAGTATGTGCATGCAGTTAAAATAAGTCCAATGAAACCAACAATTACTGCTAAAAGATAGCGTTGCTTAATTTTTTTCAATGTCAGCCTCCATATCTATTCTTCTTACTTTAACTCATAAGTAGTCACATACTAGTTAAGTTTATCTAAAAGAATTAATCATTTTCAGTTATAGATTAATAAATCGTTGCCACCAGTGACTCTTTTCGGGTTCCACTTGCATATCGGCTAAGGTGCGATATTCATTAGATGTAGAACTCTTTTGAGCATTTTCTTGAGCTTTAGCTAGAATTTCTTCGTGAACTTGCTCACTTGATTTATGTTGATCATGAATAATCTGTGACCTCTTTTCGGCTACTGTTATGGATTCAGAATCTTTTTGATCATCCAAGTCATTATCTACAATGCCAGAAATATCAGGTAAATAAGCAGTCAAATCGTGCTCCTGCTTATTCGACTTTTCTAACAACTCTTTATTTTGGGCCTCAATTCGATTCATTTGTTCTTGTAAATCTTTGAGCGCCGTATTTTGCTGCATAATTGTCTGTTGCAATGCATTAAGCAATTTCATTGTCTGTGGCGCAGTCATTGTTTCCTGATTATGAGAATCGATTCCACCGATTGAATTTTGATTTTGCTCACTAACCGCAAATATTTGTTGAGCTGCTTCTTGCAGGGTCAGCCCGTTTTCTTGAGCCAATTTATGAAAATCTTGTAAGTCCTGAACATCTTGCTTGCTATATAATCGAGCCTTCTGCTTAGTTCTTGGATAATAATCAGGGCGACCGGTGACTCTTTCAACAATTAGTGAATACTTTCGTAATGTAGCAACACTAACATGCAATTTTTTTGCAGTCGCAGCCGGCGCCGTTAATTCTTCAAAATTATGCTTATCACTAGCCATAAATTATTACTCCCTAGCACAATCTACTTAGCCTATTTTATGTAGCAACGTTTTTTTATGTGCATATCTATGTTGAGCGTATTCAATTAATCGAGTAATTAAATCTGTATATGCTATTCCGGCTTCTTCAAACAGCTTAGGGTACATACTAATGTTAGTAAAACCTGGTAAGGCATTAACTTCTGTTAAAATGATTTTCTGGTCACTCGCACGCAAAGTAGAATCAACACGTGCCATACCACTACATTCAGTTACTTGATAAACCTTTAAAGCATTGGCTTTAACTTGCTTAATAATATTATCATGTAAATTTGCTGGTATTTGCAAAGCAGTAGTTGAATCATCATCATACTTGTTTTCGTAGCTATAGAATGTGCCTTCAGCATTAATAATCTGACCGACACCAGAAACTATCGGCTGATCATTACCCAATACAGCTGTTTCAACTTCAGTTCCATGAATTGTTTCTTCAATTAATACCTTGTCATCATACCGAAACGCATCGGCTAAGGCAGCGTCAAATTCTTCTTTATTGGTTACGTGATGAACGCCTACAGACGAGCCCTGATTAGACGGCTTAACAAATAAATCATTACCTAATTTAGCGCTAATTTTATCATAATCTTGCTTCCAATTATCTTTTTCCTGATATTCAAAACGTTTGATTGCAATCCAATCAGCCACTGCCACGCCAGCACGTTGAGCCAAAATTTTGGTGAACTCTTTATCCATTGTTACCGCAGAGGCTAAGACATCATCACCAACAAACGGCTTATCTAAAATCCGAAATAATCCTTGTAAACTACCATCTTCGCCCAGATTTCCGTGTACTATGGGAAAGAAGACGTCAATTTCAGGTAGCTCGGCTAATGAATTCAAATTAGAAATATTATTAACTTGATGGGGATTTTTTACCGTATAATGTGGATTTTCTAATACTTTCAGCGAATCTTGTTCATTGGCAATATAGCCATCATTGGTAACCCAAATCGGGTGTACATCAAATTTTCTTTTGTCAATTGCATTATATATATTATGGCCTGACATAATTGAAACTTCATATTCAGATGAATTTCCACCAAAAATAAGACCAACTTGTGTTTTCTTACTCATCATTTTTACCTCTTAGTTATTATTCTAACTGCTTAATTATACGGCAATAACTTACTTAAGAACGCTATTTTTTCGAATTTTAGAAATATTTTTCCCATTAGTAACAAATATTCTTTAAATAAAAAGAACAGATATCTTAACTCTGTTCTTCTACATTTTAAATGTTTTTATCTTTGTTATTAAATATTAACGCGATACTTTCAAAATAAACTTGGTTATCTCATTTAGAGCAAATTTCATCAAGCATCTAATTATTATAAGTACTTGGCAACAGCGGCTAATAAATCTGCTTCACTATTCACTATTGTACCATTCAATTTAATTAAACCGGTCGTATATAAATTAACATAATGAAATTGATTTTCAGCTATCTGACTTAAGGCAGATAACTTCTGCTTATTGTCACTACCTTGCTGACGAGTATCCGTATATAATCCCACAATTGGTATTTCTTTAGCATAAGCAACTCCAATCTCGCTAGCAACACCATTATCAATAGTATTACCATCTAAAATTGCTACCACCAAATCGCTTTGAACTAGTTTTTCAGTATCCGCCAAGGCAATCATTTTTGAATCAGCATAAGCCTGCTTATCATTAATTTCATTGTTTTCTTGTGGTAAATATAAATCGATCGCATCACTTAACTGCCGAATTTTAGCTGTTAACTGAGCATTATAATTAATTTCTGCTTGTGAGAATAGAGCATTGGCAAAATAAATTTTCATGATTATTTCCTTTAAATATAATTGGCTAATTATTAGGTGAACTAATTTCCCATGGAATTGCGCTTAAAATGTAAATAATTACACCCACAATTACAAAGTCCAAGAAAATACCGCTACTAATTTCTAACACATAGCCTAAAACTGCCAACCCTTCAACATTAAAAATTACTGGCACGAGGGCCATCATACCAGAAATGAGAATCAACCAAAAACCAGCCCACATTACTGCTGCCGTAATGATATGCGTTAATTGCTTAGAAGTCATTATTGCACTTATTTCTTTAATTATGGAACGAAGACTAATAATCGCCATCACAATTAAAATAAAATTCATGAACAATAAGCCAAAAGCAATATTTCCGCCTAAAGTAACAGTACTCAAATTAAAGGCATCCGCTACCTCATAGGGTGCATTCTCTCCTAATTTATTTAATTTCAACCGCACTAATTGCGCATCGCTCGATGAGCCTTGGTCAATATTTGAATCAATATCTTTCAGTATCTGCTCTGCAAGCCTTCTATTACTAACTTTAAACCAAGGAAATCCTAAAGCATAATCAATAATATGATCGGCAATTGGCTGAGTCTGCTTTGTAGTTAATAAATTTGCATTACCATTTTTATTGGCTCCAATTGTTTCGGCCAGTACATCGAAATGCTTATTGACCTGTCTAACAACAACAACTTCATTATTATTGTTCCTAAGTTGCCCTTTCATAAAAAAGGGATTAAGAAAAGTTATAGTAACCATTACTAACGTTACAATTATAAAAATTATAAAGGACATAATCTTCTTATAGTTAATTTCATGATCTTGTCCAGTTGGTTTGCGCAAATTAGTTCGCGCGCCATTTGCCATATCTTTCCCTTCTAACAGACAATATCTTTGCCCTCATCAAACATGGTATCAATTTCATGGTGAATTGATTTTATATCAACGGCAGCAATAATCTTGTGCCCATCATTAAGACTTTCAGTAATTTGCTTTTGTGTACAGTGTAAGAAACTATACATTAATGAACCAGTAGCATAATCAGCCATTTGTTCTGCAGAAAGCGCAAATCTCTTACTATTATTATATAATCGTCCAACTCCAGTAATAACAAAAGCTAAGCCACATTGAACTTCATTTAAGTCAAATGTAGTTTCATCAAAGATTTGTTTTTCCTTAATCCAGCTTGCTAGAATCTGCAACCAATTATCAAGAGTCTCATTGCTACTAAAAACTTCAGTAATAATCCGCTTAAGACCATTATCATAAATGCCTAACATTGCAACTGTATAAATAAATGCTTTGGTTCGTGCCCCAATATGACCACTTTCAGCATCATAAATACTTCTTACTTGAGCATCTAAAGTATTAAGTATATTTCTAATTATATCATCTGTCAGCTTAGCTTTATGTGGATAGTATGACTGTAAAAGTGACTTAGAAATTCCTGACTTTTCTGCAATCATTTGAAAAGAAACATTATCCATTCCATTTTTCCTGATTAATTGAAAAGTATTCCTTAAAATAATTCTTCGTCTTTTATAATTTTTTCGTCTTGCCATAATGGTTCTTCTCTTCCTATACATTTCTTTTTAATTATACCAATGATATAAAATAAATAAATAAAAAGATACCAATATAACTTCAACAATATAGTCGCTTTATATTATAGTAACAAATAAACGTCTTTGCTTTATTTTAATTCGCTTTCGCTCAGCAAGTGCATAGAACGATCATTATAAACATAATTAATTCCACGAGCCAACAATAAATCAACTGAAATTCGAACCATTCTGTCTGGGTAATGATTATGCTTAATAGTATCAGTAACGACAATTTGTTCAATTGGCAATTCGTTTAATACTTCAGTTGCATTCTGTGAAAGTAACGCATGTGTTGAAGCAACATAAACTTTTTTTGCCCCTGCCGCCATTACCGACTTAGTTGAGGAAGAAATTCTTGATCCGGTATCAATTAAATCATCAACTATAATACATTTCTTATTTTTAACATTACCGATCACATCATGAACATCTGTGTCATAACGTGCCCGACGTTGATCAACAATTGCAATTGGAGCATCAAATATTTGACCAAAATTTCGGGCCAACTTAGCCCCTGAGTGATCAGGCGAAACAACTACAATATCATCATCATCTGTAGTCGCAATTCCATTATCAATAAAATATTGCGCTAACAGTGGCATTGCATGCAAATGATCAACCGGAACATTATAGAAACCTTGAATTTGGGCGGCATGCAAATCAAGTGCAATTAAGTGATCCATTCCAGTAATTTGAAGCAAATTGGCAACTAACTTACCAGTAATCGGTTCACGTGAACGTGTCTTAGTGTCAGAACGTGAATATGCCAAATACGGTACAACAACATTAATGCGATGTGCAGATGCTCGATGAAGGGCATCCAAAACAATTTCTAATTCCATAAAGTTTTCATTTACAGGATCTTGAATTGATTGAATAACGAAAACATCACACCCTCTGACACTTTCACCAATATTAACCTGAATTTCACCATCACTAAAATGTTGAACGGCGGTTTCAATTAACGGCTTTTTCAAAATTGTAGCAATCTTTTCATTCAAAACCGGGTTTCCACTTAACCCAATTAATTTCATTGGGTGCATCAATTGAAGAATTTCTTCTTTGTTCATAACTACCTCTTTATAAAAATACCATCTATTTAGTCTATTATAACCAAAAAAGTGCCAAGTGCCTAGGAAATGGGTAAAATGAATCAAAAAGCTGGTCTCTTTTTTCATTAATTAATTTGTTATTTGATTAGGTAAGAAAACAAGACTCATATTTAGTTTTGTTATGTTATTAAAAACTATTTTATTTAATCGCTTTTATGGAAATTGTTCTACAAAAAGGTGCTCAAGCATAAAACTTGAGCACCTTTTATAAAATTATTATTATTATTACCTACCAACAAACTTTCTTAAATTTTAATTTAAGAAAATCAGGCAAAATTTGCAGGTATAAGTGAAAATATATTGTCTAATTAATTGTTATTTAGTAAGTATCTTGACAAAACACAAAATCTTACGTTTACTTAATTCCCGTGGATAAAGTCCAAGTTAGTGAGGTCGTATATGTTCCCTTTACGATATTGGCATCTGTTGGTAAAGCTAATTGAATATCACTCGGGGTCCAAGCAAAAACTTCTGCCCCGCTACCAGTAGCAGCTTTTGCGGTTGCAACCTGAACTGCAGTACTGTCGGCAGCTAAATTAACCTTCAAATTTTTAATCACATTATCAGCCAGCCAAGTCTGTGCAGTACTAAAACTTTTATCCGCCTTATTTCCTGTTAGTGCAAAAACGTCTTGTGTTGTGCCAGCTGCAGTATTGTTAAAAGCCAACGTAGCCCCGGCAATTGTTTTAGCATTAGCGTCTTTGCCAGTGGTCAGCGGGCCATCGGCTTTGACGCTTAATTGCCAATCTCCTGAATGACCATCACTCTTATCATCAGTGTCTGTACGGTCTCTTTGCTTATCAATCACTGTTACCCAAGTCTTGCCATTAACATCACTTAACTTAGAATCAGTAGTAGAAAGCTTCGGGGTCTGGTTATCTGCCCCAGCATATCCAGGATGTACATCATTACCGGTACTATTTAAGTTCATACCAGCTGCTGTAAAGATCGGAGCAGCGGGATCAAACTTAGTATGACTACCAAAGTCCAGCACTGCGGGCACGTATTGTAAACGTAAGTATCCGACGCCATCATCTGGTTTATTTGGATTATCTGGGTTAGGGTTTGGATTTGGGTTAGCGTCTTGGTCCTGGCTAAAGCCTATTCCTACCGTACTATGATTGGTATCTGGTAAGGCTTTACCGTCGTTCATTTTTGCATTGCCTTCTTGGGTTTTAGCTTGAATAATGGCCGGGGTAGCGGCCGCTACGCTCGACAAGACCGTAGCACTTGTCATTACCATACTGGCTATTTTAGTTAATTTCATCTTGAAGTTCCTCCTTCAATACATATTTTTCATACACAACTAATCATCTTGCAATGATTATTCCAACGATTGTTTACTAATTAATAAAGATTGATCGTCTTCCAAGTATTAAAATCGTTATATGTTTTGATTGTAAAGTACAGACACGTCGCAAAGGCAATTGCTAAGAGAATGGACAATCCCAGCCAAAACCACTGCACGCGGCGGTAGGAAAATTTTGCGATCAATGCTTTCAAATACTATCACCTCCTTTAGTGCGCGGCCGCAACATGAAAGTCCAAACCAAACCGCCGAGACTTAACACCAGGAAACCCCCGCAAATAATCGTGGCATACAGCCAATAATTAATCGGCTTCTTAACGGCACGGTCATTGATTGTCTTAACCTGGGAATTATTTACCTGCATGGTTTCGTTAAAGGTCCAGCTTACCGGGAAGCGATTCTGCGTGTTCAAGCCTTTCAGGGTGACTTTAATCTGATAGGTGCCAGCTTTGAGCGCATCATAGCTCCAGGAAATGGGCAACACAATGCGCGAATTAGGGGCAATCATAAAGTTGTTGGCGTTAAAGGTGCGCACCTCGCCACCAGCTTCTCCTATTGCTACTTTGACGTTAGCTTGGGAGATAGCCATGGGGGCAATGTTACGCAAGGTAACTCCTAAAGCGGGGTGGCGGTTAAAGAGCATCGGCTTGGTTTTGGCGTATTTCACCTTGGGAAAGACCTGATAGTTCTGTCCGCGTAAGACAATTCCTACGGAATAGGCGTAATTAGAAGTAATCATGCCGCCCTTAGTTTTGGGCGTCTTGGGGTGTTCGACAAAGTGCCAATCGCCATAGATCATGCCATCAAAGCGCTCTTTAGGCAGCTTAACGGTGGCACTGATAATGCGGGATTGCTTCGGCCCTAACTTAAGCTTCTCGTCGCCTCGATACAGCGTGATCAAGGTAGTTAAAGGATGCTTTAAACTAGGATCAAGCGCTTTAGTCTGGGGCGTAAAATCAATGCCGCCCCCATCTTGGGTATAAGCATTACGCAAATTAACCCGCACTGTAATGGTCTTAGAGGCAAAATTTTGGACTTGCATTTTAATGACATGAGTAGAGTTTTTCCGATAAGCTAAATTAAAGTAGTTGAGGGTCGTATCGACCTGCTCTTCTGGGAAAAGCGGCCTAACTTCAAAGTCGGTACTATCATCTGATTGAGCGGCTGCTACCATGGTTTGCGGGGTTAACCAAATTGCCAAGACCAAAATTAAACCCAGCCACCAACGTTTTCTACCTTGCAAAAATTACTCCTCCTCTTACGTTTAAAAAGATAATTGGCAATTAAACCCGCTGAATTTAAATTAATTCAGCGGGAAAACTTCAAAACCCATGCAGCTGTTTTTATCAAACCAATCGCTAATTTCGTAGTAGTAAAATGAACAAGCAAAAAGTATCACTATTACAAAAGTTGGCAAACCGATTAACTATATTAAAATAGTGGTATCAACATTGCACTGGTATTTTGAATAGCGCAGTTAGTATCAATGTATATAGCCATAGGTTTGGACTAATAAATTGAATTATAAAAATACGAAACAAGAAATATATAATTCAAAAATAGTCATAAATAGGAAATTAAAGCTATTACTAAATGCGCTTAAGTTTATGATATATCAATTTGCTGGATCGTACAGAGTATATAAAAAAAAAAAAAAAAAGTAATATAGAATTACCGTTATTAGGAAAAATTGTAAATTCTGAAAAAGCTAGATTTAATTAAAGCTAATTAGCTACTAGCATGGGTTTAGCAATTAATAATTAAGCAAACAAGAATTAATAAAATAAGTTAAATAAGCGAAGAAAAAGTAAACATAAACTCTTGGATAACAAAGGTTATTAATAATTGATTAAAATTATGTTATTCTTAAAAGCAACAAAAAAAGGCATTACCTGCCTTTTTGATTATTATTCAATATAAACTGTTAAGCGCATAAAAAAAGCGTTAAACTGTTTGCTTAACACCTATCTGTAATTTGGATTTAAAATAATATAATGACTTAACTACCACACTTAAATAATAATTAGTCTATAAGTATTTATTTAAAGAATGTTTCCATTAAATCAAGCAACTTAAAACTTTTAACTGCATAACTATTATGCTTTTGTCTGGGCATTATCATTAATTGTCCTTGTGGGATTAACTGGCTGTACCAGCGAACATGCTCAACTTTAACCCAATCCTTTTCACCAACTACACAGTAAGTTGGTATCTTAATTGCTTTTAAGCTGTCAACCGACAGGTAACTTTCCGTCAATTCAACACGACTTTCGCGGTTCAGCTGCAAAAAGCGAAGACAACCTTCCGTTAAATAATGATACGGTCGAATTCCATTACCATTAACGAAAACACCTGCTACCATTAACTTTTTAAAAATTGCCTGATCTTGACTTGCAAGCATCATTGCTACAAGACCACCAGCATCAAAGCCAAAGCAATAGCAACCACGAATATTAACTTTTCGAATGAAAGAAGCCACATCATTAACCTCAGATTGATAATGCTGTGCAACTTCACCCTGACTTAGACCATGCCCACGCATATCGAGTACATAAACAGTATAGTATAAGGCTAACGGCGCTATTATCTGATCAAACATCCCACCATCCAAATGATGGCCATGTAATAATAGCAACGGCTCTCCCCTACCTAATTTACTATAATAAAGTTCGTTACCATTAACTTGTACCCTCATCGCTGATTCCTCTCACTAATATCAATCAGTTTTTGTTCAGAAAGATTGCTTTTCTTATGTTCCTGCCACAAACTCTGAACAATTGTTTTAGCGACTATATAATTCGCTTTAAAATTATCAGGAATCATCTTCAAATTAAAGTTATGTACCATACTGTCTTTACGCTGCCAATAGTGATATAGCGGTTGACTATTACAATAAAAGCCTTCAGTTAATGATAGATATTGAACATTAAAAATTTGATCTTCCATAAAAGCTAAGTTTTCCATGAACTGCAGCTTATTTTGTTTAACAACTGAGAGCTTATAACCCTTATTCCAAGTATAACCTTTGACCGGTGTTCCTAGAATATGATTATCAAATAGCGAGCCCAACGGATTATTGATCAATTGATAGCTGCGCAATTTATTCTTCATACCGCAAATAATTTTTTTGGTTACCGGTACAGAGCCATATCTGCTTTCATAATCTAGCCAAAAACCACATGATACCATCGCTGCATCCGGATGATTATGAAATGCCTGCACAAAAAAGGCCGTATAACCAGAATCAACCCAATCATCGCCATCATGAAAAGTGAAATATGGTGTATCAACATGAGCAATACCAACATTGCGTGCATCTGACAGCCCACCATTGGACTTATTAATAATTTTTAAATATCGAAACTGACTACGGTAACTTTCGGCTATTTTACTTGTATTATCGGTTGAACCATCATCAATAATTAACAACTTAAAGTTAGGATTATCTTGTTTAGCCAAATGATCAAGTGCCCGCCCAATGTACTTTTCAACGTTGTAAACGGGCATAATGACCGTTAATTCAGGTTGCTGAATCATAGCACCCCTCCCTTATTATTTTATTATACCATCTTAAATTTTCTTGAATTTTAAAAATACTATAAAATAGATTTCTACCAATACAATAATTATCCTTTTATCATTTGTATTTAGTATAATTGGTTAATTAAAAGGAGTTATTGATTTATGAAAAAAGCAAAAACAATTCTAACCATTATTGTAACGTTATTCTTTGGTATTTTGACCATTAATGGCTTTCAGCAATCAGTTAGAGCCGAAAATTTACCAATTGTTAGTCTAGGCACCTCCCTAACCGCCAACCAGCATAATGGCACAGTCAAAACTTTAATTGCGCCACTTAATAGTGCAAGTTATCAAACAACAACTATTAATGGTTCCGATTTAGTTAAGTATCTTAATCCATCCGGCTCTAATTTCACGACCAATTCTGGTGTTTGGTCAAGTGCAATGATTCAAAAAACTAGCGCAGGCAGTGGAATCAATGTCCGCATTCTTCCTTACGAAGGCCATAATAACATTACAACCATTACAGCCGACCAATACAAAAATGCAGCTTTAACCGCAGGAATTACCGATGCCAACATTTACGTTACGAGTGCTATTCCAATTGATGGCTCCGGCGCTTTAGCCGGTGTCTATGCGGCTTACAGTAAACATGGCGAAGAACTTAGTCAAAATCAAGTCAATGCAGCACAAGATGAAATGGGAACACTGAGCAAAATTACCAAAGAAAACAAGAATAAAGACGGTTATAGTGATGCCCAATTAAACAATGCAGTTGCGGGTGCCAAACAAGAAATGGGAAAAATTGGTAATAACGTTTCTGATAGTCAAATTCACGATATCGTTAACAACCAGATAAATATTAACCATCTTGGTAATGTCATTAATGACAACCAAAAGCAGCAAATCATCAATATTCTAATTGAAATCCGTAATTCTGGGGCCTTGAAAGACAATCACTTTAAGGATCAAGCTGGAGAACTTTCGAAAAATATTGAAAAAAATGCCAAAGGGATTTTTGATAAAATCAATACTCCCGAAAATCAAAATCTATTTGAACAATTATGGCACAATATCAGTGATTTCTTTAGTCACCTTTTTGGATGAGTAATTTTAGTGCAAGGCAAATAGTATCACATCTGATCCATAAACTTATTTAATGTACGATCAACAAATTCATTGCCACGATTATTGGCATGTCCTTTAGTCCATTTAAATTTAGGCTGTAAAAATTGTGCAAGCAATCTGTCAAGTTCCTGCCAACATTCAAGGTTTGCAATTTCACCAGGAGTACTCTTGCGCCAACCACGCTTTTTCCAGCCCTTAAGCCAGCCTTTAATAATTGGATTTAAGACATATTGTGAATCAAGAACAAATAATAATGGCTTCTTATTAAAACCTAATTCAAGCAACTTTTTTAGAGCTTCAATTAAGGCTGTTAATTCCATCTTATTATTAGTAGCACCAAATTCACCATTTGAATCATAAGTTGACATTTGCTTGCCTTCTTGCTGCCACTCAATAAGATAAGCCCATGCTGCTTTATCAGTTGCCCGCACGTGACCGCCTTTAAAGTTACCAGTATTGCGGGTACCTCCATCGGTGTAAATTGTTGCAAAATATTCGCTCGACTTATCCAAATTACTAAAACGGGGAGCTGTTTTACTTTGCGGTGGATTTGATTGCAGCTTTGATATTTTTGGAATAGTTTGGCTTTCATTCTGGATCTTGGCAATCGCCTGTTTTAATGAAGTTTCATCCTTTTGAAAAAATTGATTAACAGTTGCTCTATCCCAATTCAAATATTCAGTAGCATCTGTTACCTGTTTAAAGGACTTATATTCCGCGTTGGGATAGCCATCAACCTGTTTTTTTGCCGCTTCCCAAGTGCGATAAACACCTGGTTGACGACCTTTTTTGACTGCATAGAATTTCATTTGTATCTCTTTTCTTAAAAAATTTGCCAGCAATGCTAAAATATAACTAACTCTAGTATTAAGGTGGTATTATGTTTTTCAACACAAAAAAATATAAAGAAGATGCGGAAAAAAACCACAAACACAATCTATCAAAAGATCCCAGTCGATTCAATATGATAGTATTAGCAATTTTGGCAACAATTGCACCTCTACGTATTTTTTTGCGACTTCATAAGCAACATATTGATGATAGGACGACTGTTGAAAAAAAGCGTGGTAATTTTGAACAAATACCCATAATATATTTTCATGGTTTCCGTGGCGGTGATTATACAACCAACGTTATGGTTAAAACAGCTTTAAAGGAAAAAGGTGACACCAATTACCTCAAAGTTACTGCTGATTTACTAGGTAACTTTAAATTAGAGGGCACTTGGACCGGTGATGAAAATCCCATTATTCAAGTTGTTTTTCGTCAACGAATTGTTGGCGTTTATGCAATTGACTACTACTTACGTTTTGTATTACCTTTTTTAGCTAAACATTATCACTTTACCCATTATACCGCTGTTGCACATTCATTGGCGTGTCCATGTGTGGTTCGGACTGAAATGCGCACATATCGCAAAAAAAACTTTCCCCGTTTAACTAAGTGCATCTTCATTGCAGGACCATTTGACGGTGTGACTTATTTAGGCGACATCCCCAATGTTAACGGCTTTAATCACAATGGACGGCCAAATGTGATTAACATACATTATTTGTATCTACTATTTCACCGTAAACAATTTAATCCCAATATTTCTGTATTAAATATTTATGGTAACGTTTTAGATAACACCAACAGTGACAAATTTATTTCAGTTATTTCGGCCAAAAGTATTCGTTACATTTTAGCACCCAATGCAAAATCTTATCATGAGGTTGAAGTTCGTGGATCTAAGGACGCTGAGCATAGTTGGATGCATGATAATCCATTTGTGATTAATATGGTTAATAAATTCATTGGTTTTAAAAATAATTCAGGAGGACTTAAGTGAGTCTATTACGGGACGTATTTTGGATACTCATTATTACTAATACCATCTTATCTTTTTACATCGTCTTTCACAGACGCCGTTCAGTTTCAACTACTTGGGCTTGGTTAATTATTTTATTAGTTTTCCCCGTTATTGGACTAACTATTTACGGTTTTTTTGGTCGAGGAATCTCACAAGAAAATATTTTTGCAATCAATAAGCAAAATCACATCGGCTTACGCAATGTACAAAAATCAATCACAAAAGCGCCAAAAAAGACTAGTACAGCCGATACTTCAAACAAGGCTAAAATTGTTGTCCGATTCTTTGATCACAAGGGTGAGTCGCCGTTAAGCAAAAACAACCATGTTAAACTATATACAGATGGCGAGCCAATGTTTCGTGATATGATGCACGATATTGAACGTGCAAGACAGACAGTTAACGTTGAGTTTTATACCTTTTATAATGATGAAATTGGTAATGAATTTCTTAATTTGCTAATTAAAAAAGCCAAGGCTGGAGTTAGCGTACGTCTTCTTTATGACGCATGGGGATCACTAGGTGCTACTAAAACTTGGTTTGATCAGTTACGCAAGGCTGGTGGCGAAGTTCTTCCTTTTATTACTTCCCGCAACATGATTACTAGATACCGAATCAATTATCATTTGCATCGCAAAATTGTGGTAATCGACGGCAAAACATCCTGGACAGGCGGTTTTAATATCGGAGACCAGTATTTAAGTCGTAAGAAAAAATTTGGCTATTGGCGAGACAGCCAAGTTCGAATCGTTGGTTCGGCTTCCTTACTTTTACAAGAGCGGTTTGTGATGGATTGGAATGCTTCTATTCAAAAGGAAAAGCAGCTAATCACATTTAACACCTTACTTTTTCCCAATTTAGATGAAAATGAAATTCGACCAGGAGATGTTGCAATGCAAATTGTCTCCGATGGTCCTGATCATTACAATGCCAATATGCGTAATGGAATTATGCGTTTGATGTCACTAGCCAAAAAACGTCTCTGGCTGCAAACACCTTATCTGATTCCCGATGATGCAATGTTTGCCACTTTACAGACAATTGCTATGTCTGGGATTGATTTGCGCATTATGATTCCTTGCAAACCCGACCATCCTTTCATTTATCGGGCAACACAGTGGTACGCCAACGAGCTATCACGATACGGTACCAAAATCTATATCTATACTAAAGGATTCATTCATGCCAAAACGATTGTAGTTGATGATACCTTTGCTACAGTAGGGTCAATGAATCAAGATTATCGTTCTTACGACCTCAATTTTGAAGATATAGCCGTTTTCTATGATAAAAATTTTGCTCGTGAAGTAGCACAATCTTTTGAAGAAGATATGCAAAATTCTTACTTACTGACACCTCAAATAATTGAACAACAAGGGCGATGGCTTAAGACACTACAAAGTTTCTCACGAATGTTATCACCGATTTTATAATCAAAAAATTCCACTTAGCAATAATCCCATAACTAAGACTTAGTTATGGGATTATTTACATAGTTAAGTTAGCAAAACAATAAATTTAGTCTACTAAATAACGTAAAATTTCAATCAGGGAATTTTCATTTCAAACACAATCAAAAAAGCATACTATTTTTGAATAGTTGCTCTATATAATATCTTGAATTTCAATTTTAATGTCATGATGGATATGCTGTTTTAAAGCTTCAACAATCTGCGCCACCCCATGTGAAAAACGCAAATAGTATTGGCGGTTCTGCTGTGTTGTCAGAATACAAATCACTTGCTGTTTTCTCGGATTTGGTACCCTAATTAAAGTTACAAGCATTATATCCGAATAAGCAACTGTTCGACGAAAGTAGCCCGATACAACTACTTTATTTGGTGCAAAACCTGTATAACCGTCAATGATCGCCATAATTAAAAAAATTGCCAAAAAAATCCCTAAGCCTTGGTCACTTTTTTCAATTAGCTGCCAAGTAAAACCAACCCATATAAAAATAATAGCCCAAACAACTGAAGATATCCGATACTGCCCCTTTAAGTCAATACTTGCTTGCCAATACCAACTATAACAAGTATAACCGAACAATATCGCATCTAATATAAGATAAAATCCAACCATAAAATTCTCCTCGAATATGTAGTCCAATACATTATAACAGACGAAGTATTTTTAGTTAGCTTTACTCTCTCGTCTTAACTTTTACTTGATTTTTTGTTAAAAATATTATTAAATATAAATTAGATAAAATGCAATGAAAAAGACGAGTAAATAATTTATCTCTTTCAGTGAGCCAGTGATAATGCGAAACTGGCAGACCCTGAATTATTGAAAAACCCTTTTTAGCAACGCTCTGAAATAGAAATTAAAGTAAGCAGCGTCGTCGCCAGTACGTTATCACGCTGGTGAAGCATGATTGTGCTTCATGAGTTGGTCCGATTTCGGACAATTTAGGTGGTACCGCGGAAAAAGCCTTTCGTCCTTAGTTTTGTTAAACTAGGCGAAGGGCTTTTCTTTGCACTAAAAACTGGAGGTAAACACCATGACTTTAATTATTCCTAAGGATTATCATCCCACACTGACTATTCGTGACACAGAAGCAGCAATTGTCTTTATTCGTGAGCGGTTCCAAGCCATCTTAGGTCAAAAATTAAATTTGCAAAGAATGTCTGCACCACTTTTTGTTGAAAAAAGTACCGGATTAAACGATAACTTAAACGGATTTGAGCGTCCCGTTACTTTTGATGCTAAAGAACTTTCTAAGAACGATGAAGTTCAAATTGTTCATTCATTGGCTAAATGGAAACGAATGGCTCTTAAAAAATATAACTTTGTTATGCATGAGGGACTTTATACTAATATGAATGCTATTCGGCGAGATGAAGACCTTGATAATTTTCACTCAATTTACGTTGATCAATGGGACTGGGAAAAGATAATTGCGCAAAATGAGCGAACTGAAGAAACTTTAAAAACTACTGTCCTGCAGATTTTTGACGCAATTAAATTAGTTGAATCGGAATGTGCTAACCGTTACCCAGCATCCACTCATCGTTTACCAGATAAAGTTCATTTTGTAACAACCCAAGAACTTGAAAACACATGGCCGACTTTAAGCCCAAAAGAACGAGAAAATAGGATTGCTCAAAAAGAAAAAGCTGTTTTTATTATGAAAATTGGCGACAAGCTGCAACATAGTGGTAAGCCCCATGACGGCCGTGCACCAGATTATGACGATTGGCAATTAAATGGCGATCTCATTTTTTGGTATGAACCGCTTAAGCAAAAGATTGAAATTTCTTCAATGGGAATTCGTGTCAGTCCCCAAAGTCTACACGAACAGCTTAAAAAGTCTGGTCATCTTGAGCGCGAACAACTTCCATTCCACAAAATGCTGTTAAAAAACGAATTGCCGTATTCCATCGGAGGCGGTATAGGGCAGTCTCGTTTATGCATGCTTTTATTGAGAAAAGCACATATTGGTGAAGTGCAAGCAAGCATATGGCCGAAAAAAATGATTGAGGAGTGTCAGGCACACCACATTCAAATTTTATAGTTTTCAAAATTCATATGGTGAGCAAGCTGCTTACCATATGAATTTTTATTTATACAAAAACTTGTAGTAAACTATCATATAGTTGTCACTACTTTTAGGGGGGAAAAATGATGATCAAAGAAAAGCAATTAACCGAACTCAAACAAGATATTACAATGGCAAAACATATTGTATTTTTAACCGGTGCCGGTGTTTCAACTCATTCTGGTATTCCAGATTATCGCTCAAAAAATGGCATTTATGACGGTGTTTCAGAAAGTCCCGAAACAATTCTAAGCCAAGAAACGCTTTTAAAGCGTCCCGAGTTTTTCTATCATTTTGTGATGAATAATATGTATTTTCCTGACGCTCAGCCCAATATCATTCATCAAAAAATTGCGGAAATTTGTAACCAAAAAGGTGATCTTATCACACAAAATGTTGACGGATTGGACAAAAAAGCAGGTAACAAGCAGGTAACCGAATTTCATGGCAGCCTTTATCAGATATACTGTACTAAATGCCAGCATAATGTAGACTATTTAGAGTATGCTCATTCTTTTCGCCATCAAAATTGTGGCGGTATTATCAGACCAGGAATTGTTTTATATGGTGAAGCAATTAACGCCGATAATCTGGCAAAATCAGTTAAGGTAATGCAGCAATCAGATTTAGTGATTATTTCTGGCACAAGTTTTGTTGTCTATCCCTTTGCCCAGTTGCTATCTTACAAACACCCCGGTGCCAAGGTTTGGGCGATCAACAAGACAGAAATACCAGCAATAGATATTTCTGAAATCATTGACGATGCAATTAATGTTTTTAAACAAATTTAGTTGATTTCAATATTCACCTTAATTATTATGAAACACTGAAACCCATAAGTGTTTATGGTAAAATACCATAACAATTATCCCCATAGCATTGAGGATGCTATTTTTCAAAGCAATTAAGAATTCACAAATAATCAGTTTAGAAAAGAGTTTAAAAGATGTCCTTAATCAAATTGTATGCCCCCTTCTTTAGCATCAACAACTGGCTTCATGTTCTAACCAGCGGTAAGGATTGGTTAATTATTCTAACTTTAATTTTGATGGAATGTCTCCTTTCTGTAGATAATGCAGTAGTTCTAGCAGCTCAAACCAAAGCTTTGCCTGATAAAAAGCAACAGGAAAAGTCTCTCATTTATGGTATGTGGGGAGCATATATTTTTCGTTTCATCGTCATCGGTATTGGAACTTATCTTATCAATTTTTGGGAAATCAAACTAGCTGGTAGTATTTACCTCTTCTATCTTTCGTTTAAGTTTTTCTATGATCAGCATCATAAATTGAAAACACAACAAAAGGAGCAGACTAAAAAAGATGATTTTTTAGTGCATAAGAAAAAAAGCGGCAAACATATTTTGTCTCTTTTCTGGCGAACCGTTATTTCAATCGAAGCAATGGATATAGTTTTCTCAATTGATTCTGTTCTAGCAGCACTTGCTGTCTCAAGTAATCCAGTGGTTGTATTAATTGGCGGAATGATCGGTATCTTATGTATGCGAGGAGTAGCAGAAGTAATTATCAAACTAATGGATATCATTCCGGAATTGCAGCCTATGGCTTATCTCTTAATTGGTATTATTGCTCTGAAATTATTCCTGTCACTGCCACCACTACATTACGAAATTTCTAATACCGCTTTTGCATTACTTGTATTTATAATTTTGTTAATTACCATTATCTTTCATTTTTGGAGAATTAAAAAAAATAGACATAAATCATAGTCGTTGTTCAATATAATCTTTAAGTACAATCGCTTGGTTGTGCTTGGTATTTCTAGAACCATATAAAAAGACTACGTCTTGCTCAAGCAGTTGCTTTTTTACTAATATTAAAAATTTTTTCGTATTTGGATTTTCATCCAGCTCCTGGCAATATCTTTGTTTAAACATTAAGAATTTATCGTCATCGTGAGCGAACCACTTGCGCAGATCCAAACTGGGACTTATTTCCTTAGCCCATTTATCTATTTGAACTTCGGCTTTACTTTTCCCTCTTGGCCATAAACGATCTACCAAAATATGATAGCCAACCGGAATTTCATGCTCATAAACGCGTGCTAGTATTATATCTGTCATCATTATCATTCCTTTATTTTAGTATACTACTCGAGAAAGAAAATGAATTATTCATCTTACTTTACCAATCGTCCAACCGCAGAAATTTGTGCAGATTTACTCGGACGCCCCTTAACATTTAATGACGGCAAACAGATTTTAGGAGGTTATATTGTTGAAGCAGAAGCTTATTTAGGTAAGAAAGATCGGGCTGCACATTCCTATGGTGGCCATCGCAGTCCCGCTAACGAAGGTCTTTACGCTCGCGGTGGAACCATTTATATTTATGCTCAACGGCAATATTTTTTCTTTGACGTGGCAACGCAAAAAATAGAAGAACCTCAAGGAATTTTAATCAGAGCAATTGAACCAACCTGGGGAATCAATCAAATGGTTATAAATCGGGCAGGTAAGATTGGTCCTCTACTTACCAATGGCCCTGCTAAAATGATGCAGGCGTTAGGAATCCATAACAAAAAGTGGAATCTTCATTTTTTAAGTGATTCCCCTTTTACCATTGATTTAAATGATCAACACCAAAAGCAGGCTGCTGAAATTCTATCCAGTCCTCGAATTGGAATTAATCAGTCTGATCATGAGTGGGCACAAAAGCCGCTGCGCTTTTATGTTGCTGGCAATCCCTATGTTTCAAAAATGCCCAAAAGTGCTTATCAAACTACTCGAGGTTGGATATAACAACTAAAGAACGCTGACTATCTCTACATAAATAAAATGATGAAAAAATGATAATTAACTGTTGACAAAAAAAAAAAATTAGCCTATTATCACCTATAAGTTAATAATTTCCAATGCAATAGAGGTCGCGGTGATTACAAAGTTAATCTGAGTGTACGAACACGATGAAGATTTTCTGTAAGAGTTACCGCCGAAATCAAAAACTGTTCGTATCAATTTTTGGTTGGGCTGCACGAGAATATCTTGCAGACTGTCCTAGCTAGTTACTAGGGAGCGCTATATGATTTGTCTAATGAATTAGATTATAACCTCGTTGTTTAACTTCAACGAGGTTTTTATTTACGCTTTTTATTGTATTGGCTTTATTTGAAAAAAGTTTTTGGAGGTTTTCAAAATGAAGTCAAGATATAAATGGATAGCTACTTTAATGGCAGTATTCGCAAATTTATTCATTATACTTAATTGGGTTAATCCGGTTAATGCGAAAGATAATAGTCCCTTAAAGATAGCCATGGAAGCTAATTATCAGCCCTATAACTGGACTCAGACAGATGACGTTAATGGCGCTGTACCAATTGAAGGATCACATACTTATGCTAACGGCTACGATGTTAAAATTGCTAAAATTATTGGTCAACGGCTTCACCGAAAAGTTGTTGTTGTTAAAACCGAATGGGATGGATTATTACCAGCTTTAACCAGTGGCAAGGCTGACCTAATTATTGCCGGAATGAGTCCCACAGCTGAACGGGCAAAAGCAATTAATTTTTCAGAACCGTATCGACGTGGTACATTCGTGGTAATTACTAAGCAAAATAGTAAATATGCTAATGCAAAGAAATTAATTGATTTCAAGGGTGCAAAATTAACAGCTCAACAAGGAACATCACATTACGGCATGATTAAACAACTTATCGGTGCTAAAAGACAAACAGCCATGCGTGATTTTGCTGCTATGCGTCAAAGCTTAATTTCTGGTACAATCGACGGTTATCTTGCCGAAGATACCGAAGCAACTTCGTTTAAGCTAGTTGATCCTGACATTAAGGCAATTCCAATTAGTAAGATGCCGGGCTTTCACGTTTCTAAAGAAGAATCGGAAACATCAATTGGGATCGCTAAGCCCAACAAATTATTACTTAAACAGGTTAATCAAGTTTTAGCAACTATTTCAATAGCTGAAAGAAATAAAATGATGACGGATGCTATTAAACAACAGCCTAAGACTGATGACACCAATAAAGGCGGCAAAAAGGAAAATTGGCTTGTTTCAATTTGGAAACAATATGGCAATATGATCATGACTGGTATTGGAATGACCCTTTTGCTAGCCTCAGTGGGAACAATTGCAGGTTTCTTTATTGGTTTAGCAGTTGGAATCATCAGAACAATCCCTACCCCAACTTCTACTAGTAAAAAGTGGCTGCTCAAGGTGGTTAACTGGTTACTTTCAATTTATATTGAAATATTCCGTGGTACACCAATGATGGTTCAAGCAGCTGTAATTTACTATGGTATTGCCCAATTTTGGCACCTAAATATCGATCGAACCATTGCGGCTTTGATAATTGTCTCAATTAACACGGGAGCCTACTTAGCCGAAATTATTCGCGGTGGTATCATTTCTACTCCTCAAGGACAATTTGAAGCTGCTAGTGCTTTAGGAATGACCCATAATCAAAGAATGTGGCATATTATTTTACCGCAAGCTATTAAGAATTGTTTGCCATCAATTACTAACGAATTTATTGTTAACATTAAGGATACTTCCGTATTAAGCATCATTTCAGTATCGGAATTATTCTTTGTAGGAACGACTATCGCCAGTCAGACGTTTAAGTTCTTCCCAACTTATCTCACAATTTCTGCTATTTACTTAGTTCTAACCTTTACTATTACCAGAATTTTCAACATGATTGAAAAGCATCTTCAGGGTGATAAAAATTACAACTTAATGGCCAACCAAGTACAAGTTGGCGAGCCTAAGAATATGGGGGCTAACAAATAATGACTGCAACAAATGAAACGATTTTAAGTTTAAAACATTTGCAAAAATCTTTTGGTGAACATCAAGTTTTGCGTGACATTTCTCTTGATATAAAAAGAGGCGAAATTGCTACTATCATCGGCCCTTCTGGCGGTGGTAAATCAACTACTTTACGTTGCATTAATCTCTTAGAAGAACCAACTTCCGGTGAAATTACTTTTCATGGTGAAAATGTTCTTGCTTCTTCTTATAACCGCAACATCTATCGTGCTAAGGTAGGGATGGTATTTCAGCAATTTGACTTATTTGAAAACAAAAATGTTCTTGCTAACTGCATGGTTGGTCAAGAATTGGTTCTTAAACGCTCTAAAGAAGAAGCACGTAAGATTGCACTTAAAAACTTGGAAAAAGTCGGCATGGCAGAATATATCAATGCCCGTCCTAACCAACTATCCGGTGGACAGCAACAACGAGTTGCAATTGCTAGAGCAATTTCAATGGATCCAGAGATTCTATTGTTTGACGAACCAACTAGTGCACTTGATCCAGAAATGGTCGGTGAAGTTCTAAGCGTAATGCAAAACTTAGCTAATACTGGGCTAACAATGATTATTGTAACCCATGAG
The DNA here is from genome assembly GCF_057063645.1 of Lactobacillus sp. X-49. Taxonomy (NCBI): domain Bacteria; kingdom Bacillati; phylum Bacillota; class Bacilli; order Lactobacillales; family Lactobacillaceae; genus Lactobacillus; species Lactobacillus sp. X-49. Next base: position 54,044 of record NZ_JBXSQM010000004.1, read on the forward strand.
ATGGCGTTCGCGCGGGACGTATCTGATCAGATTTTCTTTATTAGTGACGGTATCATTGCCGAGCAAGGCAATCCAGATCAATTATTTAATCATCCACAAAATGAAAAAACTACGAAGTTTTTAAGTAACTTCCAGAATAATTAAATCAGTGACCAAAAAAGCATGTTTTTTTGCTAAAACATGCTTTTTTATTCATTTTACAATACCTTGAGCTTTTGAATTTGGCAATCAAATTTTCCCTTGTAGCAAACAGATTGACTACCCAAAGCAAATATATGATTCTTATAACTCTTTGTGCATAGTTTGCGCCGAATTTTGAAGCTCTTATTAAGAATGCCGCTTATGCCATTCTTTAATTTGTTCAAGTCGCTTCTTGAAGCGCTCCTCATGACCCTGAATTGTAGGTACATAATATTCATGACCTTCTAAACTAGGCGGCATAGTTTTCATTGTAGTTAACTTATCCTTAGTTTGATGAGCATTTTGGTAACCTTTGCCATAATTTAAATCCTGCATCAACTTAGTTGGTGCGTTGCGAATCTGCAGGGGCACAGGTTCATCAATTGTCTTTTTAACGTCTTTTTCAGCAGCTAGACGGGCTTTATAGACCGCATTTGATTTCGGTGCTAAAGATAAATAAGTTACAGCCTCAACAAGGTGAACGTCGCATTCTGGCATCCCTAAGAATTGACAAGCTTGAAAAACATTGACTGCTACATTTAACGCGTTTGTATCTGCCAATCCAATATCTTCACTGGCAAACCGCACTAACCTACGGGCAATATAAAGTGGATCCTCACCACCTTCAAGCATCCGTGATAGCCAATAAATGGCCACATTAACATCACTATTACGCATCGATTTATGTAGAGCAGAAATAATGTTATAATGTTCTTCACCATTTTTATCATACAAAACCGATTTCTGTGTGATTAACTGTGCCAAGCTGTCCATAGTCACGTTGATCGTATTACCATTTTTATTGCCATTTAAAACGGCCATTTCCAATGTATTAAGTGCCGTTCGCGCATCACCATTGGCAAACTTAGCAATTGAACTGATTTCCTGCTCATCGATTTCAACTTTCAATTTGCCAAAACCATTTGGGTTATTGATAGCTCTCTTAAGTAAATTAACAATATCTTTGACTTCAAGCGGTTTTAAGACAAAAACTTTGCATCGTGAAAGCAACGCTGAATTGACCTCAAAAGAAGGATTTTCAGTAGTTGCACCAATTAAAGTAATGCTTCCACGTTCAACATAAGGCAAAAAAGCATCCTGCTGGGCTTTGTTGAAACGATGAATCTCATCAATAAAGACCAACGTTTTTTGACCAAGTTGACTTTCTTCTTCAGCCTCTTTCATAATTTTACGGATTTTACTAATACTGCTATCAACGGCGCTGAAACTATAAAAACTTGACTGACTTTGGCGCGCAATAATTTCCGCCAAGGTCGTTTTGCCCACTCCGGGTGGTCCCCAAAAAATCATTGAACAAAGTTGATCACTGTCAATAATTTCCCGTAGAATTTTCCCCGAGCCAAGTAGTTGTTCTTGGCCTACAAACTCGCCCAAGTTTTTTGGTCGTACACGGTTGGCTAACGGTTCATTTGCTGCATTATTTGCAAATAATGATTGTTGTTTCATGCTAATATCTTCTTTTTTCAATTTATTCCACCTTGCTCTTATTATACAAGTACTTATCACGTTTACTAAATAAATATTACTGGTCAATTTTCAACTTAAGCAGTTCAAGTTTACCAATAATTATTGCAACTTAAGAAATAACCTTTGCGCTGGCAGTCCTTTCAACAAAATTATTTTTACTAGTACATATAAAGTGACTAATTGATCTTTGTATCAATAAAGATTGCAAATTATTCAGCAAAATAAACAATTGCTAGCTGAAAATTCCTAATTAAACACAAAATCAAGACTAACCAGAACAAGCAAAGCAAATCTAGCAAAAAAATAAATATTCAGTAAGAGCACGAATCACTCAACAAAAACGGGAATGTTACCAGTAAACAACCAAGAGATTGCCCTTTTGCATGATACACTTGATCATACTCAAAAGTTACTGGATCAATCGCAACAATTAATAGTCGAAAAAAGTCAATAAGCTTAAAAAATTCCAGCCAGTCCAGCAAAAAAGAAAAAGACCATCAGAAAACCTGGTGGTCAAAATTATTTTGATTACTCGATTATTTAAACTTTTAAATGCTACATAGTAATAAAACTTATGTATTATATTAGATAAACAAAGTAATCATATATGTTACCAAATTAGCCCATGTTTGAGACATACCAACACTACGACATGCTGAATAAATAATATGCTCTGTAGTTCCTGCATAATGATCAATTACTTCTAGAAAACCAGCAAGACCTCCACCAAAATATTTTTCAATCTTATTTTTACTATAGCTTTTGCTACTTCAGTGGCACCAATTCGTGTATCTACTTTAGGGGCTTGTTCAACAAGATATACAATATCCTTATCCGAAAACTCTTTTTAAATCTTCATCAGTAAAATGGTTTTCTTGCTTTAAAACCACTTTTGCATCTGCTAGATCTTGTGGTGTAAACACTACATTTTCTGATAGATCATATTCGGTATCTTGCTGAGAAACTTGTTCAATGTCATCACTATCATTAGTCTTAATTAGCAGGAATAGCTAAAGTTTGACCGATAATTAATAGACTTCCGCCTAATGCTGTATATTTTAAAAAATTATTTTTTCTTCATAATATATGCCTCTAAAATTAATTATTTTCTTTTACTTTTTAATAACTCTAAAACAATTATTATTACTTGTTGAATAAGCCAAAGTAATAACGAATAAATAGATATAACACCCAGTAAAATATTTTTTCCATTTAAGTAATATAAAACCATAAAGACGAAGAACATCGTTAAATAAATACGTTCCGAATAAATTACAACTTTGTGATCAACTAAGTAATCTGTTGCAGAAGAAGTTGATTTTTGGTTTTTACTTGTGGAACATAATGCTACTGCTAATGTTAATAGTCCTATTATTATTTCCCTTGGACTACGCCAAGGAGAAAAATCTTTTATCGCAATTATTATTAATATAATACCTATTAAAAAAGGAAAAATTTTGCTAGGTTTTATCTTCATAATCTACTCCTATAGAATTTAACGATAAGAATTGGTAATCGATCCAATAGATCATGCCATTTTTGATTCCTTAATCTTTGTTTTCTTGTATAAATTTTTTAATTGTTTGCTATATTCTTCCATTCCAATCGAATTAAAAAAATCAATTATAATCTGACAATCTTCCTGTCCCTTTTTACAACTTTGTCCTGTTGGCTATTTGTGTGCTGTCTTGATAACGGAAAAAGACCTCCGAGCTAATCTCTGACCCTACCAAAGTTCTGGATTAGCTTTTTTCATACCCCGATTTCTTATACAAGTAAGAAATCGGGGTATTTTTATTTGCTTTTCTTTTTCTTGTCGTATCTGTTCTTTTTCAGCAGTAAGTTTTTGTATCTGTTGCTCCCTGTCGTCTAATTTATTAGTCAGTTGATCCACTTGTTTTTCAAACTTAACGACTTGACTGTTCAGACTAGACAAAATAGTGTCAATCATTTTACTGTCTAGCTGCTTGACATTACTTGTATTATGTTTGACACCTACTGACGTGTAATATTGCTTGATATTTTTGACTGCATTATCATCAAAAATATACTGTCCCATAGCATTTTTACGGGGTTTTTTATCATTGTCTAGCTTTGCTATTATTTGGTATAGCCTTGCTCTGCTTAATCCAAGTTCATTAACTAGCTCTTTAGCTGTTATTTTACTCATCAGTTTACTGTCTCCATTTACATATAATGTCTAATATTTACTATCTAATTAGTATCATCTTAACATCTAAATATAATAGAAGAAGTTTTTATTACAAAACTACATAAGCATTATCCCCTGAAACATAAACTTGCTGATCATTAATCTAGATCTTTTAAAATAAAAAATTTATTTTACTGACCAACTACGTCATATAATTGATTAACTATTAATTCAAATTCTTTAGCTTTATTAGCATTACTAGTTGGTTCAAGTAATGAATAAGTACTAGGATTAATTATTGCAACTGTTTGCCATATACATATTTAACATCAGATGCTTTAATATACAATTCTGTTGTAACTTCTGAAAATAAGTTTTTATTCTGTAAACGATAAAATAGTTCTGTCTTTTCCTCTTCTGGTACCCAAAGATTAACAGCCTTGGATACCGCCTCTATGTGTCCTTTATTAATTTTAACTGTGCTAGACTTTTTATTATCTTTTTGATTAGGAAGTACCACCTCATTCGGCGAACTTTCACGAATAAGTTTATTGCCTTGCTTTGTATAAACGTACCCATCATTAATTAGCAATACATCCATGTAATTGCTATATGGCAATAACAGTTGACGTAAAACATCGGTATCCATACGGACAAATTCATCTGAACCAGCAATACGATAGTATTCACTATCATCATCACCATCAATACTATTACCATAAAAATCAATAGTAGACACTGATCTGTCAAATGTTACTTTTTGCCCTGGGCTAAGCTTTTTATTTTTCAACTTACCATTACTGTCCATTACTTGGACACCATTTGAATACGATTTATCTATCTTCAAACTAGCTTTATTAGTATACAAATACTTTTCATCTATTTTTTTAACATTTGCAGCTTTCACATAACCACCGTGACCAATGCTGTAATATTCTTGTCCTTTGATTGTCTTATATGGCAAATAGAACCAATTCCAGTCATCATCATGGAATGAATATCTTACTGTATATGGATCAGCTATTGTTTGTGGTTTATCAACATAGCTGACCGTTGCACCTTTTTTAAGTAACCCATTACTTCTCTGGTAAGAATATAATTTTTGACCTTTTTTATTATAAATACGAGTATTGTGGTTTAACGTTAATGTACCATCTGCTGTAATTTTATTTTGCGTTTGGTCAGTTGTTTGTGCTGCATGAGCTTTGTTAAGACTAGCGGTAATTACTGGACCAGTTGCCAAAGCAACTGCCGCTAAACTAATTATTAATTTTTGGCTTTTTTTCATTTTTTATACCTCATAATAAAAAAATAATATATTTACTAAATTATAGTTTATACTTCAAAGTAATAAGTTTCTACTATGCTACCAAACAAAAGAGTGAGTAAAAATATCTACTCACTCTTCTTTTATTTCGCTAATAAGTCACCCAGCTACTTACCAATTAGAAGTACCGGTGTTTCTGATAAATCACTATGCTTTAAATAACGTTTTAATTGTTTAATTGAAGTATCAGCTATTTGCTTATTCTTACCAGTTAATTCGCTAGCTAACGTTTGCGCTTGCTCTAATAAAGCCGAAGTAGGTTCATTATTATCTTTAGCAGCCATTACTTTTAATTCAGAATTAATTAGTGGTTGTAAATCCTTACTAAATAGATTTTTGTTATAAATACCATTCACGTACGTTGTGTAGCCTTTATATTTTCCATCCTTAGAAATCAAATCAACGAAAATACCGTTTTTAATGGTTGACAACTTTCTAACCTTAAATAGTGTATGATTCTTAACAAGCTTCTTTAATAACTTTCGACTGTATGATTTACCACCCTTGGCTGCTGTATTCTTATATAATACACCTTTAACAGCATAAGGTAATACAAAAACATACCCTGCTTTAGCTAACCTCTTAGTCCAAACTTTATTAGTTACAAGCTTAGGCTTTTCTATTTGTGCAGCATGGACTGTAGTATTACCTGTGGTAGCGAACAGTTGTCCCGTCGATACTATCGTTAAAACAACCAAGACTTTAAATATTTTTTTCATATGCTCTTCTCACTAATACCATTTATGTAATATTCCTTAAATTATTATAACATATTTTAAAAATATTGTATATAAATTTTAAAATATACCACTGCCAACTTAACATAATGTGCATTATCGGAAGTAGGTAAAAAAGCCCGCAGAATTAGGTCTAATTTGAGCTTTAAAAATAAGTTTGTGAAATTTAATCTGTATAGCATATAAAAAGCCCAAATTATTGGGCTTTTTATTTTAGCTATTTTTTGGATTTCACAATTAGACCAATCAAAAAAAGCGCAAAATTTTCTTGCGCTTTTTCCTGCAACTTTACTTAAAAATCTTAAGTATTTCTTTAAGTAAATCTTTCAACTTATCAAGTAAGTTTGCCAATTTATCTAAAGCAATTCCAAGTTCCCGCAAAGCAGGTGCTAAATTAGTAAGTAATATGCAAGTAAGAGATAATAAAACCACGTATTTTAGCATTACGCCCACCTCCTTTCATGGAAGTTAATCGGACTTCCTGAGATTGCGCACTAAAAAACGTGCATTATCATTTTACCATGCTATAATTACTCATAAGAGATAATAAACTACGATTTTAGTAGTAAAACGTGCAAGCGACTTAATCAATCGCAAGCCGGCTGAGCGATCCCAAAAGGGTCGCTTTTTGTTTCTTTTTTAAAAGAAAATCGTGGCCAGACGATAAAAAATAAGCATTAGTCCCACCGACTTTTGCTTATTTTTTTCGTCATGAAATTTTAGACATTACGCTGTTTTGCCCAAATTGAATTAAGCAGAAATGGCACTAGCTTTTTCTACTTTGCCCCCTGATAAGGGCGTTTGATGTAGTGATATAAACTTAACGCATGTCACCACATCCAAAAATTGGCAAGCTGCCAAAAAAATTTTGAACAAAATAACCCCAATTTGCAGTTTTACAATGCGGTGATACACATGGACGAGCTTGGTTCGCGCATTCAAAAGGCGCACAGCAGCACAGCAGGGAGTAACCGTTAAGCCGATCCGTCTAACTGAACTAGTGCGTAAATATGACATTGAACGTGAACCAAGCTTAGCCAATCAATTAAAAAACGTCCACGAATACCAGCAGGCTATGCGTGCCGTTGACCAAGCTCAAACCTTAGCTCTGCAACAAAAAAATAAAAGTGTTGCATTAGCAGTTGAATTAACTGATCAAAAAATCGTTAGCCAAGAATTAGAACACCAAAGCAAGCACATGCCCAAAAACAGTAATTAGCGTAAGAGAAGCAAACCCTTCATATGCAAGCAAATACTCAAAAATACTTGGTCTAAAGTTGTAGATCACATTGGGCAACATTTCCACCAACAATAACCTAACTTAAGTCACTTTAAACACCACTCAAAGCTAAAACAGGAATTATTTCTTCTAAGATCACCCCCACATACGTGGGGAACACCACTGATACCAGAAATTACGACGAATGCTGGCAGGATCACCCCCACATACGTGGGGAACACGCCAGAAAATCGAACACGTACTCCCAATCGAGGGGATCACCCCCACATACGTGGGGAACACTGCGCGTAGGGTTTACGATATTCAAAATCTTGCAGGATCACCCCCACACACGTGGGGAACAAAAAATTATTATCGTGCTATTGCTCAACAATACGGGATCACCCCCACACACGTGGGGAACACCTGTGTGCCAGCGCCAAGGTAGTTCACCTTCGAGGATCACCCCCACACACGTGGGGAACACCAAGGGTTGCAAGGTTGAGGAATTCTTCAATGGGGATCACCCCCACACACGTGGGGAACACCAGGTGACTTTATCTTGTGGGCATATTGGTTTGGGATCACCCCCACACACGTGGGGAACACTTAAGAAAGGAGAGAAATAATGCCAGCAATTAAGGATCACCCCCACACACGTGGGGAACACTTTAATATATTGATTTTTACCAATGCGATAGAAGGATCACCCCCACACACGTGGGGAACACGTGGTGCTGACACTGAAAGTCAACACTCAAATAGGATCACCCCCACACACGTGGGGAACACTGCAATCAAGTCAACCAGTGGTAAGACACTCTCAGGATCACCCCCACACACGTGGGGAACACCGCCCATGTACCTCGGAACGCAGTGCCTAAAAGGGATCACCCCCACACACGTGGGGAACACTGATGCTTTTTCTAAAATTTGTATGCCAAATTTGGATCACCCCCACACACGTGGGGAACACTCCTTGTGTAATTTTTATCATTTACTACCTTGGGGATCACCCCCACACACGTGGGGAACACTTGGATTTTTATAACCGTTAATTTCCGCATAAGGGATCACCCCCACACACGTGGGGAACACTACTTATATGAGCGTTCTAGTGAGACTAATAAAGGATCACCCCCACACACGTGGGGAACACAAAACATAATGGAACCCACCACCGATACAGTAAGGATCACCCCCACACACGTGGGGAACACTAGGAATTTGCAAATTAATAATCGAATTAAATAGGATCACCCCCACACACGTGGGGAACACGAAAACATTGAAGATGTGACGTTTGTCCATGCAGGATCACCCCCACACACGTGGGGAACACCACATGTTTAATCCTCTTTAAAGTTGCTTCTTCAGGATCACCCCCACACACGTGGGGAACACCTTTTCCAACGAAATATGGTTCGTCATCTATCGGGATCACCCCCACACACGTGGGGAACACTGGATGTAGCTAAGAAAGAAATTAATGCGTTTGGGATCACCCCCACACACGTGGGGAACACGATTTTTGAATCATTCTGGCAACCACATCACAAGGATCACCCCCACACACGTGGGGAACACGATGAAAACTCGCCTAATTTCGCTACCGGTTCAGGATCACCCCCACACACGTGGGGAACACTTGTTTGTGATTGGTGTAATAGTTTTTGATTAAGGATCACCCCCACACACGTGGGGAACACCCTATATTTTGGCGGATATTAATTATAAGTTTGGGATCACCCCCACACACGTGGGGAACACTTTATCGGGTACCAATCATCACCGTTAACTGTAGGATCACCCCCACACACGTGGGGAACACTAGATGCTTGGCTATTATAGGCTCCGACAGTCAGGATCACCCCCACACACGTGGGGAACACGTAATAGTGGGACTTAGCAGATTTATTCTTTTTGGATCACCCCCACACACGTGGGGAACACCTTGACTTGTTTAGATAATTATCTTATATTTAAGGATCACCCCCACACACGTGGGGAACACTTTTGCCGGTCTTATCCCCATTGACATAATTAAGGATCACCCCCACACACGTGGGGAACACTATGGTGTTTCTATTCATTAACTGTCCTTTCTAGGATCACCCCCACACACGTGGGGAACACTCACTGATACCATTACCAATTGTTTTGGCACCAGGATCACCCCCACACACGTGGGGAACACAGTAAAAGATCCTTGTTATACCTTTATTTTTAAATTTTAATTTTTCCGTTTTCCATTAGTTTGTATAACAACTGCAATGTAGCCTTAGCATCAGATAATGCATTATGTGGTTTTAAATTCCTAATATTATAAAAATCTAAAATAGTCGCCAAACGATAATTATCAATAAATTTTTCCACTTTTTTAACTACAGGTAATAAATCTAAAGTTTTATTATCCGGTTCTTTTAAATTTGCAAATCTATAGCTGTACATGAGAAAGGATAGATCAAACTGTAAATTATAGCCAATAATCGTGGCAGAATTAACAAACTCAGTTAGTTCTCTAAGAGCTTGATCTAAAGTAACCCCATCTTCTTTTAATAATTTTGCTGTTATACCGGTTAATTTGGTTATTGCCTTAGGAACTACAGTATCAACTTTAATTAATCTATAAAAATTATTACACTCTTTATCATTAATTTGTTTAACTGCCCCAATAGAAATAATTTGATCTTTACCGGGGATTAGACCTGTTGTTTCAATATCAAGCGAAACAATTTGCTTATTGTCTTTAGTTACTCTCCGCTTTTCAAGCTTTTGTGTTGCCATTCTAGCACGATGAAATTTAGCTGCATTGCTAAACCCATGTTTTTCAAAACCTGATACAGCAGTAGAATTAATATGCATCATTAATGGAATGCCATCAAAATCAACAACTTTATACGTCTTTCGTGTTGTCTTAATCTGATACCCTAATTCATTATTTGTATTATAAACCATTGTAGCTTCGCCATTGCCTATATTTTTAACCACTCTGTCCCATAACAAATCACGAATCCTTGCACTCAAATTACCAACATAAACTCCAGTTTGAATTTCTTGATACCACTTAGTTAAATCTCCTCTCAAAGATGCTGGTACTTTGGTTAAAGTAATCACTATCATATGTCATCTTCCTGATCTTGTTCATGATATTGAACACCAAATTTTTGTAAGCCTAATTTGTCATCCCAAAGATTTATAACATCAATATCATTAATCTCATCAGTTACATTCAAAAGATTCTGTAAATCTTTTACCATTCTTACCAGTAACTTACCATCTGTAAATGCATCCCGCATTGCCAACCTTGTTTTTGCAGCAATATCTTTATCATTGCCATATTTTGCTGTAACTTTAAACGCAACGGGAATTGAAAACTCAGCCTTGTACAGATCAGCAAAGTCATACACAAATGCTAAATCATGTCCCGTATGCACAAAACCTAAACCAGCAGAAGCACCCATTGCTACAATAACACTATAGCTTAAACCATATAAAGCCTGGTGCGCTTCTGTTAAAGCTTTATTAATCGGTGTCCCTGCTTCAAAATTATCGGGATTATATTCTCTTCTGGTCCACAAAACTCCCGTTGCCTGGGACTGCTCACGATAAATTTTTCGCACTCTACTTCCTTCTTTACCTCGCAATTCCTGCATCGTTAATCCTGACACGTCTTCATTAGGAAAACGCATTTGATACATTTTTCGAGCTACTGCAACTCTTGATCGTGTATTAGAAACTAATTTTGCTTGTGCTTCAAGAAGTCTTGATGAATGATTCAAAGAACGGCCGTGAGCATATTGTCTTACACCTCGTTCTCCTACCCAAACAACAGCCATGCCAGCAGTACCAATTAATTCCATGGCCCGATGAGTCACGTCTACCCCAGGTCCGAGCATTAAGACACTCACAATTGCTGCCGGAACAAAAGCTGTTCCGCGACTATCAGTTATCATGAGTGCACTATCCTGCCGATTCAGCTTTGCATGTTCAAAATAAAGAAAAGTTAACCGATCCTTAACTCTCGCTAGCTCAGATAAATCAGGTTTTCTGGCACCAAACTTTTCAGTCATTATTTATCCTTGGTATCACTGTCATCAAACCCATTCCAAATGCTTTTTCACGGCCAATACCATTTATTAATGCTTGTTTAAATTGATCAGCATCATCTACACGTAAAATACCTTCAAAAGTTACTCTGCTAAGTCGCAGTCTGCGGCCTCTTTTATAAGATAATAACGGCCAATCACGACTAACAATATCAAAAGCCGATTTATTAGCTGTAGTTTCTAATTGAAAGCCCAATTTTTGAGAACGGTCAATTAACCATTTTCGTTGGTAATCTACCGTAATATGCGGAACAACTCGTCCCTGCTTTACACCTGGTTGAAACACAGTATGAGTAGGATTAGCCGTTAATCTAAATTGCAGTAGTTGTCCCTGTTTTATGCTATTAAGTAGTCGATCATAGCTCTTAGTAATGACTGTATTAGCAACACCATAGCGTAAAAGTTGTCGTTTGTCAGGCATATTTTCACTTAATAATAATAGGTACTTTTTGCCTTGTAGCTGATCAATTCGCCATAAATGCCGTAATTTTTTGCCATTGTTAATTTCATCAGGAAAACTTTGCTCTACCCAATTGTGAAAAGCAGAAAGTTGCGTTAAATCTTTCGTTTTTTGCCGATTAGCAACATCAATTTCAACTCTTGATAAATACATTTCTGCTCCTTTCTATAATGGCGACATCGCATCATGCTGCGTATTTTGCTTAAAAAGCGGATTAAGTAATTCAACCTGTGTTGTGGCAATAAGGCGTGCCTTATACTGGCGTGCTTTTGAATCAAATGAAATTACGTGATCCTTGATCAAACCTGTTCTATTAGTAGAAAGCAAATTAGCATCAGCAACTAATTGAATTTTTACCAATTTATCAGCACTATGTCTTCTTTGATACCAATTAGAAGCCTGCCAAGGTAGAATTTTCAAGATAGAAACTGGATCCTTATCAGGAAATTCGGTCATATGCAATACTCCGGCTGGTATATTGGAACGACGTCCTAAAAATAATGCATAATGGGGATGTGTCAAGGCATATTTAATTTGATCAATATAGTTTGGTTCTCCACCAATTGCCACAACAAAAACAGCATCCTGAAGATATTCGCGATAGGTGATTTTTCGTGTATCAGTTTTCCATTCAACGGTTTGAAAATCCGTTAACATTTTACCTGGCTGATCAATTCTGACAGCAAACTGTAACTTATTTAATTCTTGAATTCGCTTATCATTACGACTATATCCTAAAGCTGCCGCAATCATTCCAATTATTGCACTTTTTGACGGATAATCACCCGATGTTCGTCTATCAAAAGTTGCTTCATTGCCATAAGATTGCAATGGTGCCGTTAATCTAATTGTTAATGTTTTCATCTGCTATTGCCTTTGTTAAAGCGGTAGTAATCTGATCAATTAATTCGGTCAACTTACCAACTTGGTTGAATTGTTTATCTTCCGCTAATCCAACTTGTGATAATGTAATATTAAATAGAGGTTCTTCAACTAGTTTGTTAGCAGATTGATAGGCTTGTTGCAATTTTTCAATTGACTTTTTGACATAACCATTCTTAGTAGTTACAGGTTCTTCAAATGCAGATACTAAATTCACCGGTGTATCAGTACGCAAAGTCAGCATAATATAATTTGGCAATGTCTTGTTAGCAAAGGTATTTTGCTTTCCCGTTGGCATTGACAAAATAAAGGCTTTAATAAATGCTATGATACTTTCAAGAGCATCTTTTTGGTCAAGATTCTTAATTAGGTCTTTAACATTAATGTTGGCATAGCGGTACAAAGTAGCCGAATCATATTCAATCGTCCCCAGCATTGCAGCACCATTTGTATCATCTGCTTGTAAGTCATCAAGTGCAGTAAAGTAATCATATTCTGGCATAATTTCATGAGTTGAGATTACATGGGCTACTTGTGCTGATGCATCAACATTTAGCTCCGGATTGTCTGCAACCATGCGACCAAACAAGGCTAAATCTAATGAATTATCTTCCTTGAAAATCTGCTTGATTGCTTTTTTATCATCTTTATTGTCAATTTTATCATGATTAAGGGCATATTCTGCTAATTTATTAATTTGTCCCGGACTAACAAATAACAAAGCACCAGTTGCCATTTTACCGGTATCTTTATCTTTTTTAACTTTAATACCAGCAGCAGTCAAAATAGCAACAGCTTTATCCATAGCCGTTTTTTCATCTAAAGTATTGTCTAGTATTTGTATTTGCTTTGCTAGATATACAGCAATTTCTTTGGTTCTTGTCCCGACTGTGACCTTTTCTTTTTTAAAGTAATTGCGCATCGCTCTTTTCCAGCTTTGTGAAGAGACACGTGCACGTGTAACCCCACCATAAAACGCCGTTTTAGGTGCACCGGTATCATCACGGTTAATATTTGATGATGGTACTGTCTGTAATACATTTAAATCCATATAGATATTATTTTCTTCCATTTTAATTATTTCCCTTCACTTAAATTTTTATTATTTTGGCCAAAATATTCTTCGCCCCATGCTAGTCTGACCTCATTAGCACAATGATAATTCCATTGAAATTTATATAAATCTTGCGCCAGCAAGGGAAAATCAATCTCTAATGTATTATTATCACTACTCTTTAGTATTTCTACTAGATGAACTAAAGAATTCAATACGCTATCAATATTTGTTGTCGCCAGCAGCACTTGTACACGCCGATCTAATGCTTGCTGTATTTTTTCGTCTTTTCTCAATCTGGCAAGCGCCGTAAAGAAGCTAACACCAGCCAGTAAGTTTTCTTCGTTTACTGAAACAAACTTATTTTGACCCTGTTGAAAAATCGCATAAAAACGTATAGCAGCATAAACAGCAACTTCACCTGCTGTTGGTTTGCCATTTTTACTCAAACATTCATAGGGTAAATAATCCATTATGATTGGCCAGGCCTTTTGTGCCTTAGGACTAGTAAGCTTAGAAGCACCCCTTAATGCCGCTAAAGTTGCTTTATCAAGATTACCGTTATTATAAAGCCGTTTAATAATTTTATTAGTACTTTTTTTAATTTTATAATCATCTGCCATAAATCGTTTCTACCTACCTTTCTTTAAATCTAGATTCACACTATATTTAAATTGATCCATGAGTATGAAAATATTTTGTAACCCATGTTCGGTAATGATACCTTTGATATCTCGAGATGAACTAGTATCAACTACTTTTTGCCCTTCATTAAAAGCGTAATTGCGTAATTGGTTTTGCCAAGCAATTATTTTCGGGTCACGTTCGTCTTCATCAGTTAAATTTGCCAGCCAATGTTTAAATGGTTCATTCAAACCATAATAAAATTGTGCACTTAATTGGTTAGCAAATCCTGTAAGACTATCTTTTTGAAATCCGCGCATTTTACCAAGATTACGGGCAAATATCCAAAAATCCTGCCCAATTTTCTGGGTAAGATCAATTACTTGTTCGATCCTTGCCGGCCAATAGTAAACGTTATTTGTATCAAATAAAACACCGATATCAATACTCATATCATCATAAAGCTCTGTAGTTGGCGACTGCGATGTTGCATTGCCATCATCAATTAAATCGATTGATACTAAAGTTAGCAATCTATTGCGGGTAATTAGTTGATTTTCTTTAAGTAGCCGCAACCACTTAATAACGCCGGGTTCTTGGGTATCATTTACCAGCTGAACATTGACATAATTACTAAAATTACGCCACATTGACTTGCTTAAGGTCTTTAAGCTTCTAACTGCTGGTCGATATTTACCCGTTTTGTCGTCTTGACGCCAGACAGTCATTGGTTCAATAAAAGCATTGGTACTTTCAATTTTGGGTAATCCTGCACTAAAAATTGTTGCTTGACCATCTTCACTCCATTCAAGATGCAAAACTCGCGCCCAATCCGTATAAAGTTCAGCAAGATTATTTGGAAGATTTGCTTTTTGTCGCTGTAATATATAAGCTTGGGTACTAGCAAATTCCCAAACAGGTCTTTCTAAAGCAAATTTTTGCTCACCTTGATTATACAGAACCAAGTTAAGCATTAATGTCTCAAAAACAGTTTTACCGCTAACCAAAACTGGATTTAACTTATAAAGCCAACCGGGAGAAACAGAAAATTTTTCACTAGCATTAATTTTAGTTTTATCAGTTACGCCAGTGTAGTTTTGATAGGTAATGAGCCACCGAACCAATTCATCAATTGCTATTTCATTTTTATATTCCCCCGCCTTAGCTGAAAACAAAGCAGGTGAATGATTACTTTCAGAAATTCGTCGATTAATTTGCTTAATTGCCACTACACCTGTGCCTTTAGCCACTGCCTTATTTGCTGGCACTAAACTGTCATACTCCTCTTTAGTCGCTTGATAAAAAGGATGTTTACCAAAAAAGTCAAACCGATCTGAATAGCCTTTTAAGTACTCAATTACCAAATCAGAAAATTGTCCTTTTTGGTATAATTCTTTCCAAGTTGTTAATGTATCTTCCTCTATTTCCTCTTCGTCATAATCTTCATCAAATTTAGCGTCAGAGCCAAGTTGATCAGTACCTTTGATTAACCAGTCATATAGCTGGCCAGCTGCATCAAAGCGTGAATAAACTGTTGTTAAAATTGCTAATAATAAGCGCATAATTGCTAAATCTTGGACACGCATCTCTCCTGCTAATTGTCGATATTGATGTGCATTTTTAAATAAGTCTATTAACGAAACCTTTAATTCTTGATTGGTATCATTAACAATCACTTTAATCCAAGGATCAGTAGTCAAATTAAATTTTCTTTCAATCATGGTCATCCTCCCTTGTATAACTTAACCCCAACTTTTTAGAATACTGTATATTCCACTTACCAACCTTAGCCGACAGCTTATCATTTAATGGGAGTACTAATGATCCATTTAACCAAACACTGTTGTTCCAATTATCATGATAAGACTTGGTTCTATTCTCAAGTTCATTAATTATTTGCTCAGTTTCTTTCGGATATGTAGTTAAGGCTGCTGATAATTTGATTACTTGCTCAGCAATTTCATAATCTGGCACTGTATCTAACTTACGCCCATCTAATAGGAAATCGCCCTGAGAGGTATGTTTAATTAAGACTACCTCAATTGTTTCTTGGATATCACGCACGGCAGCGTTTGCCTTTTGCTCATTTTTATCAAGGTTTGCCTGTTTACGATCAAGCCAACCATGAATTCCGTTAAGCGCTTTTTTTCTAGGATTACCAATTTGAAATTTTTTTGCGGCTTCTTTTTCAGTTTTAATATAATGTTCAAAATCGGCTTTATGTTTTTGAATTCCGTTGATTTCAGAATCTGTTTCAGCGTCATAAACTTTTTGGACAAGATCAGATATATCATTAGGTAAAGTAATCTGGTTCTTTAAAAAATAATCAGTCTTCATCAATAAATACTGCTGATAGATACTTTGATTAGCAGCACCGTAATCACCCCAATGATTAATTTCCATTACAAATAACTGTGGCGTTTCTAGTAACTTTGGACGTTTAATGTTGTGCCGGTGCAACCGTCCTGCACGTTGCAAAAGTAAGTCCATCGGTGCGATATCGGTATAAAGAACATCAAAGTCAATATCAAGTGATTGCTCCAGCACTTGCGTTCCGATTACAACCAATTTTTTAGGGCGCACAGCATTTTTCCCAATTGTTTGTTGCAATCTTTCTTCCTGCTTGCCCCGCTCGGTCGCTAAAAATGCAGAATGAAGCACGAAGTATTTGGTTCCCTTTTGCTCCAATACTTTAGCAAGTGCTTGCGCCCGCTTAACCGTATTTACAATTATTCCGGCAACCCCGCCGCCGTTTATTTTATCTAGAACATGTTCAATCAGTTCTTCATCAGCTAAATTAAGTCTGGTCACCTGCAATTTTTGCTGCTTCTGATCACTTTGCCCGGGAAAATCAGAAAATTGCTTTAATTGCCCATTATCTAAAATGCTGAGCAGCGGATAAGCTTGCGTTTTTTCCCAATCGGCTGGCCCTTTAAAATTACGCTTATATTTTGTACCATACTTTCCGCCTAAATAGGCTTTAATTAATTCTTGTCTTTTTTCGTGCGGTAGCGTTGCCGACAAAATCACCAGTGGTACATGATAAGCCCCCAGCCAAGTAATCGCCTTAAGTAAATACTGGCTCATATAAGTATCATAAGCATGGACTTCATCAATAATCACTACTTTACCGCTAAAACCCAGATGCTTTAAGAAAAGGTGGCGCTGCTTTAGCGCCATTGACAGCAAGTTATCAATTGTTCCAACTGTAAACTTAGTTAAAATTGATTTTTTTCCTGAAAACCACAAATTAATTGTTACAGCGCCCGCTGTATTAACATTTTCCGCATCCGGCAATTGTCTATACGCTTTATTAAATTGTGCCTTACTATGCATTAATTTAATCGGAAAATTTTCTTTTTGTTTTTCAGCTAATTTTTCTATCCATTGATCAACCCGGTTGAACATAGCATTACTTGTTGCTTGTGTCGGCAAGCCGATAAAGACTCCATCTTCTTTACAAAGATAGGCTAACTGTTCCGCCGCCACTAAAGCAAGTTCTGTTTTACCCAAACCCATTGGAGCTTCAATGATGATCATTTCTGGATCTATAGTTTCACCAATTGCTTTTGTTGCTACTTTTTGGACAGGACGTGCGTTAAACCCCCAGCGTTCTTGATATGGATCCGTCATTTTATTTATTTTTTGCGGTTGCCATGTACCATTTAATAACCAATTTTGCATTGCCTTCGTAAAACGCCGCTCCATATCTAAATCAGCCCATGATTGTTCAAGACTGATTAGGGGAAAGAGTTCCTTCTCATTTCTGGTATATTCACTTGAAGCTAACCAATCGGCTGTAATAAGCAAGCCCTCTAAAATAACTGCTTCTGGCTGAGTAATCGTAGGAATCTCGCTAACATCACTGTAACCTGAACTTACTAAAGCACAATCAAATAACTCTCGTTGTACCTGCTTCCACGGCTGTTTCAAATTTTCATCTTGATCGCTTTGATAATAATTTGTCTTACAACTCATCAAATTATCAATTGGAGAAATTGATTCAGGTATTCCATGATGACCGCCAATTAAGGCGGCAACAGTGTCAGGAACTTGAAACTTCAGTAAAATGGCTTCTCCAGCCCTATTATGAGGTGACATGTTGCGTGAAGACAATTCCAACTGATCCAATTTGGAAAAACCACTTCTAATTAAATTTTCGATTAAATCGTTATCTAAAGTCTGAGCTCGATTATATGATTCTTTAGTTTGAAAAGCCGGTGTAGCCTTGCCAATGTCATGAACAAAGCCTAAAAACTTAATTAATTTATGGATTTCTTCATCAGATATGTTCTGTGTCAAAAATTCTTGTTGTCCTTGACTAAGCCATTGATTATAGAGAAAATTAATAACCTTTTGCGTATCAGTTAAATGGGCAACTAAGGGTAACCACAATGGTTGACCATCTTCAACCTTCTTCTTGCCCCATAAAGATAAACACAGCTTAGATAGCTTTTTCATTTCACTTAATCCATTTCTTATTTTTAATCATTACACTTTTTTGTATAAAACATATAGTATGATATGCATATCAGCATAAAATAATTTTATTATTAATCAGAAAGCGTTGTCAATGTTATTTACAACATAAATATTAATTTGCCTTATTTCATAAGTAATCCCATTAAAAAAATTAATAATATTATGAAAAAAGCAATAAGAAAATACAGCAACTTTTACAACAGCGAAAGACTCAATGGGAACTTAAAAGGACTGACCTCGATTGCATATCGGAAATCAGTCCTAAATTAAAATTTAATAATTGATCCTAATTTTGGTGTCCATATCATTTAGGAGCAATGACCTTCTGTCTTTTTAAATTTCATTAGCTCTGCAACAAAAAAATAAAAGTGTTGTATTAGCAGTTGAATTAACTGATCAAAAAATCGTTAGCCAAGAATTAGAACACCAAAGCAAGCAAATACTCAAAAATACTTGGTCTAAAGTTGTAGATCACATTGGGCAACATTTCCACCAACAATAACCTAACTTAAGTCACTTTGAACACCACTAAGTTCACACTAATTTTCAAACACTTAAACATTACGCTTCGATGCTTTCAAAAGCTGAATATATCAATTATATCTAAATATAACCAGGATATGAATTTGAATCGTTAAACCCCACCCTTATTAGCATTCTAAGCTACGTCCAACTTAATTCCTCGGTTATTTCTTGACTTGCTCCTCCAAGGCCACATCTATTCCTGTAATACTAAGCTTAATCACTACTGCCAAGTCTCTCCAGTGGCACAACACTACCCCCATAAAGGAAAATAACATAACCACTTTTACGATTGTTGGTTATCAAATCTGATCAAAAAGATCAGTATACATTTTAAAGTTTTTATCTGTAGTAAAAATAAAGAGTAAATAATTTTTTTATAATAAAACGATTAGACACATTAGAACAATCATATCATGAACAACCCCCCTAACAAGGACCAAAAAATTGCCCGTTTGCATGATACACTTGATCATACTCAAAAGTTACTGAATCAATCACAGCAATTACATAATGGCCAAGATAAAAGTTGATGAGCTTAAAAAATTTCTGATACTTCTAACAAAAAAGATCACCAGAAAACCTAGTGGTCAAAGTTATTCCTACAGATGATATAATATTTTCAAACTTGTTTATTTATGCATTAAATATACTATAATACAATTAAATACATCAATTTAATTATCAGTTGAAAAGAGGTTACTAATGAAAATTACGAAAAAATTTAGTATTGGATTTTCTGTCGTTGCTCTGATTGCAAGTCACTTTTTAGTAAATATTAATCAACCACAATCCATACAAGCAGCAAAACAAGTATCTAAAGGGAAAATCACTTTTATCAAAAATGATTATCTTTATGACAAATTTGGCCATAAAATTAAAGTCAAAAGGAATACATCACCTGATCCCTTTACTACCGATCATCAAGGTTACAAAATAATTTATACCTATGAAGATTCAGACTTTAGTTACTATGCAATAAACAAAATTAACGGTCAAAAATATTATGATCTTGGCGGTGGTAATTACGTAAATGCCGCAGTTGTTAAGGACGTCAACCAAAAAGATACTAAAAAAGGTAAGCTTGTATTGGCAAACAAGTCATTAATTTATACTGCCAAGGGTAAACCTACCGGACAAAGTCTTGCGCAAAATGCAATTGTTACTTATTATGGCAAAGTCAGACCA
Organism: Lactobacillus sp. X-49; assembly: GCF_057063645.1. Taxonomy (NCBI): domain Bacteria; kingdom Bacillati; phylum Bacillota; class Bacilli; order Lactobacillales; family Lactobacillaceae; genus Lactobacillus; species Lactobacillus sp. X-49. Next base: position 74,468 of record NZ_JBXSQM010000004.1, read on the forward strand.
ACCACAACGATGCCTAAATATTTCTTTTATGATGAAGATCTTAATAAGCAAAAACAAATATTTTATTTACCGACTAAAACGATTAATAATAAGCAATATTATGCTTTAGGACAAAATCGTTATCTTCGTGCAGATAATATTGCTAGTATCGATGGTCATATTGCTCGGTATAACGGGGTTAGCTCAGCGACTCTCCTTGCGACAGCCAAAACAAGTACGCTTTCTCAACATCAAACCAATCATCTCCTTAAAAAAGGACAAAAAATCAAAATTGATCTTGCTGTTATTCCTCGCTATTTAGACGGCTTTGAGGGATATATCTATCGGCTACACGATTATCCCGACGAATACATTGATGAAGCAGATATTACTTTTAGAAATGACTTACCAATTATTGACTATACAGCATTAGCTTTTAATCCCGTTACCCCAGTAACAGGAAATTCAATTGAGCTTTTTGATTTTACTGGTAATCCTAGTGGTATAAGCATTCAAACTACAAAAAATAACTCAATTTTAATAGATGGTCTCTTTTATCTCTGGCTACCTAATGATCACAAAGCTACATTATTTTACCATTTCCTTAACTATGACAATCCCAAATTAATTAATGACCAAACACAACAACCACTGAAACAGAATGATTTACCAAATAATGTAGCAACGGCTAACTATAGTAACTATTTTATCAAAGCCAGTGACGTTAAATTTAATAACCAAAATAAACTACAAATTCAAAACACGGAACAGCAAGCTCAAAATGATCAAGTTATTGCAACCAACGCTGATAAAAGTGAGCTACAAAAATTATTTATGAGTTTTGAAAATACTAATAAGGTAATTACCCAATATAGTGATTTAAAAGCTAATTATCGTAATGCTTTAACTAATGCTTCCCAAGTTTTACGTTCAAACAAGGCAACAATTGCCCAAGTTAATGAAGCAACTTGGCTGTTAGAAACTACCAGCAAGCAATTAATTTCATTGGATTTCCCATTAGGTGATTAGGATTACTTAAATAACAAAAATAGGTTAACTTCTAATAAGTTAACCTATTTTTCTTTAATTATTTAATTCCTAGGTGTTTAGCAAAACTTGGTTTTTTACCGTTATACATCACATAGATTGCCACTGGACTTTTTTTAGCCGAATGATTATACAACCTAAAGAGTTGCTCTGCTGTATATTTTTTCCCCTGAGGATGATTAAGCTTTCCATTACCTACCGCTTGAATATGCTTAAAACTTTGCCCCACGCCTGAACTCTTACGCAAACGATAATGACCCAATTTAACTGCAAAGCCATTTGGATTCCCTGCATGATCTAAAATGCTACTATTATGGATGTTAAAGTGACTCAAATCAATACCAGCTAACTTATAGTCATACTGAAACATTAGTGTAGAGTCATTTAATTTGGGAGTATGAAAACCACTGAGATCAACGTAAACTAACTGTGGACAATGCCTAAACATGCTGCTCATTGTGGTTACCTTTTGGGTATTCCATCCTCTTAAATTTACACTTTCAAGCTTAGAATCATATTCAAATAAATCATCCATGATTTTGACTTGATTTGTCTTAAAGTTGTGCAAATCTAAGTCAACCAGATTTGTATCTTTTCTAAACATTGCCTGCATATTAGTTAATCTACTAGTATCAAAATTGCGTAGATCTAAGCTAGTTAACGCCACATCAGCTTCAAACATATAATGCATATCAGTAACTTTAGACGTATCTAAGCCGCTGAGATTTAAGTGATTCAAAGCGGTATCATTTGTAAACATATAGGACATATCAGTAACATTAGATGTATCTAAATGGTTTAGGTCAAGGCTAGTTAAGTTTGTATTATATAAAAACATCCCTGACATGTTAGTAACGTGACTAGTATCAAGGTGGCTCAAATCAAGACTATTTACGCGAGAACGTGCAAACATTTCGCACATATTAGTCACATGACTAGTATCAAGATTGTTTAAAACAATCTGTGCATATTTGGTAGCAGCAAATAATTCCGACATATCAGTTACTTTACTAGTATTAAAGTGACTTAAAGTGAATTTTTCACCTAAAGCTCCGGTGCCTTGAAACATACTTCTCATACTTGTTAAGCTTTTAGTATCAAAATGGCTTAAATCAAGATTAGTAATTTTACTATAGGCAAACATATTGCTCATATTTGTTACATTTCTGGTATCTAAATGACTCAAGTCAAGATCAGTAATTCCACTATAGGCAAACATATTGCTCATATTTGTTACATTTCTGGTATCCAAATGACTTAGATCAAGATTATTCAGTCTTCTAGTTTGAAGAAACATACCAGACATATCTGTAACATTTTTGGTATCAAAATGACTCAAGTCAAGACTAGTTAAATTTAGATCATTACCAAAAAGACTTGCCATATTGTTTGTCGCATTTGTATCCACTTTATTTAATCCGCTAATGGCCTTTAGACTAGTTAAATTAGCAAATTTGTTTTCCGCATTAGCAGGTAACTTTATCTGACCGTCAAAATTAAGATACTCAATTTCATCTGCCCACGACAACTCTTTTGTAAGAGGAACAGATGATAATTGACCATTTTCAATAGTCAATGTTTTGGTAACTACATCATAATTCCAGTTGCAGTCACCATCTTTTCCAGTCCAAATTCCCAATTCTAACCTCGGATTACTTGCTACTGTTTCTAATTTTTTGGCTGATACTTGAACAGTTGCAACAGATTCCACGATACTACCTAATAAAGCAAAAATTATTCCTAAATTAACTAGTTTTGAAAAATGACCTCTTATCTTTTTAATTTTCATTATTATACCTTCTTTCTTATGTTTTAATTATAAGCTTATTTGATCACTTAAATGATATCCTCTTTAGAATTCTCCTGTAATAACTTCCAGCCAGTATTAAAGTGTTGCTCACGCAATTTTCGCAATTCATCATAATCACTACTTAAACTATCAATAGCATCCTGCAATTTTTTATTTTGCTTACGCATTTGAGTTAATTCCGGATCATCAACAACACCTTTAAGATGCATTGTTGCCGCTATGCTGCGCCGCTTTTGCTCAAATTCACTCCTAAGGGTTGCTAAAGAATTTTCATATTTAACCAGTTTTTGATTAAGTTGCGAGATTTGAGCATTCAATTTGATAAAGAGCTTATAAGGCATGTTAGATTTAATCCGATTGCATTCCTGACAAGACAAGATTAAATTGTCAAAATCATTATTATGTGATAAAGATACCGGATCCTTATGGTCCACGCTGCGCCCTCGCCGGCCACAATATTGACAGCGGTAATGGTATTTAGCCCGTATACGTTCACGATCAATAAAGTCAACTTCATTTAATTTGAAATCAACTTTTAATCCTAATTTATTTAAATTTTCAGCAAAAGTAAGATTTAATTGTGGAATAAATTCAGTTTTTCCTACCTCACTATCGATGACAGCTTGATTAAACTCTTGCCGGCTAAGTTGTTGCTGTGCCAGTTCATTACCATCATAATCTTGAATAAAAGACTCGTAGCGCTTACGTTCATCTTTTGAATGAACTAAAAATTTCAGTTCTTGATCCTCATTATTTTGGCCCACAAATGTATATAGCAAAGCTTGCGCAAAAATCGCAACTGTCGTATTACCAAAATCTTCGGCTTTTCCTCCACGTTGAAGGCATTGATCACAAATACTAGTTAATTTTGGGTTCATTAGTCCTTGGTGTTTAAAATGATTGGAATTAAGTCGAAGACCGCATGCGCTACATTGAAATTTCACTTTAAGATATCTCCTTTAAGGCAAATATTGTCATTAATCTTAGCTTCATTTTAACCAACTTGTGTCCATAAAAAAAGGTGGATTACATATGTAATCCACCTTTTATTTTAATTAGCGCAAACTATTTATTTTCGTCTGCTTTAGCCTTGTTCAAGAAAGCAACAACTGCTGCTACATGAGCAACGCGCTTTTTACCATTCTTCTTGTTTTTAGGTCTTTGGTTTGGTTCACAACCAGTATTATAGTTTTCACCTTTACGCATAGTACTATACTTCCTTTCAGATTTTCGAAAATCTTTTATAGTTTACCACGGAAAGTATAAACAAGCAAGGCTAGACCGCTTCCGCTTCTACTTTAAATTAGAAGCAGCAAAAAAGCAAACATTTAGTCTGCTATAATATTTTTACTTATATTGATTAATTGTAACAGCGCCATCAATTACACCACTATCATCAGAAAGGCTGATTGTAGCGTTCTTTTCGTCAATGACCAATCCACCATCTAAAAACTGCATTTCAGCTGGGCTAGTATATAAATCTAATCCAGCATTATTATCAATCTTTATTGTAAAGTCAGGGTCTGGTTGGTCAACCATAACTAACTGAAAGTTAGCACCAATCGTACAGGTACCACCAACATCAGAATATTTATTAGAACCATCGTTCAATGCTAATAAAACAACTTGTCCAGTCTTTACTTGTGACCTGATTTTATCAGCAGCACTGGATTTGATGTTTATTTTAATCGATTTAGAGTTTTCCATCTTCATTTCCTCCTAATCTTTACCATTTCCATGAGTATATGCTATATTACACAATCAAGTCAAAGTTTATGTTTACAGTATCACATTTTTTGTTACCATAGAATTTTGTTATTGCTAACAAACAAAAAAAAGCTCAAAATGTATATAGCGATACATAGATGAATATAACTTGTGAAAGGGGACATTTTATGTCCAGCTTAAAAAAGATTTTTAGTGACAGAATCTTGCAAATTACTATTGTGGTAACAATTATTAGTCTGTTTTTTGCTAGACCGCGAATTGAGGATATCAATTTGCATACGATATTTTCAATCACAACAATGCTAATCATCATCCAAATTTACGCCTACTTACATGTACTTGATGTTCTGGCATATAAACTTACTAGCGTCGCTGATAATATGCAAAAGTTAAATATTCTGTTTACATTACTGGCAATTATTTCTGGGATGTTTCTGGGAAATGATATAACGGCACTTACCTTGATTCCGCTATACTTAAACATTGCTAAACGTTGCAAACTGCCACAAATTTTACCAGTCACCTTAATCGGGATGGGAGCAAATATTGGGGCAGCATTTACACCTTGGGGTAATCCACATAACATTTTTTTGGTTAGCAAATATTCGGTTGGCGCGTTTGAATTTTTTTCATGGTCATTACCTTATTTACTGGCATCAGTATTAATTTCCTTGATTATTTTTTATTTTATTCCACGTAAACAAATTCCAAGACAAGATATTAAGCCAATCAATATTAGTGTACGTCCTACTATTATAACTACAATCGTTTTTGCCTTATTCTTTTTGGGTGTTTTCAAGATTATCAACATTGTAATTCCTATGATCATTGCTATTATTTTAGCCCTTGTAATCAATCCACGAATCTTACTGAAAATTGACTATGCCCTACTTTTAACCTTTACCTGCTTCTTTATTTTTATTAGTGATATTCAACAGATCCCAATCATTGTCACCCTTATCCATACGATGATTAATTCGGAACAATCGACATATTTTACCTCAATTCTTTCTAGTCAAATTATCAGCAACGTTCCAGCAACTATTTTAGTAGGAAAATTCACACCATACGCTAAAGCTCTATTTTTAGGTTCTAACATTGGTGGTTTCGGTTCACCAATCGGATCAATGGCTAACATGCTTGTCTTAAAAACTTTTACCCAAAACGCTACCGTTTCCAGAAGTGAATTTTTCAAAAAATGGCTAATTATGCAACTAATTAGTTTAATTATTTTAACAATAGTCGGTTGGTTATTATTACTTATTTAAAAACTATTTATCAGTAATCACTTTTGTATTCAAATAACATATAATCAGTTATAATTGATTAAATACTTATCTTAAGGAGGAAAAGTAATGTTTAGTTTATCATTCAGCTTATTTTGGATAATTGTCGTTATCCTTGTTTTATTAATTGCCATTTATATTACTATTTATAATAGTTTGCAAAAATCCAAGGTCTACATTGATGAATCGTGGAGCCAAATTGACGTACAGTTAAAACGACGTAATGACTTAATTCCCAATTTAGTGGAAACAACTAAAGGCTACGCCAAACATGAAAAAGAAACCCTTGAGAACGTCGTTCAACTGCGAAATCAACTAAATAATGTTCCTACTAATGATCATACTCAAACATTAAAAGTTTCTAATCAAATTTCTGATGCTTTAAAGACTATCTTTGCTTTGTCAGAAAATTATCCTGACTTAAAGGCTAACCAGAACTTCCTAAAATTACAGGAGGAATTGACCAATACCGAAAATAAAATTGCTTATTCGCGGCAGCTCTATAATTCATCGGCAGCTCTTTATGATCAAAAAATTCTAACTTTTCCGTCGAATCTAGTTGCTCATATTCATGGCTTTAAGAAAGTTGATTATTTACAAACAAGTGAAGCGGAAAAAGAAGTACCAAAAGTTAAGTTTTAAGCGGCAGGATAATTCTTATGTTATTTCAACAAATTGCCCGCAATAAGCGCAAAACAGTTTGGATAATGACTTTATTTATCATCATTCTTGCATTAGTTGGTGCTGGATTAGGATACATTTTTGGCAACCGACCAATTTTAGGGTTAATTATTGCTTTGTTTTTTAGTGTAATTTACATGTTAATTGTTCTACCTAATCCAGCAAATATGGTGATGAGTCTAAACCATGCTCAAGAAGTAAGTGAACAAGATCACCCTGAATTGTGGCATGTTGTTCAAGATATGGCAATGGTCGGTAAAGTCCCAATGCCACGCGTTTTCATTATTAATGATCAAAGCCCAAATGCTTTTGCCACGGGACGTGACCCTAATCATTCTGCTGTTGCAGTAACACAAGGTTTACTTGATTTAATGAACCGTGAAGAACTTGAAGGTGTGCTAGGGCACGAAATTTCACATATCCGTAATTACGATATTATGGTTTCAACAATTGCGGCTGTCTTAGTAGGTGTAATTTCCTTCTTATCAGGAATTGCCAGTCGTTACATCTGGTGGATTGATGACGATGACCGTGATACCAATTCGAGTAATGGGTTAGAGGTAGTTTTTAAAGTTGTTGCAATTCTTTTTGTCCTTATCTTAGGGCCACTTTGTGCCAGTTTGGCACAAATGGCTTTATCACGTAACCGTGAATACTTAGCTGATGCATCTTCAGTTGAGTTAACACGTAACCCCCAAGGCTTAATTTCTGCATTAGAGAAAATTGAAGGTTCTGACCCAATGAAGAAGGCAGATCCTAGTAGTGCAGGAATGTATATCGAAAATCCGTTAAACAAAAAGGGAGTTTCCAATTTATTTGACACACATCCTCCAACAGAAGAACGTATTAAGCGGTTAGAAAAAATGTAATTTTTTTAATTAACAACTAAATGAGGTGTCTTGAGTTATATACTCGAAACACCTCATTTTTAGTTAGTCAGTATATTTAAAATTTCAAAATTGCTAGCAGGTAATTTTCTTGATAGCTTATTAGTTACCATTAATCATTTTAAATTAATATTAGCCTGCCGGAACAATTCTGTCCGCATTTGCACTGGAGTTTCATGGTAATACTCATTAAACTTCTTATAAAAAAAGGACTTCCCACTATAACCAACATGGGCAATAATCTCTTTAATCGAAATATCCGGTCGAGCAAGCAAATTACGAGCTTCTTGCATTCTTCTTTCATCGACATGTTCAACAAAACTTTTACCGGTTTTTTGTTTTACTAAACTAGAAAAATAATTAGTGTTAAAGCCGAAATATTGAGCAGCCTGGGCAAGCGTTACCTTTGCATAATTATCATCAATATATTGCTCTAACGTAGTAGGCGCAAATTCTTGAATAGTATCAGGAATTACTATTAGATCGCGGTTTCTAATAGTCGTTATGAAAAGTATGCTTAATTGTGCAATAATCATGCTTTGGGTAAACATATTTTGATTTAGATATTCATCAATAATTTCTTTAAGTAATTGTGCTGGTTTTGACATGGGTGAACTTTTTATATAAAGTAATTGTCTTATTTTTAAAGCATCATGGACATTATTGATTACATTTCGTTCGCTTGGATCAAGTACACCTGCGTTAATCAAAAAGGTTTTAAAATTTAAATTAGAATTAAATTCAAGTTTTAGTAACACATTTCCTTTTAGTTGTGTTTGCACATCATACTCACACTTACGTCGCAAAATCATGATATTTCCTGGCCCTAACTTTAACTCACGGCCATTATTTCTAATCTTGGTTTTACCAGTAATTTCGTAAAGAATAGTAGTATTGGTAGTCTGATACCTGTGTATACCTGCATTACGGTTTTCAAGATAAGCTGTAAAGATATCAAAACTGCTATTTCCTACCTTTAATTGTACTTCATTTGAATCAACATCCTCAGCATCCAGAACACTTGCTAAATATTGTTCTAGTTTAAACGCTACCATAAATTCACCTTCTTTAAATAGTGACTGCTTTATAATTTTATTATATATTAATGAATTTTATCCTACTGGTCAATAACTATCCCATTATAAAAAATTTCTTCTACTAGACAGTAAATCTGCTTTTAGATATAATGAAATCAATTATCGGGGTGCCAAAAGGCTGAGAATATACCCGCTGAACCTGCTATGGTTAATACCAGCGAAGGGAAAATTAATGATTTCATGTCGTCAGACCCTTTTGGTTATGATGGCTTTTTTATATTGAGGATAAAATTGATTACAAGTAAAAATTTGACTTTTTCATATGATAAACAAAATACTATTTTAGAACAAACTAATTTGTCCATCCCAACAGGTGAATTTTCGCTATTAATCGGACCCTCAGGATGTGGCAAATCAACCTTTTTAAAAATACTAGCACAACTCTATCCTAAATATGCCGGTACAATTAGTGGTTCAATTAACTTGGATAACCTTCAAACTGCGATGATGTTTCAAAAAGCTAGTGAACAATTTACAATGGCAACTCCTCGAGAGGAAATTGTTTTTGCTTTAGAAAACTTACAAATTAGTCGTGAGCAATACCCAACAAGATTACAACAAGCTGTCGATTTTGCCGAGATTAGCCATTTACTTGATCAAAAAATTAATACTATGTCAGGAGGCGAACAGCAGCGTGTTGCCCTGGCAGTACTTGTAGCAATGGATGTTAATGTTTTTTTATTGGATGAGCCTTTCGCTAGTTGCGATCCCACCACTCGTAAATTCTTAATTACCAAATTGGCTCATCTGCGTGATTTAGGCAAAACAATCTTTCTTAGCGATCACATTCTTAGTGATTATGTCGGAATTTGCGACAACTTGTTTCAGTTTCGTGATAAAACGATTGTCAAACTAAAAGAAAAAGAAAAAAAGCTGCTACTGCACACTAATGATCAACATCCTACCTATTCTTTCTCCATTCCAGTGCATGAAAGTAGTTGCTTTACTTTCGCCAATACTGAAATCAAACAAAATCGATTATTATTATCCCAACACGAATTACAAATTATTGCTGGCAAAACAACGTTAATTACTGGGGCAAACGGCGCAGGAAAAACCTCACTATTTGAAGCATTAACCAAAATGCTACCTTATGAAGGCAACTTAACTTTTAACAAACAAGAAATTTGTCAACTTTCGCCCCGCAAATATTTACGGCAAGTTGGGCAAGTTTTCCAAGAAGCAACCGATCAATTTATTAATGTTACTGTACTAGATGAACTAAATCTGAGCAAGAAGCAACGCTCTGACAATTTTTTTACTGATCAAAGAATTCAGCAAGCTTTAGTAAACTTGAATTTAGATCAACTTCTAGATCAGGTAGTTTATTCTCTTTCGGGTGGACAACAAAAGAAATTACAAATACTACTAATGTTAATCTCTAACCAGAAGGTACTACTCTTAGATGAGCCACTCAGTGGGCTTGATCAAGACTCGGCACTTCAAGTCATGAAATTATTAAGACAAAGTCAAATAGACAGGAAACAAACACTACTTATTATTAGTCATGAATTAACTAACCTTGCTAGTTGGTGTGACTATCATCTTGTTTTAGCTAATCATCAATTAACTTATGTCACTAAATGAGGTATACCATTGAACCCTAGTTTTAAATTTCTCTTAGCATTAATTATTTCTTTAGAAATATCTTTTGAGTCCAGTTTGGCAACCAACTTCCTAATTATCAGCATCAGTATTATTTACTTACTAATTAAGCATGTTAAATTGAAAAACTTACTTATAACGTTGTTTGCCCCACTACTAGCGGCAGTTACTATCTTTGCCACCCTATATTGGTTTGCGCCACAACCAAATTTAACCAATGCTCTCAGCTTATCTAGTCGTATTTACGTCTACACTTTAACAATTTATTGCGTAGCAGTTGATACCAGTGCCGAACAAATGGCTCGCTCTTTCGAACAAAATTTTCATTTACCAAGCAAATTCGCTTATGGGGTTTTAGCAGCCCTCAACATTGTGCCACAAATTAAACAAGCAATTAGGCAAATTCGCACGGCTGCAATGATGCGGGGTATTTACCTTGGTTTCTGGTCACCTACTCTATATTTCAAAGCAATTCTTGTAGCCCTAAATTCTGCTGAAAACTTGGCTCAAGGAATGGAGTCTCATGGCTATCATGAGAATGCAACACGTTCAGTAATTATAAAAATACCGATTAAGGTAAGTGATTGGACTATAAGTATTATAATTTTGCTAATAGTTAACTTAAGCCTATTTATATTGCATTAGCTTAATAAAAAATGATCGTTTTGATATGACCACTTTTTATTTATGGTAAGTACTACCACTAATAATCATGAAAGCACGGTAAATTTGTTCAATTAATACTACTCGCATTAATTGATGAGGTAATGTCAATTTACCAAAACTTAGTAATTCATCCCCACGTTCATTTACAGCTTGACTTGTTCCGAGACTTCCTCCAACAACAAAAGTAATATTTGAATGACCATAGATTGCTAAATTGTTAATTTCTTGAGCAAATTCTTCACTAGAACGTTGCTTACCTTTAATTGCGGTAACAAAAACATATTCTTTATCTCTAATTTTTTGCAGAATTCGTTGACCTTCAATTTCTTTAACCTTATCTTGCTCTGCTACACTTAACTTCTCAGGAGCTTGCTCATCAGGAACCTGAATTACTTCAATTTGGGCAAAGCGACTAAGTCGCTTCTGATATTCTGCAATTGCATCCTTAAAATACTTTTCTTTTAGCTTACCAACACAAATAATTTTTATCTTTATCGCCATTTTATCCCTCAATTCCCAATCTTTTCACTATGTTTTTCCACACCTGTGAAAAACATAAATCAACATTTTGTGGTTATAATATAAAATACTCTCTTAACTTGTGGTTCTTGATTTTTTTGATCTTTTACAACTTTTTTTACTCACAAATTTATTGTGGTTATTCAATTTTACAAACTTTAAATCCCTTAAAGCTAATATATAAGCCTTAATAAGTATTTTAACAAATTTTACTGTTTTATTATTTACACACAATCCACAGATTATCCACAGCATTTTTGAGCTTATTTTATCAATTTATGCACAATCCACAAAGTTTTCCACAGTTGTTAACAACTTTGCCTTAAAAATATTTGCCTTGACAGCTTAAAAAAACGAACATTATATTGTTTCGCATTTAAATTATTAACAAAAAAGCTATACTTGCATTAAAAACCGCTCAGTATAGCCTATTTTATTATCTAATTACAAAATACTACTCACCTTAATCTGCCTGCAATTTAACATGCAAATTAAGCTCTTTACCATTGCGATTAACGATAACATCAACGTTATCACCGACTTTATGATTATACAAAATACTGTGTAACGATGCTACATCAGAGACAGACTTGTTGTCAACTTTTACAATGACATCACCTGTTTTTAATCCAGCTATCTGAGCCGCACTACGTTTCGTTACTTCAGCAATATAAATGCCCGTCTTCAAATTGGATTTGATATTAAGTTGTTTGCGATAGCTATTTGGAATTCCTTGTAGCGCAATTACCTTAACACCTAATTGTGGTCTAACAATCTTTCCTTTCTTAACCAATTGATTAACAATCGTAACGACCTCGTTAGAAGGAATAGCAAAACCCATTCCTTCCACAGATGTGCCATCACCAGATTGTGCTAGTTTCATTGAACTAATTCCAATTACTTGACCGGCAGAATTAACTAGTGCTCCTCCTGAATTACCTGGATTAATTGCCGCATCAGTTTGAATAACAGTTTGCTGGTTTGCTGAAGAAGTTGTGATGTTACGTACCGGAGCAGAAATTATTCCTTGGGTAACTGTAGAGGCATATTCGCTACCTAGAGGGGATCCGACCGCAATTACAGTTTGACCAGCTTGTAGGCTCTTAGAATCACCAAATTCAGCAGTTTGGGTAACATGACTGGCATCAATCGATAAGACTGCTAAATCAGTGGTAGCATCTGTACCTACAATTCGCGCGTTCACAGTTTTACCATTGGATAACATGACCTGGATTCTGTCACTACCAGAAACAACATGATTATTAGTCACAATATAGCCCTTATTGCCACTTTTCATGTAGATTACACCAGAACCCTCACTATAAGTCTGCAACTTACCTTTGTCTTTATTAGTCTCATTATCACCAAAAATATCGAATAAGGAGTTGCTACTGCTACGTTGACGTTTCATATTGATAACCGATACTACCGCACCTCTGACATCATTATAAGCAGGAGTCATTGTCCCACTGGTCTTAGCACTGTTTTTAGAAGTCTTGGCACTGTTAGAGCTAATACTAGTCTGAGCATCATTATTAAAACTTGCGGTATTGATTCGATCTAAGGCAGCGTAGGATACACCACCACCAATAATTCCTGCAACTACGCCAACAATGGCTGTTTTGACAATCCCATTATGTTTTTCCATCATTTAATCTCCTTTAGATAACTTTGATTAATATACCAATAAACCTTAAAAAAGTTATTAATAAACCTGTTAAATTTGTATTAAGTCTGTTGGCACCTCTGAATCAGTCATAATAATTTTAACATCATTGGGTAAACAGGCATCCCCATTAACTAGAATTTGCTTAGCAGCTTGATAGGCAAGTTTTGCAGTATTATTATGCTGACTCCGATGAGCCAAAAAAATATGTTCTGTCTTGTTTGATACCACATCAAGCAAGGCTTCTCCAGCTTCCACGTTTGATAAATGACCAACATCAGATAAAATTCGGTGTTTTAATGACCAAGAATATGGTCCGTTGCGTAACATCATATCATCATAGTTAAATTCCATTAAATAGGCATCCGCATCAGTAATAACACTTTTTACTCTTTGAGATACATATCCCGTATCTGTTAAAAAGACCATCCGTTTTCCATCACTAGTAAAAACATAATACTGCGGCTCAGCCGCATCATGACTTGTTGCAAATGCTGTTACATCAAGATCACCAAAAGTTTTTGTTTGCCCCGGCTCAATAATATTAACTTGTTCAACTGGGAGCTTACCAATTTTCTGAGTTTTATTTAAATATTTCCAAGTTCCACTGTTAGTAAAAGCAGCCATTTGAGGGTAACGTCGTAATAAAACTCCCAAGCCTTTACTATGATCAGAATGGTCATGGCTCAAAAAAATCATATCAATATCATTAATATCAACACCGATTTTGGCTAACAATGACTGAATTTTTTTGCCAGATAATCCAGCATCCATTAAAATCTTATGCTGACTTGTTTCAATTAAACTTGTATTTCCAGTTGAACCACTAGCTAAAATAGAAACCCTCACAACAGCTACCTTCTTTCTAATTTTTTTGGATGTTATACGAGCTACCTTGCAAGATTTGTGCTGTGAAAGCATTAACTCTTTTAACCGTTATATTTTTAGTTGTTTTATTTTCGACTAAAATTAACCAAGTTGGAAGCAAAATTATATTACCACGAACTTCTGTTAATTTTGAGTAACCAAGACTAACCTTCAAGACACGTGAATTATTGACAATTTCACGATCAGTATACATTGCTTTAACTGCATGCCATGCACTAATGATCAATTGTGGCTCACGAACTGCACTAATTGGACCCATATAAGAAATCGTATAGTTAACAATTTGACCAGCATGTACATTAATAGTTAACTGCGCATCGTTATCATAAATTGGTCCATAATCTGTAGTTTGAACATAGCAATATGTAGTTTCACTTGATAGACTTGGATTATATTTGAACTGTTTACCATAAGGAACATTTCTTGGATCGTTCTTAAAATCCTCTAATTGTTGCAAAGTTTTTTTCCTGTTACCGCTAGATAAAACAAGAGTTTTGGGCGTACCTGTTAATTCATTATCATTTTTTGAATAGTGAAAGCTTACGTTTGTTAAGCTATCTGCCTTGGGGGAAAGATAGTCATGTTTTCTAGCGGCCAAATAGTAACCCGATTGCTGTTTATGTGAAATATGTGGCGGAAGATCAATCCCATCTGCTCGCATCTCTGATCGAATGCTGGTAGTCGTTAAGCCAGATGTATTGCCTAAACTAATTGGTGAACGCCAAATCTCAAATCCAAGGTAAAGGTCAATTAATAAGAAAATAACAAAGATCAGCCACTCAATTCTTTTTCGATCCATCCTATTTCCTCTCTTCTGATTTTACTGAACTGATTTTGTTTAAATTATTAAAATTCTGCTTTCCCCATTCAGAAACACTTCTCCATTGGTCATAAGCTTTAACATAATATACAGGAATCAAATTAATCAAATTATCATGACTATTATCTTGCTCGACTCGGAAAGCAACGATTACTCGTTGAATTTCCGACTTTTTCATACCAGCAGCAATCAAACTCTGCATTACTTCTGCACTAGGCGGCAATGTACGCGTTTGACCATCAAATGGAATCGGGATTTGTAAATCAATATTATTAAATGCTAATTCAACAGCATCCTGCGTAAAAGTTGTCTTTACTTGCACATTGTGATCATCCATAAAAACCGGAAGCCCTTCGATATAATTAATATAATCAACTGAACCATCACCAAAATCAAAGTAGCGTAAATCTTGTTCACTCAAACCTATTTTATGAACGTATTCCACACTATCTAAAAGTTGGTCACTCACAGTTTTGGCCTGACTTTTTTCATAACGTGTGTATAAAAAGTTATGACGATTAGTACTATTTTGTGGCACACGTAATTTAGTGTAGTAATTAAGTGAATATGTCGTCCAGCCATTTTTATTTGAGCGAGCCGTCACATGAGCTGTTCCTAAAAGTCGCGATACAAAATATGAATTATTTTGACTATTGGTTAAGTAACTATAAACTCGCCAATGTTGCTGCTGTGTATAAAAAACTTCATAGTTGTCTTTTAAATGGACAAATTTGACAGGTAACTTGCCTTGTGCATTACGCGCAAAACTACGTAACCGTGAAAAGTTAGCATTATACAGATCAATACGATAGATGGTAAACGTTCGATCATTTCCTAAATAAAAATAATGGTTATTATTTGAAATAAATATGCGCCGAAATTTTGGATTTAATTGAGTTAACTTCTTCTTTGTAAGAACATCTGCACTAATTTCATTGGGAAAAGTCAGTTGAATATATTTGGGATTATTAAGAAATTGTTCATAATTTTCTTGGCCAATACTAGCTTGCTCAATATTCCGATATTTGACATCCTTCAATTCATTAACAAATTCCAGTGATAGATTTTTTTTCGAATCATATAATCGATTAAGCTGACCATTTTTAAAACCATATGAACTAGTAGGAATATATAAATTAGAAGCTATCCGATTACGATTATGCTCTTGGTCTGTAACGTTATTAGTTTGATTAATATGACTAAAATATTGATCATTAGTCATAATAAAAATCCATAGGATAATTGATAAAATAAAAACAAATAGTGTTCCTAATAGTAATAAAATATCCCCCAGTTTAAACCTAGACTTCATCCCAATCATCCCCTTCACTCATTGGCTCATAAGGCAAAGAAATGTAAAAAGTCGATCCTTTCCCTTCTTTGCTTTTAGCCCAAAGTTGACCATGATGTTTATCTACTATCTCTTTGGCGATTGCCAAACCTAATCCTGTGCCACCTTGCGCTCTTGAACGTGCCTTGTCTACACGGTAAAAGCGGTCAAAAATCTTATTTAAATCTTCGTGTGGTATTCCTAACCCTTGATCTGTAATGCTTAGAATTATTCTGTCTTGTTTATGGCTCAAATTAACTGTAATTATGCCTCCATTAGGAGAATATTTAATCGCATTATTCATAATATTGTCGATAACTTGCGCCATTTTATCAGTATCAATTTCAACCCATAGTGCTTGTGTCCCTAATTGCCTGATAATCGTATACTTCTTTTTATCTTCTTTTTCATTTGATTTTACAATCATGTCAAACCGATCCAAAATATGAGCAACAAAATCATTAAAGTTGACCCACTCAAATTCCAGCTTGGCCGCACCTCGATCCATTCGAGACAAACTTAGTAATTCGCTAATCATCCGAATCATACGTTCAGTCTCTTCTTGCGTAACTTGCAAAAACTTGGGAGCTACTTCTGGATCTTTCCAAGCTCCTTCATTTAAAGTTTCAATATAGGCATGCATACTCGTGAGGGGTGTTCGCAATTCATGAGAAACATTAGAAACAAATTGTTTTTGTGAATTTTCATTTTTTTGTTGCTCAGTAATATCATGTAAAACACAAACACTCCCCGAAACAAAACCAGTTACCCGTTTAATAAGGGAAAAACTAGCATGCAAAATAACCTCATCACGACTTCCCACATTAATAGTAATAACAATTCCTTTTTGATTAGTAATTAAATCCTGTGAAGATTCCTTTAAACCTAGAACCGTTGCAATTGGTTTATTAATAATATCGTCTTTACTCATACTTAAAAAGTTAAGTGCCATTTGATTTACAACATTAACATTACCATGACGATCCATAGCCAATACCCCATCGCTCATGTGCGATAAAATACTATCCAGTCGACGCTGCTCACTTTCAGATTCTTCCTGCGAACGCTCAATTCTAACTGACAAAGTATTAAAAGCTTGCCCCAATTGGCCTAATTCATCGTTTGAATATATTTTTACCTGACTTGAATAATCACCGTCAGCTATATTTAATGCCTGACTTTGCATCTCTTCGATTGGTTTAGTAATCGCGTGTGAGACCACTAGTGACAATATTGCACCCAATACCGCAGCAACTAAAGAAGTAACCAAAAACATTAGCGAAATATTACGCAAATCATTAAAAACCCCTTGCATCGAGGCTCGTACATAAATCGCACCCACAGTGTTAGTTGAGCCATTTCCTGCGTTTAAAGGCGTAATTTGAACCATATAATCACCATGATCATTTACTACCTTAGTTGCTTGACGTCCAGTTGACGTGACTTGTTTAACCAAAGTATTATTGACACGCTGGCCTATACGGTTTTTATCATTAAGTTTGGATACTGCACGAATAATATCCTTGTTATCAACAACAATAATTTCACTAATTGTACCTATACCATTGCTATAATCGTTGACAATACGGTTCAAATTACTATTAGTATGTTTATTGTCTTTCACTAACTGTTCCGAAAGCTGGTTCGTAACAATTGGTAATACTTGAATTGATGATTGAAAATTTTCAATACTATTTTGTTCAAGTTGTCTGGTAAAATATACTCCAATAACTTCAATTGTGGCAATAATCATAGCCATGAAAACAATTGCCAAAGTTGCGTTAATTGAAATCGTTAAGTGTTTAAACTTTTTTTTGAGTTTTTTCATAATTTATAAAATTCATCTAAAAAAGAAAGCCACACACTAAAATAATTTTGCGGGCTTTCTTTGTTAATCTTCATTCGGCTGTTTCACATAGTAGCCTACACCACGGCGAGTCACCAAAATCTGGGGCTGAATTGGGTTATCTTCAATTTTTTCACGCAAACGATGAACAGTTACATCAACAGTCCGAACATCGCCGAAATAATCATATCCCCAAACTGTCTGCAATAAATGTTCTCTGGTCATTACCTGATCCATATGCTGCGCTAAATAATATAATAACTCAAATTCACGATGAGTCAGCTCTATTTTGGTGCCTTCCTTTTCAACGATATAGGCATCGGGCATAATAACTAAATTACCAATTATGATATTTTTGGTCGAAGTATTATCACTGTCACTCTCAACCTTTTTGGCAATACTACGACGCCGCAGATTAGCCTTAACACGTGCAACCAATTCACGATTAGAGAATGGTTTAGTAACATAATCATCCGCACCCATTTCCAAGCCTAAAACCTTATCAATTTCAGTATCTTTAGCTGTTACCATAATAATAGGTAGATCATGTGTTTGGCGAACCTCACGTGCGACCTCTAATCCATCTTTTTTGGGTAGCATTAAATCTAAAATCATTAAATCGGGATCATAGTCCTCAACTTTTTTAATTGCTTCTTCGCCATCATAGGCAGTGTCAACATCAAAACCTTCCTTGGTCAAATTAAATTTGATAATATCGGAAATTGGTTTTTCATCGTCAACAACGAGAATCTTCTTTGACATTGAAAACCTCCTTTGCCTATATTATACTGATTTTTAGATCATTATCCAAAAAAATCACAGAAATTTAATAAAAAGCTTGCAATCCAACCTAAAAAATTGCATAATAGTTTTCGTTGGTTATTTATAATAACATTTTGGGTGGCTAGCTCAGCTGGCAGAGCAACGGACTCTTAATCCGTGGGTCCAGGGTTCGAACCCCTGGCCACCCATTAAAAAGAAGCACTGCGAGAAGGCGGTGCTTTTTTGTTATCCTCTGTTTAAACTAGAATTAAAGATGAATTTAATTCTAGTTTCCTCTTTTTTGCAAAAATCACTTGCCAAAATCGAAAATAATTGCTAATATGTTTAACTGTCAACAGAAATAAACGGGTGGCTAGCTCAGCTGGCAGAGCAACGGACTCTTAATCCGTGGGTCCAGGGTTCGAACCCCTGGCCACCCATCAATAGAAAAAGCACTGCTTTGTTGCAGTGTTTTTTTGTTTTTAAAACTTATTTTTTTGACCAATCATCAAAATTAAGTGAGCTTGTATTTATTAAAAAACTTGCTCAATAGTTATTTGCGCAGTTACAAGGCATAATTTAACTGTTTAGAAGTTACCGTTAAACATCAATTACAAACGAATTTATATCACCACGATACTTGGCGATTGAGTACTCAATCGGACGCTCATCTACAGTCAATCCCTGTGTATGAAAGTAAAATATTGGTTGTTTAACTGCAATATTTAACAAGTTAGCCGTGGTTTCATCAGCCTCCATTACTTCAAGTTTTCTAATGACATGTGTTACTTTCAAGTTATACTTTTCTAATACATCATATAAAGATTCTTGAGCAAAGTTATACTTGAGTAGTTCTGGTACCCGTATTTTCGGTATATAAGTTGTCACTAAAACAATGGGCTGTTCGTCAGCATAACGTAGACGTACTAACTTAAAGACAGGCGTTTGTGGCTCGATATTTAAATTGACACTAATTTCTTCGTTTGCTTTTTCTTCTTGAAAATATAGTAAATTAGTTTTAGGGTAAATTCCCTTAGCACTCATTTCTTTGCCGTAACTTTCAATTAAGTGAGTAAACTCTTGTTCAATTTTAACTCTTTTAACCACTGTGCCACGTTTGCGATAGCGTTCTAAATAACCTTGATTGACTAAAGTAGAAATAGCCTGCCGCACAGTTGGCCGACTTACTTGATAATAGTTTGCCAATTCAATTTCAGGTGGAATAATTGCGTCTTGGGGGTAAATTCCCGTTTGAATTTTATGCAAAAGATCTTCAGCAATAAGTTGATATTTAGGATTACCTGTTTTTGCCAATTTGACTTCGGTCACTTTCTATTTACATCATTATTTAATCAGTATACCATTCACATCAAAAAATCAGTATGAGTAAAATTTAATTTTGCTCATACTGATTTCGTTTAAATTAAAGAAATTAGATTTCAAGCGATTCAATATTATCTTCTTTAAAACGCTTTTTTAGTGCTTCTATAATTTTAATACCAGAGCTAGTGCCAATTCTTTGTGCGCCAGCTGCAATCAATGCTAAAAAATCATCGCTATTACGAATCCCGCCAGCCGCCTTGACTTTCACCTCTGAACCAACAATTTCTTTCATCAATTTAACATCCTCTACTTTAGCACCTGATGTACCAAAACCAGTAGAAGTTTTAATAAAATCTGGTTTAACTTTTTTGGCAATTAGAGCTAATTGCTTAATTTCATCTTTTGATAAATAACAATTTTCAAAAATTACTTTACATGGTACTTGATGGGTATGACACAATTCAACCATTTGGTTCATTTCATCCGCAATATATGTCCAGTTGTGCTGCCGTACTTGTGTTAAATTGACCACATAATCTATTTCATTTGCGCCGTTTAATAAAGCATCCTTTGTTTCTGCTACTTTACAAGCGATAGTTGTTTGACCTAATGGAAAACTAATTGCCGCACCAGTATCAATATCTGTTTGTTCTAATTGTTTTGCACAAAATTTTGATTGTACTTGGTTAATCGCTACCATTTTAAAATGATATTTTTTTGCTTCATCACAAAGTTTTTTCATATCGGCTTCTGTCGCGTTCGCATGCAAATTTGTATGATCAATTAATTGAGCAAAATCATCGATAGTATATTTCATCTTTTTCTCCTTTTGTAATTACATAATATAATTTTAAGCAATATTGTAAGCGAAATCAAACCAAAAATTCAAAAAACGTAATTACAAATAACGTTTGCTATAGTAAATGAAATATCATTGTGTAATAACTTTCTTTTTCTGAGTAATATACCTCTCTTTTTAAACTTAAAAATTCATGATAAAATTATTTAGTATTGAAAGGATAATTTATGGGAAAGAAAAAATTTCGTTATCATTACTTAAGTGATGATGTTGTAACTACTCACACGCAAAACTATCATTTACCTGATACTTATTCAATTTTCCCTACTTCTCTTGGTAGCAAAATTTGGTCTGCTATCATTCGACCAACTGCATCTATCATTAGCTTGATTTATACTAAATTAATAATGAATGTTCGCATAGTGGGAACAAATAAACTTCATACAGTTGCTCAACAAGGTTACTTTATTTATGGCAACCACACCCAGCCTTTTGGTGATGTTATCTTACCACTCAGGATTATTCCAGCTAGAAAATATTATGCTATTGGCTCACAAGCTAATTGGGGCATCCCCATCTTGGGAAAACTTGTTTTACCCTATTTTGGTTTACCAGTGGGACAGACTGTCAAACAAACTGCTAACCTAATCCATGTCGTAAAGTATATTATTCACAAAAATAAGGTCGTTGTAATCTATCCTGAGGCCCACGTTTGGCCATATTACACTAAGATTCGTCCATTTCCTTCAACCAGCATGCACTTTCCAATTATGCTTAATGCTCCAAGTTTTGTCATGACTACAACCTATTCAAAACCTAAGTATGGCATGCGGCCACAAATCACTGTTTATCTTGATGGTCCGTTTTATTCTGATCTTCATCTTAGTCAAAAGATGGCTCAACAAAAATTGCACGATCAAATTTATCTCACAATGAAAAAAAGGGCAGCACAAAGCAATTACGAGTATTATACGTATGAAAAAATTTAATTTAAGGAGTTCCAAATGAATATTCTTTTTTGTGGTGATCATCATGCTGAAGATGGAATTTTAATCGCCATTCTTTCCTTGTTAAAAAATAGTGCAGCTAATGAACTCCACATTTATATTTTGACAATGTACACTCAAAGTCGCCGAAAGAAGTTTCAGCCTTTTAGCAAACATGCAGCTGATTATCTCAAGACTATTCTCATTAAGCACAATCCACAAAACACTTTAAATTTGATCGACTGTACTGGACTTTTTGTTAAAGAGCCACTGCTTGCTAATATGAGCACACATTTTACTCCCTATGCTATGCTTAGGCTATATGCGGATGAAGTTCCACAATTGCCAGAGAAGATTCTTTATCTTGACGCTGACATTATCGATCGCCGAAGTCTTACTGAATTTTACCAACAGGATTTAACAAATACCGAATTTGTTGGGGTTCTTGATTATTGGGGACGGTTCTTCTTTCACAACTTACATCAACATAAAATATTTGATTACATTAATTCTGGGGTACTATTACTTAATTTAGTGGAAATCAGAAACACAAATCTATTTAGTAAAATTCGCTATTTACTACAAACACGAACTGTTTTTATGCCTGATCAATCAGCACTCAATCATTTTGCGCAAAAGAAAAAAATTGCTCCCCGACGCTACAACGAACAGTATCACTTACAATCTGACACTGTAATTCAACATTTTACTACCAGTTTTCGCTTCTGGCCTTTCTTCCATACTTTGACAGTTAAGCCTTGGGAAGTGCAACGAGTTCATGATGTGCTAAAATTATATGAATATGATGATATCTTGGAACAGTATCTCGATTTAAAAGAGAATCTAATTAAAAAGTAATATATTTCGGAGAAAATTATGACTATACCTATTTTTTATGCTATCAGTGATGACTTTACAAAATATGCGGCAGTTTCGCTTCATTCCTTGGTAAAGCATACTAACCCTCAAAAAGACTATACAATTTACTTTTTATGTCAGGATTTAAGTCAACAACACCAAAAAGATTTACTCGAATTAGGTTCAAACAACGTTCATGTTGAATTCTTTACAATTAGTGACGAAATTGTCGCACCAATTGAAAACCGCAGCGAGAACTATTTACGTGGTGAATTTTTTACAATGTCAATCTTTTATCGTTTATTTATTCCTGACCTATTTCCACAATACGATAAGGCTATTTATATTGACAGTGATACCATTTTAAACGATGATATTGCTAAATTATACAAAACCGAGTTAGGCAATAATTTATTGGGAGCATGTATGGATTCTTCGATTCAATATGTTCCTGAAATGATTACTTACATCAAAAAAGATTTAGCACTTGATCCTAAGACTTATATCAATTCAGGAATGCTTGTGTTGAATTGTAAAGCTTTCCGAGATGAAAGATTTACTGATCACTTTATGAATTTACTGACAAAATACCACTTTGATTGTATTGCCACAGATCAAGACTACTTAAATGAAATTTGTGACAAACGGATTTTGCATTTGAACCTGAAGTGGGATGCCATGCCAAATGAAAATACTGTTCCCTTGTCCAATCCTAGCCTAATTCACTATAACCTCTTCTTCAAGCCGTGGCATTTTACCGGTATCCAATATGAGCAATATTTCTGGACTGATGCTAAAGAAACTAAGTTTTATGCTGAATTAAAAGCAGGACTGGATAACTATACCAATGAAGAGCGTGAAGAAGACCGGCATAAATTAGATCACATGCTGGCCAAAAGCGATGCAATAGCAAAACAACCTAATAATTGGGCTAAAGTTAAAGAGCAAGGACCTGTCACGCTATGATCATTGGTGATAATCGCGAACAAGTTATTAAAAATATCAAGCAAGCAATTGCCCACCAAGATTGGGATGCTAAAGTTGAGGTAGATGATCCCGTTTTATCATTAGCCAAAAGGCAAAAACTTGTAAAATCTTTTTGGGAGCAACAAACTCATTACAAAGGAAAAATAAACAATCGAATTGGACACCTAGTCTTCAGTATGCTAATGCACAGCTTGACTTCATCAACTGCGTTTACTGGACTTGAAAATTTGACGAATTTACCCCAAGGTGGTGCAATCATCACTGTTAATCACTTCAATCAAATCGATTCATTACCAATTAAAAATTTAGCTTCAAAAACCCACCATGATCTAAAAATTGTAATCGAAGATACTAATTTGAAGTTACCTGGGATTCTCTGCTATTTGATGAACTATGTAGGAACAATTCCACTAATTGAAAGTCCTAATTATATTGGTAAAGAATTTCCTCGCCATTTACATGATGCTTTAACACAAAACAAATGGGTCTTAATTTATCCTGAACAAGAAATGTGGTGGAATTATCGCAAACCAAGACCACTTCATCGTGGAGCATACTATTTTGCAGCTCAACAAAACGTTCCTGTAATTTCCACATTTATTGAAATCAAAACAATAGATAAATTAGAAAAGAATCATCCTAATTTTTACCAAACGCAATACGTAGTCCATGTTTTACCAACAATTTATCCTAATTTTCAGTTAGGCGTAAATGAAAATTCTAAGCAAATGCTTGCAATTGATTATCAACAAAAGGTTACAGCATACGAAAAAATTTATCAGCGTAAATTTACGCCTAACTTTACTCCGTGGGATATTGCAGGCTGGCGGTATAACTATAAAAGTGACCAGGCATATAATTAGACTTAGCAAACGCTATGACTTATTCTATATAGAAGAAAATATTTTGTTCTATTATTGAAAGAGGTGTACTTATGGAAAAGTTCACAAAAGAAACTTTAGCAAAATACGATGGTAAAAATGGTAATCCAGCCTATGTTGCAATCAAGGGTAATGTATACGATGTTACCGGTAATGCTCATTGGGCCGAAGGCGAACATCACGGCAACTTAGCTGGTCGTGATTTAACTGTAGCTATTGGTCAATCACCACACGGTGAGAGCGTTTTGGGTAAATTAAAACAAGTTGGAACTTATGAAGATTAATTACCTTTAAACATAACTTAAACCCTCTAGATTGATATGTAATTAAGAGTTAGATGTATCTCTAACATTAATATGCATGTCTTTATCTAGAGGGTTTTTATGTTAATTTTAAATTTGAAAAATTGGTATTATGCGGAACAAATAATTACTACGTTATAATACTTTGAGAAGATTGTCCTTTTGGCTTATCTATCGCAAAAGGACTAGTCTATGATTTACTATCATAGACTAGTCCTTAACTATTTATTTTTTAGAAAACTTCCTGACTCTTCACTAATACCTATATTATTCATGCAGTTCTAAAAAACTTTCTGCACTACGCAAATCTTCAATTGATAATTGCCCCGGTGCAGAGGTCTGTCCCACAGCACCAAAAGATAGACATGAACCAAAGACTTGACCCGCAATCCGCGTTACTTTGCCAAGATCGCCCATTGCCATCGTGATCAATGGTTTAGCTATTTTAGCATGTGCATTGGTGGTTGCTTCAAGAAGTGTCAACACATCAGCTGCCGTGTGGGGCATGCATGCTAATTTAGGAACATCTGCTCCAAGATCGGCCATTTTTTGCAGGCGAAACTCAATTACGTCTTTTGCTGGAACCTTTTCAAAGTCATGGTTACTCATAATTACAACGACATTGTAGTCATGGGCTTGGGCAACCACTTCTTTAATCCGACTCTCATCATGAAACAGTTCGATGTCAACCGCATCACCTAAGCGTTTTTCAATCACAGTTTGTAACAAAGACAAATAATCATTTTCGCTCAGTTCAAGCACGCCGCCTTCATTTTTAGTTCTAAAAGTAACTAACATGGGGAGTTCACCGATTAGTTGGCGCAACTTCATAGCGGTCTCAGATAATTTAGTAGGATCTTTGATACCCGCAGCATAATAATCAATTCGCCATTCCATCAAATCAGGTTTAGCGGCAACAATATTTTTAGCTGCAACCAAAATCTCTTCTTCATTTGTTCCAACGTTAGGTACAGCAATTTTAGGTAAACCTTGACCAAGAATAATATTTCTAATTTTTACAGTAGTCATCATTAGCCTCGATTCTATTTACTCAGTTTACCAAATAATTTTTTGTACCGAATCGCAATCAAAAGTGTATCGATAAATCCAATTAAAGCAATGATAACATCTAAGAATATCACGCTCTTCATATTACCAATCCAGCCGATAAACAATGGAATAGTGAATGAAGCAATTGAACCTGCTGTATAGAAGAATCCTGTAACTGTACCTTTACCAGCAGGGAAGAAATCAGCCATAACAGTTAAGGCCAATTGCATTACACCACCAGCAGCAAAGAAACCAACTAATAAGGCCAAAACACTCATTAAGACTGCATTTGTAGGAAACAACCACATCAACAAAATAGATATAAAGGCGCCAAAAGTATAAACCGGAACAAATTGGATTTCATTAAACTTTTTACCCAAAATAGCAGTTAAAAGAACACAAACAATTGAACCTAGTGAATACCATGACACCAATGAGTGTGCCGCTCCTTGAGCCATACCACCAACTTGTTGACCATATTGTGTCAACATTTGACTAACTAAATAAAATGTCGCTTGTGAAATATAACCATAAATAATGAACAATGCACCATCAAGCCACAAATTGCTTTTCACATTGCCATCTGCTTGTGCTTCAACTTCTTTGTTCTTCTCTTCATCTGCTTTAGCTACCTCTTTTGAATCTGGGAAAGCTCCACCAAGCAAGAAATACAAGAAAGTAATAACAAGAATTACGGCAGGAATTAAGAATGACCAACCATACCACATGTTAGCAGCAGCTAGACCACTAACAATGAATGGTAGTAAAAATTGACCAGCTGAGATAAATGCTTTCAAAATAACATTGGACGTACCCTTAGAATTTGGATAGATTTCCATTAAGCCTGGATAAGTACCAGTATCTAAGAAAGAATTAGCCATTCCTGCTAAAATACCCAAAATATAGGCAACAACAGTATTAGGTGATAATAAGATACCCACAAAAAAGATAAAATAGGTGGCAATACCCAACTGCACAAATGGCTTTCGACCAAATTTATCTGACAAAACTCCAGAAATTAAAAGATTAATAATTCTTCCGATACCTAATGATGAAACAACAGTTAAAGCTCCCGTTTGAGTTGTTCCCCATTGTTTAGCTAAAGCAGCTGCATTTTGCGAAAGAATAATCACTCCCATACCATGAACAAAATAGTTAAAATACAGGGCCAACGCTGTTGGTGTATATTTATTTTTCATTTTTTCTCCTTCATTAAAACCTCTTGCAAAAATGATCTGCAAGAGGATTAAAGTCTACCATATTGATTGATTATTTGTTTTCATCAGAAAACATAATTTCCCGAATATAATCAGTTGGCATATCTTGACCTGTCCATAATTTGAATGATGCGGCCCCTTGATCAATCATCATGCCAATACCATCAAAGACGTGTTCAACACCAGCTTCTTGAGCAACTTTCATTAATTTAGTTGTTCTAGGCGCATAAACGGTATCAAAGACGACCATGTCTTTGTGGAACCATGAAGGATCAGAAACTAAAGTCTTATCTTCTAATGGTTTCATCCCAACACTAGTTGCATCACAGTAAATATCACTTTCAGCAATTGATTGTTTGAATGCTGCTTGATCATCTAAATTAGTTAGAGTTACCTTGCAATCGGTTTTTTCTTGAATGGTCTTCACGTTCTTTTCAGCCTGAGCCCATTTATCATCTTTAATATTAAATATTCTAATTTCTTTGGCACCATCAAGAGCTGATTGAACAGCAATTGGAGTAGCAGCACCACCAGCACCAGTCAAAGTCATTACCTTATCCTTGACCGAAATACCTTCGTCTTTAAGTGATTGAACAAAACCAATTCCATCAGTGGTGTAACCAGTCAAAATGCCATTGTCATTAACAATTGTATTAACAGCATCACACATTTCTGAGGCTGGGGACAACTTGTCTAAATACTTAATTACTTCTTTTTTATTCGGCATCGAAACATTTGAACCCCGCATATCTAAGGTTCTAATTGCATCAACTGCGCCCTTAAGTTTATCGTTACCAATTTCAAAACATAGATAAGTAAAGTTCAAGCCCAATTTTGCAAACGCATTGTTGTGCATCGTTGGTGACATCGAGTGTCTAATCGGGTAAGCCATCAAGCCAATTAAGTAAGTGTGGCCATCAAGCCACCCAGTAATCGGACCATTAACACCAGTAATTTTATTAGCCATTATTTTTCTCCCTTTTCTATTTTTATTCTTTAATTTACTTCTATGTTACCGCTTGCTAAAATATGATAAATAAGCCTTATTTGCTTTATTAATAAAAATACTTTATGATTTAATTGATTTCATTAGGAACTTGGAGCTTTTATGAACTTAAGACATTTAAAATTTTTTGTAGAATTAGCTCACACTGAACACATGGCCAGAGCTGCTGAAAATTTAGGTATCTCACAGCCTTCCTTATCTTATGCTATCGATAATATCGAAGATGAAGTAGGTGTCCCCCTATTTGAAAAAGATGGACGCAATATTAAATTAACTAACTATGGAAAAATCTATTTAAAATATGTTCAAGAAGGCTTAAACAAACTGGAACAAGGCTCTGAGCATATTGCTGAACTCCTAGATGCTAATCGGGGGCATATCAATTTGGGCTTCACCTTTACTCTGGGACAAGATTTAATTCCTCGAATCGTACGTGATTTTAAGAAACAACCGGATAATAAAGAAATTGAATTTTCCTTTAAGCAAGATACTACTGAAAACTTAATTGATAGCCTACTAAATGACGAATTGGATTTAGTTTTTTGTTCACACCCTAAGCAAAAGGTAGAACAATTATATGTTCACCACTTAGTTGACCAAGGAATGAAAATTGCTGTCCCGCTGGATAACCCGCTTGCTAATGCGAATAGTGCTTATTTAAATGAACTGTCCCCTTATCCTTTTATTATTTATTCAGACAAAAGCGGCTTACGGCCTCGAATTAATCAGATTTGTGATACAACAAATTTTCACCCCAATGTAAAAATAGAAGCCGTCGAGGACCATACTATTATCGGTTTCGTGCATTGGGGATTCGGTGTGGCAATTGTGCCAAATTTGCCACAATTAAATTGCGACTTGGTTAAGCTGTTACGAATCAAAGATAAAATTACCAATCATCGTATTTATTTGGTTGCCAAAAACAATCATTTTTCAACTCCAGTAACGAACAAGTTTCAAGATTTTGCACAACAATATTGCCAAAAGAATTATCTTAATAAAAATAAGTTAATCTAAAAGCTTCTCAGCATGATATGAGAAGCTTTTTGGTATATTTTATTTGAAAATCTTAAAAGTATTGTGTGTCTGTATAAAATTATTTTTGTGATGCACTTGAAGTTACA
Source organism: Lactobacillus sp. X-49 (assembly GCF_057063645.1). Classification (NCBI taxonomy): domain Bacteria; kingdom Bacillati; phylum Bacillota; class Bacilli; order Lactobacillales; family Lactobacillaceae; genus Lactobacillus; species Lactobacillus sp. X-49. Next base: position 103,618 of record NZ_JBXSQM010000004.1, read on the forward strand.
TCTGATTTTGCTGATTCCAATTTTGTTGCATTGATTTGACTAAAATTCGCATTGTCAGCGGCTACTGTTCCAGCGACGAATCCTGATGCATAAGACCATGAATTCATCATACTTGGCATTGAATCGTGGCCATTGGCGCCACCAACAATTTCGCCCGCTGCATAAAAATTACTAACTGCATTTAAATCTTTATCAAGTAACTGCATTTGATTGGTGGTTTCGTAGCCGCCCAAAGTAGTACAGAAGCGTTGCTTTTGTTCGATAATATAGAACGTATCGCCTTCATAATTATGTAAAAATTTGGCGCTGCGCTTAAATTCAGCATCATAATGCGCGTTGACACTCTCAGCATAGTCGGCCATTGTGTTACTTAAATTTTCATAATTGATGCCAGCTTTATTTGCTGCTGTTTCAAGATTTCCTGTTACCAAAACTGGACTCTTTTTACCATCTAGATCAAAAAAGCCTTGTACTTCTTCCTTTGTAAAACCGTATTTAAGCAGTAATTCATAAAAGCGATCCCACATTTTTTGATCCATAACAATATATGCAACTTTGCCTTTTTGTTCACCAATTGCATCCCTGAAGTGAGTGTACGGAGCTGATTCATCAACTATTCTTTTACCTTCCTGGTTAACAAAAATAGCACCCATGTCTGTAACTTCTTTGGTTGAATAGGTTGTCAACTTAGCAATCCCTGGTTCAACTTCAAGTCCGTGAGGATATACTTTGTACCAATCAAGATTTCGTGTCACCAGATTCATATCTTTAGTAAAATCAAAATAGTCACCTGTCGACGTCATAGGTCCATAATAAGGAATATCTGTCCGGTGTGCTTTATAATCTTTTGCTCCAAAACCACCAGCTGCAAGAACCAAAGACTTGAAATTAACAGTGGTTGTTTGGTGTTTACCTTCAGCAACTAAAGAAGTTAATTCACCATTAGCATCCTTATTTAATTTTTCTACCCTTGCGTCAAGCAATAATTGTCCACCATTATTCTCAAAAGCTTCAGCAACTTTCATTACCAATTCATAAGAGGTCTGCGTTGGCATCTCAATTTGCCGATCTACTGTGTGTTCGATAGTTTGTGTTTCAGCTTTTTGATAAGATAAATTAGCGAATTGAGTAATAAAATCTACAGCTTTTCCAATATTTTTTGCTAATAACGCCGATAATTCTATATAGTTTGTGCCACGACATTCACGCGCAATATCTTTTTCCAATAAAGCAGGCGAATCTTTTTTGCTTTCCGCGCCAAATAATTTAGCTGAAACTTTAGAACCAGTGCCAACAACATTAGACCCATTTAGAGCAGTAGCACCGCCAACATAGCCGTTCTTTTCTAAAACGACTACTTTTTTACCCATTGAAAGAGCACGACATGCAGCCATTAACCCTGCCATTCCAGATCCAATCACGGCAACATCTACATTTAGCTTTACTTCCTTATGCTTGGGTGCAGCAAGTGGCTTAGTTGTAATATTATTCTCTTTTAACGCCTTTTTACCAGAGTCAAGCATGGCCTGCGTCATTAAAGACGCACCCGAAATTGCCTCAACATCAAAGCTTTGATTTTCGATTATTTTATTTTTTAATTTACCGAAGGCTTGGTTAAAAATTGCTGGTGTCTCAGAATTTTTTGTGACTTCAACATTTTTAATAGTGTCATCTTCAACATCAATGTTGAAGTCAATTTGACCATTACGACCGTTAGCATGAGCTTGAATTGTTTTTCTCGTCATGATTACCTTTATCCTTTTCATATTTTATAAATCGCTTACATTATATAAGTGATTTATATAAAGAAAAACAAATCTATTTTTAAAAATCAATAAATATATTTAATCAATAAAAATAGGAACCGATTACTAATCTGAATTCCTATTTTTATTTTTACTCTATAAAATCGCTTTTGCTAGAGGATACCCGACAGAAGTTATGAGAACAATTGAAATAACAGCGAATATTCCTCCCCATATCAACATATCTTTAGTAGAAGTATACCCTGTTCCAATAGCGATTGGATTCACCCCTGCTTGTCCTGCTGGTGTCATATTAGAAATACCTACACCAAAACCAATTAAAGCAATTATAGCAGCCAAACTAACACCATTTGCAGAGCCTTTTAAAGAAGTGATTATAGAAATTGCAATTGATGAAACAATAGTAGTCGTTACGATACTTGAAGAAAAGTTAGTTTCAATAACACACCAAACGACAAAGAATAATACCAGTAACATTTCTGGCAATCCTTTAGCAATTGGACTTAAAACATTAGTTAACCACGTTTCGATTCCCATTGGTTTAGCTGTCAAAATATTTCCTAATTCACTTGCTACGCCAACCATTAAAACAGAAGACCAAGATATTCCCTTAGTTGTAACTTCATTGAAATTTAAAATACTTTTCCCATCAATATTAATAACCATTAATATTATACAACCAAGTAAAGGAGGAAAAGCGGTTGTCCAGCCACTTATTGTAGTATAAACAGTTGGTAAAATTCCTTTAATAAAACTAGGTACCACCCATAAAATAACAGTTAGTAGCATTGTAGCTAAAACTATCTTTTCTTTTCGATCAGCTGGACTCACTGCTCCTTTTAATTTTTCAACAGACCTTAAATTAATATTATTTATATCTTTAGGATAATAAATAAAACGAAAAATTAATAGCATACCAATCATTATCAAAATTCCTAGTGGAATCCCAACTAACATATATTGAAACTGTGAAATTTCTTTCCCAGTTGCACCTTTATAAAAACTAATAGCTAAGGTGGGCCAAACATGAGCGATTGCAGTCATTCCAGAAGAAAGATTGATACAAAAAACTGAACCCATAGTAATCATACTACCAACTTTACTACCTTTTTCAATATGTAAAACCTTAAAGATATCTAACAAAAAAGGCATAAAAGTCACCATCAAAACAGTAGGCGAGATAAACAATCCTAAAAAAGTAATTGCGGTGAATAAAAAGATAACAAATCTCCAGGGGCTTTTCTTGGCAATAGGGTTAGTAATTAAGGCAATTGTGCATCTTCTAATAAAATTCGTTTGTGATAATGGATAAACTAAGGCAAATGTAAAAATTAAAAATGCAAGAGTTGAATTACCAAATGTACCAATAAAAGCATTTTGATAACCCACACTTGGTAGCAAACCAAGAAAAAACAATACAATTAAACATGGCCAAGAAATAGAAATTGTGGTCCACATTATTAAAGCTGCAATAAAAATCCCTAAAGTCCACAATCCTTCATTGGTCAATCCATTACTCGCTGGAAGTAACTTTCCAAAAATTAATATTATTAAAAATGATATCAGCAAAGATAAATACGTTTTTTTCTGCTTATTCATTAATTTTCCTCCTTCTATAACAACGCATCTTGTGCTATTAATTCTTCTTGAATTTTTTTAGTAATAACTTTACCAGTTAAACTTTGAAGACTTGCAGCTACACCAGCTGCTTGACCAGTAATATAACTTGTACCCATCACTCTTACAGAAGCTTGAGCTGTATGATCCACAGAAATCAATCGTCCAGCACCCCATAAATTGTTGATATTAGCTACTTTTAACGTTCCAAGGGGAATATCAGCATAATCATTATCAGGCATATGTTTATACTCAACTTGATCATTACTATGGTGGATTTCTGGGCTCCAAGCAGCTCGCCCAATGCTATCTCCTCTCTTTACTGTATTTAAAATATCGTTACCCGTTAATGTAACATCACCAATCATTCTTCTAGACTCACGAATCCCCAACAGAGGACCAGAACTAAGAAATACAACATCTTTACACCCTTTAATATATTTCTTAACAACCAAAAAATAACTTTGAGCTTTTTTCCTAAGTTCAATTTCAGCATTAGTCAATGCAACACTATTTAAAGATTCTAAATCTACACTTGGAAGTGTTAAAAAACCTATTGTATCCTGCTTATTTTTAATAAAAACACCTTTCTCCTTCGTTAAATAGGGTATCTTATCTTCTTTTCCTTTTTTAACAGCTACTGTAATTTCACTCATTGAAATATCTCTTGCAGGAAGATTGCCTAACCTAAAAACTAAAGATGCTTGTTGAACAAAGTGATTAGTTTCATCACCCCAATTTGTTTTTAATCCGGCTAAATGAATCAAATTACCATTTCCACTTGTATCAATAAAAGACTTTGCCTTAACCTCAAATAAGCCGTCATCATCACTACAAATTAAACTTTGGATATTTTTTCCTTCTTTTTTCACATTAACTAAGCTAGTATGCAATACTAAATCTGCTTTACTCTTAAGCAACAACTCATCAAAAATAATTTTCATAATCTCAGGATCAAATTTAATTGATACATTTCCTGTTGATGCTGATGGATGTGGCGTAATATCCATACCTGCCTCACTCATTTTTTTTAATACAAGTTGGCCAACACCACCCACTACTTTGTCGGGCTTTTTACCACGTGTATAGAAGCCACAATAAGCAGCTACTTGTGAATTAATTCCTTGTCCACCCAATGCAGACTCACGTTCAATTAAAATGGTTTTTGCTCCAGTTTTAGTGGCTGCTAAAGTGGCTGCTATGCCAGCTGCCCCACCGCCTACTATTGCAACATCATAGCTAACAGATCGATTCATGGGTTATATCTCCCTTCCCAAAGTAATAAACTCGAATATAAGTTAATTCTTACACAAAGTTAAATGAATAAAAGAAAGCAAATTCAACATATCAATAAAAGTTTTTTATTAAATCGAAATTATAAACTTGAAGTAGTAAAACAAGCTGGACTCCTTATCAACTCTAGCTTGCTAACTCTCAATAATATTTTTTATTTTCTATAAATACTTTACAATATTATTTTAATTTTTATCTTTTTAATAAGTAAATCCTCGGATGGAGTATACTGATATCATAGCTAATTTAAGTTAGCCAAAAAATTGTTAACTAAATAATATTAATTAAAAACACACTATGACTCATTCAATAACTAAAAATGCCCTGCGAGCTCTCTTATATGAAGTAGTTACTCAACCTAAGCCTGGTCTAGTTGATCCTGTTAGTTCAGGACCACATCTTGATATGAATATTTATACTTTTATCGACAGCAGTCTTAGCCTAACAAATTATTTTATTTCAGCAGAAAATATTGGTAATACCTTTAATGGTGAAGATCTTACCCAAATGTTTTTTACGCTACGTAAACAAGGCATGAAAGCTGAAAAAGAGATGTTTACTGCAACTAAAGGCGTCAATACTCACAAAGGAGCAATTTTTGCTCTTGGTATTTTTGTTTGTGCTGAAAGCTACTGTCAAAACAAGCACACCAGTCTATTCTCAACAATTAGACAAATGTGTGCTGGCCTAGTTGAACATGATCTTAAATTAAATAACCACGCTCAAACAGCTGGAGAAAAAGAATTCCTTTGCTATGGTGCAGGGGGAGCTCGTGAACAGGCCGAAGCTGGTTACCCGATTGTGCGCGATGTTGCATTACCATTCCTAAAAGAAAGAAAAGGGACCGTGCAAGAACGACTATTAGACACACTAATGAAGATTGCCACTGTAACAATAGATAGTAATTTAATAAAACGGGCTGGTAACTATCACGTTATCGCTAAATTACACAGACAAGCCAATTATTATCTTCAAATTGGTGGTGCTTCAACTAATGCTGGAAGAAATTATCTATCTAAACTAAATAAACAATTTTTAGCTAAAAATTATAGTCTTGGCGGCTGCGCCGATTTACTGATTGTCACCATTTTTGTGGCACTTGAACGAAATTATTTTTAAAAAAGCAATAAAAAAGTTGGCAAAATTTGCTAACTTTTTGTCTATTAAAAATTAACTTAGTGACGCACTATTATCATCTGACTTGATACATTCGCATGCTGAATCGGCAGCAATACGTCCAAAGGTGAAAATATCAGCTAAAGAATTTCCTCCCAAGCGGTTACCAGCATGTAATCCACCTGCAACTTCACCCGCCGCATACACCCCCTTAATAACATGCCCAGTCTTATCAAGTACCTGAGCACGTGGATTAATTTTTAAACCGCCCATAGTATGATGAATTGCTGGTTTACGTGGTGTTGCATAAAACGGTGCAACCTCACACTTGAGATTAAAGGCACTTTTACCAAACTCAGGATCTTTACCAGCATCAACATATGAATTATACTTTTTAATCGTATTAACCAAAGTACCTGGATCCATCCCAGCTTTTTCAGCCAATTCTTCTAAAGTGTTGGCCTTTAGTAAAGTACCTGATTTTACTTGTTCTTCAAGAGATTCTTCAGTCGTGTTGTAAGCTGTTTTCTTAATCGCTTCATCCGCAATTAAGTAAAATAAAGTTCCGTTAGCAATCACTGCTTTAGCCAAAGTATCCCGTTCCGCAAACTCATTTACAAAACGCTTGCCCTTTTGATTTACCATAATAAAATTTTCTGGAGGCGTTTGAATACCAGTAAATAATTCTCCAGTCTTTGGATCAGAAACTGGCATTAACTGAATAAAGCCCATTCCAACCAAATCAGCTCCAGCTTCTTGTCCCAAAGCAATTCCATCACCCGTTATTGCTGGAGAATTAGTCGTTGCAATATCATTATCAATATGCTTCCAATAAGTGTTATACTGTTGGACCATCTTGGTATTTGCTCCAAAACCACCTGAAGTTAAAATTACTTTCCGTGCATGAATAGTTACCGTACTGCCATCGCTTTTTCCAGCAATCACGCCTTTTACTTGACCATTTTCAATAATTAAGTGTGTGGCCCGTGTATCAGTCAAAATCGTTGCACCATGCTTTTGCGTCCAATCACCCAAAACACGAATAAATGCATAACCCATCGGCTCAACTGGCTTATGGCCTCTGCGCCACAATGCGCCTACAGGCATAGTCACTTCATCATAATCAAATTTAACGCCAAGATCCGTTAGCCACTTAACCGAATCCAATGCATTATTAACTAATTTAGTTACTAAAGCGTAGTCACCATGAATTTCATTTCCATCTAGGTCCGTACGCTTACCTCCTAAATAAGTTTGTATTTCGTGAAGCAATACAGAATCAAATAAATAATCTTTCCCTGACTTAATGTATTCGTTAATTTGCTTTTGTAATTTTTTAAAATCATCTTGGTATTCTGGATCAATTTCATCAACTGACATTCCAGCCAACTTTTTCAAACTTTCTTTTTCACCTGATAATGACTTGAACTTACTTTGCCATTCTGGTTCAGCCGCATTCAATGGACCGCCAGCACGTGTCGTGTTTCCACCAATTTGCGGATACTTTTCCAGAACAATTACTTCTTTGTCATTTTGAATTGTTCTAGCTGCGGCTGCAAGGCCAGCACCACCAGCACCAATTACAACAATATCGGTATTATATTCCTCGTCCTTACTGCCTACAATGCTAGGCTTTATACGATTTCTCCATTCATTCGAATCACCACCAGCTTCATCAATTGCTTGTGCAATTCCGTCAACTACACCATGACTAGAGATAGTCGCTCCACTAACAGCATCAACATTTAAAGTTTGGTTGTCAATAATTTCTTTTGGCAAACGTTTAAAAACTTCATCAGCAACACCTTTGGTTTCACCACTAGAATCAATAGTTATTTTTTTAATTTTATCCTTGGAAAGGGTAACCTTCATTGGCATAAAACTCGAACCATGACCCTTTGCTTTTACATCATATATACCTGGTTTCATTATGCTATATTTCCTCCTTGTTAAATATTTAGCAATTAAATTTTACTAACTTTTTATGACAAGGTGAAATACTTTTATAGCAAGTGAACTATAATAAAAATGTTATTGGAGGACATTATGAAAGACCCAGAAATATTGCTTCATTACATTGATACTCTATTAAAAGAGAGCAACTTTACCAGGGCAGCTCATGAATTATACATTTCTCAACCTTATTTAACTCAGCTAATCAAGCATATTGAGCAAAAGCTTGAAACAAAAATAATTAATCGAGAAACTATTCCTTTTTCCTTAACCGAAGCAGGAATAATTTATTATCACTATCTCGAACAAACCATTGCAAATAACCAAAATTTAGTCAAAAAACTAACGCCATTTGTCTTACCCAACAATGAAGTCATCAGGATTGGTATACTAGAAAGCTTGGGAACGTTCTTATTACCAGAATTGCTACCTAATTTTCTCACAAAGAATCCAAACATTAAAATTCAATTATCAGAAACATATCCCCGAGAAAATGAGACCCGTTTACTAAATGAGCAAATTGACTGTTACATCGGTCAAACTCCGGAGACTTTAAATCATGGACTGGATATTTATGTCAATGGTGGTGAAAATTACTACGTAATTATTTCTCCCAAATCACCATTCTTCAAAAAGGGACGCTTTATTTTACAACCAAATGAATATGAAATGAAAGACATTTTGCAAGAGCCATTTGTCGTTAGTTCTGCTAATTCTGCTATCCGCCACCAAGTTAATGGAGCATTTCAAAAATTTCACGTGAAGCCCAACATTATCTTAGAAAGCAAAAGCATTCTAACCGCAACCAACTTATCAATTAAGGGTGTAGGACTAACAATCTCGGCTGCTAGCATCATTAAGAGGATGGCTCAAACTCCAATTAATCTTCTACCACTAGATAATAGTCTAATTCAAATTAAATATTTTCTTGCAGTTAAACATTCTATTAAACAAAATAACGGTCTCAAAAAGTTAATTGATACGTTCAAAAAACTTAAGATTCAGCCAAGTATAAAGTAAATAAGTCTGGTTCAAAAGCTATCAAACAGATATTGTAAATTAAAAACAAAAAAGGAAGGCCTAAACCTTCCTCTTACTTCTTGCTCCGGCTGTCAGACTCGAACTGACGACATCTTGATTAACAGTCAAGCGCTCTACCAACTGAGCTAAGCCGGAATATTAAAAAAGCACGGCAGCTTCCTACCCTCGCAGGCAGTCTCCCACCAACTACTCTCGGCGTTAAGAAGCTTAACTGCTGTGTTCGGCATGGTTACAGGTGTTTCCTTCTTGCTTTTGCCACCGTACTTTCTCT
>NZ_JBXSQM010000005.1:0-110614 GCF_057063645.1 Lactobacillus sp. X-49
AACAATCGTTGGAATAATCATTGCAAGATGATTAGTTGTGTATGAAAAACATGTATTGAAGGAGGAACTTCAAGATGAAATTAACTAAAATAGCCAGTATGGTAATGACAAGTGCCACAGTTTTATCAACTGTAGCTGCCGTTACTCCAGCAGTTACCCAGGCTCAATCCGAAGAAGGTAATGCATCTGCGAACGGTGGTAAAGCCTTACCAGATACCAATCATAGTACAGTGGGGATTACCTTTGCAAAAGGCAGCGGTACTAATCCTGGCGGCGGCGGTAATAATCCTGGCGGCGGCGGTAATAATCCTGGCGGCGGCGGTAATGATGATCATAAACACCATGATGATGATGGCGTCGGGTACTTACGTTTACAATACGTGCCCGCAGTACTCGACTTTGGTAGTCATACTGCGTTTAATTCTGTCAGCCCTGTCTTTACAGCAGCTGGTACAAACGTAAATGGTATCGTAAATGGTACCAACAATGATGTATATCCTGGATATGCCGGTGCAGACAATAAGACCCCGAAGTTTTCTACCATTGAGCCTGATTTAGACAATGTTAAGGGCAAGACTTGGGTAACAGTGGTTGATAAGCAAAGGGATCGTCCGAATCTTGTTGGTAAGAATGATAAATTTGGAGGTAGTTGGCAATTAAGTGTTAAAGCCGATGGTCCGCTGACTACTGGCAGTGGTGCTAGTGCTAAAACTATTGCTGGAGCCACATTAGCCTTTAACAATACTGCAGTTGGCACAGTAACAACCCCTTTTAGCGTAACGCATGATATGGTGGATAGTGGATTTGGTGCTCCCAACAGCGTTGCTGCTACAACAACTAAAAATTTTTCGGTTAATTTAGCTGCCAATAGTACTGCAGTTCAGTTTGCAACCGCATCACTTGCTCCTGATGGTGGCGGAGCAGACGTTTTTGCTTGGGATCCAAGTGATATCAAGTTGACTTTACCATCAGATGCCAGTGTTGATGCAGGAACTTATACGACTTCATTAACTTGGACTTTATCCACAGGAATTAAATAAACTTAAGATTTTGTCAAGATACTTACTAACTAACAATTAAGTGATATTTTTTCACTTATACCTGCAAGTTTTGCCTAATTTTCTTAAATTAAAGTTTAAGGAAATTCTGGTAGAAGTTTGTTGTTAGGCAACAATAATAATGATTTTATAAAAGGTGCTCAAGCATAAAGCTTGAGCATCCTTTTTGTTTTATTAACAACGTTCTTTTATTTGATAATATTGATAGAAGATTGAATTATTACTGCCGCCTAGATAGGTTTAAAGCGAATTAATAAAAAACAAGATTCGTAAGTTGTCTGACTATTGAATCTTGTTTTTAATAATATTTTTATGGTTTCTTCTTAAAAATTGTTGGCCGCTTGAGAGCAGGCTCTGTTAGTAACGCAATCTGATTATTTTCTAAACTAATAGGTAAGAGTTCATGTTGGTATAACCTTTCTTCAACAAACATTTCATTTTGTTCATTGATTATGACGGGATAGTTCCACTTACCGATAGTAACTTTTAGGTGACCATCATGATCACCTAAGCTAATCAGACCATAACCTGGATTTTCATAATCACCAAGTAGGGCGGAATCAGTGTGGACAAATTGGGGATTCGTTCCCATAAGTTGTGCTATGTGTTGCTCTTTAGCCGCAATTTTTGTTGACATTATTTGACTAACCTTTTGTGCCCAATCGGTTGTCTTTATTCCCAGTGTTTCATCAATTACTTGGTAACCAAGAGCGAAAATTGCATCTGTTGAATCCATATTGGTAGTGAAGACAAATGCTAAATCCAAATCTGGTACAAAGCCTAAAAATGAACAGTAGCCGATATATGAGCCACTATGATAAAAATACTTATGCCCGCGATAATCTTCCATCATCATCCCTAGACCATAGGCTGCAAAATTAGCCTCACCATATGCTCGACTAGGTTGCATAATTGATTGCGGAAGATAGCGCTGGGCAGTTACCTCTTCTTTAGTTGATTTTTGGGTCTTTAACTGAAATTCTGCCCATGTTAGCAAATCGGAAATTGTAGCCAGCATGCTACTAGCCCCACCTACCTTGCCGGGTGCAATAAAGGGTACTTCCTGTGTTACATTATTATCGTGTATATAAGGTTTAACAATTCGGTTTTGGGTAGTTTCATGATGGTTGATAAAAGTGTTATTCAAGTGTAGGGGTTTAAGTAAATGTTCACGTTCATATGTACCATAATCTTGTCCAATTACTTGCTCCATTACGTAAGTTGCAACAGCATAAATAAGGTTGCTGTACTGCATTTTGTAACGTAATTCATGATTAGGCTCTAAATAGCCTACATGTTCTACCTTTTCTTTTAGGGACAAATCATGTTTATTCATATTAGTGAAGCGCATCAAATCATGTGCTGGTAGGCCGCTTTGATGACTGAGTGCATCTCTGAAAGTTAGATGATCTTGTGCATATTGATCAACTAATTTAAACCTTGGCCAATATTTTTTAAGTGGATCATCTAAATTAAGCACTCCTTGATCCGCTAACTGACAAATAGCAGTCGCTAAAAATGATTTTGAAATGGAAGCTAATGGATATAAACTGTCCTGCTGAGCAGCACCATATACATGACTAAAATGCTCATTTTTATGATAAATACCAATTCCAAGACTAGGTAAATCGAATTGGGACATCATTTTTTGTGCTAAGTCATTAATTTTATTAATCTCCATAGCTATACCTTCTTTTTCATATAGTAGATAGTTGATTGGTAATTTAGATTTATATTTTACTCTAACTTCATTTAAAATTAAATAATTTCTGCTAATTGGCTAATACATTTTCAATAAATTTAACCTTTTCCTAATTTAGCTAAATTAATCTCGAATTACAAAAAAGCAATGTCGTATATAACATTGCTTCTAAAGACTTAATTTTGACCATAGAAATAATTAGCAGTTGCGCCACCATCTATTAAAAAGGTTGATCCGGTAATAAATGCCCCCTGAGCACTCATCAATAATTGAGCTATATTAGCTATTTCATCGGCAGTTCCCGGTCGACCTGCTGGTGACTGAGCAAACATTTTTTTATAGAAGTCTCCCCGAATACCATTAAATTCATCTAGTGCCAAAGGTGTAACAATAATGCCTGGAGCAATTGCATTAAGACGAGCTCCACGCTTAGACCAGTTAATTGCCTCAGCCATTACTCGTTTTTCATTGCAACGTTTAGCAAGCTGATAAGCATGCAAAGTGTCTGGAATGTTTTCTGGTTGCAGCAGTGGTAATTTTAATAACTCTTCGGTGGGTGTAAGCGCTAGTTGTTTGTCTTCTTCAGGTGTTAAAGCTGGAAGTCGGTGACCAGATTGACTAGAAATTGTTACACCTACGCCACCATCCGCAATTACTTTGCCGACTTCTTCTAATAAGACTGCTGTACCGTAAAGGTCAACTTGTAGAATGTCTTCTGTCTTAGCTTGACTAGGTGATAAACCGGCACCGTTAATCAAAGCACCAATTTCACCGAAAGTTTGAGCAAACTCAATTGTTTTAATGATTGATTGACGTGATGATAAGTCCATTTCAATTGGTTCTGCTTTAAAACCTGCTTCTTGCAAAATTTTTGTGCTGGTTTTGGCATGAACCAAATTTTTATCACCGACAACAATCTGGTAACATGTTTTGAACTCCTTTCTTCTTTAGTTTAAAATTATTTTAGAACTTTACAGTAACTCGAAGGCAATAATTTTTTTGAAAAGGGAGTAATAAAAATGTCCTATTCGGTACATGAAGCTGCGCACAAGGTGGGATTAACGCCATATGCAGTACGCTATTATGATGATAATGGAATGCTACCTTATGTTAAGCGAGATGCCAATAATAATCGAATATTCAATGATATTGATCTGGAATGGTTGCAGATTATTGTATGTTTACGTGAGACGGGAATGCCGTTGAAAGAAATTCAGCATTATTTAACTTTAGTCCAGCAGGGTAAGCAAACTGTACCAGAGCGCTACCAGATTATGCTGAAACAGCAACGAAAAACTTTACGTGAAATTACGGAGCTTAAGGAACATTTGAGGACAATTAACCGCAAAGTCAGTCATTATGCTGAAATTTTAGCTAATGATGAGCCGGATTCGTATGAACCTACAAATTTGCAAAACATGGAGCAAAATCGGGTTGAAGAACTTTAATGCAAAAAATCAGCTACTTAATCATTGGAAAATGTAAGTTCCTGTTTTAATTGTGATTTAGTTTAATAGTCTGATTTTTTCTTCAGGTAGTTTAATTGATACTTGTTCAAAAGAAAATGGCTTATAAAAAGACATTTGATAAGCAGTTAAATGTAAAAATTCACCTTCACTAAATTTGCAATTATAAAGTGGATCGCCAATGATTGGAGAATTTAGGGCGGCTAAGTGAACGCGAATCTGATGGGTACGACCAGTTGCCAGACTGAGTTTAATTAGTGCAGTTGTTTGTGTACGGCTTATAACTTGATAATGGGTTATAGATTGAAGACCGTCAGAGCACACCATTCGCTTTCTTTGGTCATGCGGGTCGCGTCCGATAGGAAGATCAATAGTTCCAACATCTTTTAAATTAGCACTATTGCTTACAACGGCAAGGTACTCACGGTGAAAAGTTTTAGTAGTTAGTTGCCGATTTAAGATTGGAACAACCGCAGCATTTTTAGCAATCAATAATAGCCCACTAGTCAGCATATCTAAACGGTGTACAATAAAAGGAGTATGCCTCAAATATGTTGCGCAATCATTTAGTGCTGTGTCAGTTTCAGATAAGTTGGGATGTGTTTTTTGTCCAGCCGGCTTATTAATAACCAGTAAATCCTTGTCTTCGTAAATGATATCGGGCAAAATACCGCTTGCTGCATAATTACCTTGAGCAGAATCAACATGGTTCAATGTAATCTCGATTATCTCACCGGGATAAATAAGCTGATTAAATGGGCGGTAGCGCTTATTAATTAGAATGTTTTGTTCGATACGTAAATAATGACGCCATTTACGTGGTATTAGTAGTTTACGTAGTAAGTCACCAATAGAGCATGGTGCAAGATTTTGTGGATAGGTAAGTGTAAAATAATAGCTCATAAATATTTATTAAACCTTTTTGAAAATATGAATAATGAATTCCTAATATGATACAATTCTAATTGTTTGCTAAAGGAGCAGATGCAATGGAAAACAATGAACCAAGAAGAAGCGGAGCTGGTTCCATATGGCACCGATTTGATCACCGTTTTTGTATTGGCCGCTGGCTTATTTTGATTTTGCTTAGCATAATACTTGTGGTTTGTACTTATTATACAGTTAAAGTTAAAACTTCAAATATATCTAATTTAAAGGCGTCTTTGTCAACAACGACTGCAATTTATGATTATAAAGGTCAAAAGGCGGGTTCGCTATACTCACAAAAAGGTACTTTTGTTGAATATAATAAAATTTCACCTAATGTTAGGAATGCTGTTATTTCCACTGAGGACAGAACATTTTGGAATAATTCAGGCTTTAGCATTAAAGGAATGGGGCGAGCAGCTCTTAGTTTAGTGCTTCATCGTGGTCAAATTGCTGGTGGTGGATCAACAATCACTCAGCAGCTTGCAAAAAATGCATTGTTAACACAAAAACAGACATTTTCCCGTAAGATTGAGGAACTTTTTTTTGCAGTGGAAATTACACATGTTTATTCTAAAAAAGACATCTTAACAATGTATCTAAATAAGGCATATTTTGGCAATGGTGTCTGGGGAGTTCAAGATGCCAGTCAAAAGTATTTTGGTAAAAATGCTAGTGCGTTAACTCCTGGTGAGGCAGCCACGTTAGCGGGGATATTACGTAATCCTAGTAGATATAATCCAATCGATCATATGTCGTATGCACTTGCCCGTCGAAATCTAGTGTTAGATTTAATGACACAAAATCATAAGCTAACAATTCAGCAAGCTAAAATTGAGCAAAAGCAGGGCTTAACTTTAAAAGATACGTACCACAATAAAGATGGCTATCGCTACCCGTATTTCTTTGATGCAGTGATTGATGAAGCAATTAGTCGTTATGGCTTAAAAGAAGAAGACGTAATGAATAAGGGCTTGAAAATTTACACTACTTTAAATCAAAACTATCAGAATCAACTTCAGCAAAAATTTGCTCAAGATTGGCTGTTTCCTCAAAATGCGCCTGATGGAACTAAGACTCAGGGAGCTAGTGTTGTAATGGATCCATCAACAGGAGCAGTTAGAGCTGTGATTGGCGGTCGGGATGATCATGTCTTTCGCGGTTATAACCGTGCAACCCAGATGAAACGTCAGCCCGGTTCATCAATTAAGCCATTGGTCAGTTATGCACCAGCTTTGCAGCAGGGATATCATTATGATTCACAACTGTCAAATAAGTTACAGCGTTTTGGTCGAAATGGTTATGAGCCGCACAATGTAGATAATGGCTATTCTGATAGGATTCCAATGTATGTGGCATTAGCGCAGAGTAAAAATATACCAGCTGTTTGGTTGCTAGATAGGATTGGAGTCTCTAAGGGGGTTCAATCTGCAAATAATTTTGGTTTAAAAGTTGCTAAGGAAGATCAAAATTTAGCATTGGCATTAGGAGGTCTATCTACAGGAGTTTCGCCTTTGCAGATGGCACGGGCATATTCTGCTTTTGCCAATAAGGGTAATCTACCTGATAGTTCATATTTCATTACCAAAATCACAGATGCTAGTGGCAAAGTAATTGCAGAAAATCATGATACAGGAAGGCATCGAATAATTTCGGAGAATACAGCTAAAGAAATGACAACAATGCTCTTAGGAGTATTTGCTAGTGGAACTGGTGCTTCGGCCCAACCAGCAGGCTACCGAGTTGCCGGTAAAACAGGTTCAACTGAAGTACCTAATTCATATGGTTTTGGAACCAAAGACCAATGGATAGTTGGCTATACTCCTGACGTAGTTGTTGCTACATGGGTAGGGTTTGACCGTACCAATCGGACTCATTATATGCATGGCGTGTCCGAAACAGAAATTACTAGGCTATATAAAGCTGAGATGGAGGGGATTCTTCCTTACACGGCTCAAAATCAGTTTAATGAACAGGCACCAAGTCAAATTATTAAGAATAATGGTACTGGGTTTGATTGGACAAATGATTGGAGTAATAAAATTGAAAAAGGGTTAGGTTCTGCTAGTGAACGACTTAATGAATGGTATAATGACGTCAAGGGTCTTTTAGGCCGGTAAATTAGGAGGATATTAAATGGTAAATATTTATGATTCAGCTAATCAAGTAGCAGCTGATTTACGACAAATTGATGAATATAAGGCTCTAGAAAAAGCGATTGCAGAAGTCAAGAGCAATGAAAAGAGCTTAAAATTGTTCCAAGAAATGGATAAAATGCAAACAAAAATTATCAATCTGCAGAGTCAAGGAAAAGATCTATCTAAAGAATTGCAGGACAATTATCAAAAATTGAATGAAGACGTTCAAAAAGATCCTCAAATTATTAAACTTTTGCAAACAGAACAGGTTCTGTATAAGTTGATTGATGACATCCAAAAAGCAATTACTAAGCCAATTAGTGATTTGTATGATGGTCTTAGAAATTAGAGATAGCAATGAAATTTATCCATTTTGCGGATGCACATTTAGATAGTCCATTTTTAGGACTATCTTTTTTACCATCTAATAGCTTTACCAAAATTCATCGAGCTCCCAACGATTCACTTACTAAAATTGTTGATTTGGCAGTGAAAGAACAAGTTGATCTGGTTTTAATAGCGGGTGATACCTTTGACAGTCCACGTCCTAATCCTAGCAGTCAGCTGTTTTTTGCGCATGAAATTGAGCGTTTAATTGAGGCAAGAATTCAAGTAGTTATGATTTTTGGTAATCATGACCATATGGAAAAAAAAGACTTGCTGGTTTCTGATAGTCCCTACTTTAAATTACTTGGTGACAGGGAACAAATTGAAACTATTACCAGGCGTACTAAGGGGGGGTTTGACTATGATGTAACGGGCTTTTCTTATTTAAATAATCATATTACAAATGATTTGGTTACCGATTTTCCTGTAAAAAGTTCCAATTACACCTTTGGTATGATGCATGCGCAGGAAAAATCAGGTAGCGGAGGACAAAATGTTTATGCGCCATTTAATTTAAGCGAGTTAAAGGAGCTTAATTACAATTATATGGCTTTGGGGCATATTCATTTACGACAAGTACTTTCTCAAGCTCCTCTGATTGTATATTCGGGTAATATTCAAGGAAGACATATCAACGAAATGGGAGCTAAGGGTTGTTATTTAGGTGAAATCAATGAACAGACATTTCAAACGCAAATTCGTTTTATTCAAACTGGACCAATCACATGGCAACAAGCTGCAATTAAAATAACTGAACCTATTTCACAAACAGATTTACAGAGTAAAATTTTGCTGAACCTCACTCCTAAAGAAACTACGTATTATAGTCTTAAAATTACAGGAGCAGAATTTTTAAATGATCAAGAGCGTGAGTTAGTTGAAGATAGTGAATTTTGGCAAATGATATCGCACAAACTCGATTTCGATTCACAACTTGTCGATGTCCGTTTCGCGGTAAGCAGTCGACTAAAGATTGCAGAAAATGATCAAGCATATTTTAAGAAAGCGCAGGAAGAAGTATTTACTGAAGATCAAATTCTGCGTCTATGTAAAGATTGGGCACAAAAAGATTCTTTTGCAACAGAACTTGCCCAAAATTCGCAATTCTTAAATGAAGTAAGGCAATTGGCTGAAGTAGAGTTAAACAGCAAGTTGAAAGGTAATTAACAATGAAATTAGTTAAAATCGCAATCGTTAATTTTGGCCAATTTTCAGATATGACAATCGATCTACCCAATTCTGATATTAATGTTTTTTTTGGATCCAATGAGGCAGGGAAAAGTACAATTGTTGCCTTTATAAAGCAAATAATGTTTGGCTTTCATTTGGCTAAACATAAGAGCGACTTTTTCGAAGATTATCAACCGTTAGCTCGTGTTAGTCCTATGGGGGGATCTTTGTTTTTTGAAAATGCACAGGGTGATATTTATGAACTAGAGCGCTTATTTGCGAGTGGTAAGGGCTCTAAAGCAGGAACATTAACTGTTAAGCTCAATGATCAGGCAGTACCAGAAAGTACATTTTTTGACCAAATCAAAAATATTGATGGTTCTTTTTTTGCAGATAGTTTTATTTTTAATCAAGATATGTTAGCTAAAGTAAGTTCTATTCAGCAGACAGATTTGCTGGAGCGAATTTATTATCTTGGTGCAGCTGATAGTGACAAGTTAATTGATTTACGCGATTTTTTTGCCAAGAAGGCTAGTGAATTATTTAAAAAAGGAGGCTCTAAACCACCTCTTAATCAGTTAATCAAACGATTACAATCTCAAAAAAGTAAGGTTGATGATGCTGAAAGCGAGTTTACGACTTATCAAGAATTGAATTCAGACTTTAAAAACTTACAACAGCAACAAAAAGAGTATGAGAATGAACTTTTGCAGCTTCAAAAAAAACAGAATAAATTACAACATTTGCAAAATTTGATTCCTAGCTATCAAGAACTGACTTCGTTAGAAAAACAGCTAAAACCTGTCGAGTTTGATGAAGAAAAATATCAAGAAGCACAAACACTTTCCTTAAAGCTGCAGAGTTTAGAAGATCATCAGCGAAATTTACAAGAACGCTTAGCGCAACTCAATCATAATCAAGAAAATATGGCTGATGCTAGCAAATTATTGCAAAAAAAACCTGCTTTGCTGCAGTGGCAGGCTGAAGATCATAATTGTGGTCAAAAAAACCAGCAGCTTGCTAATGAACGTCAGCAATTATTAGCATTAGATCCTGAATTGTCTCAAATCGCTAAATTGGATCAGACAGCAGTTGCTCAACTTCAAGAAGAATATCAAAAATTATTGTCTCTTAATACCGATGTATTAGTTCAAGAAGATAAGCAAGGACAAAGCCTGCCAGTGTTAGGAGTTGTTCTAGTACTTATTGGTATAGTTCTAATTTTGAGTATTTCTAAAATTGGTGGTTGTTTACTGGTAATAAGTGGAATCGTCTTTTTTTTGTTAGGAATAAAAAATCAGCAAAAACAAACACAGATACAAAAACATGCACAGAAAAGAAAACTTTTGGCAGAAAAGCAGCGCACTGCTTTTACAGCTAAATATGGTTTAAAACCAGATCAACTTGATATTACTAGATTAATTAATGATTGGCGACAACTTCAAACACTTGAGCACCAAAATAAAGTTAATCTCCAAAAAGAACAACAATTGACAGATCAGTTAAAGCAACTAGCTATTGAAATAAGTGCGGTTCTGCATCAACGAGTTCAACCTGATTTCACCATTGTGGTTAGAGCAATGGATGAACTAGATAATAAATACAGACAAAGTCGTTATCAGCAAGAAGCAGCCACTAACTTGAAGAATAATCTTGCAGAAAATTCTACAGCCTTAAAGAAAGCAAACTTGAGCCTGCAAACTGCTATGGCAGAATTTCAGGTACATAGTATGGCTGAATATGCGGATTTACAGGCTCAAAAGCAGAAGCAGACTGAATTACAGACTCAGATTAGTATCTTACAGAAAAATTTAGCAAAAGACTTGCCCCAATTAAAGTCATTTTTATTGGAGTCACAAACTGTAACAGATCAAAATAACCAATTACTTTATGAGATAAAGAAATGCCAAGAAAAAATTCAGACCACGCAAAGTGCAATTGCAGAAATCAAGGTAAAAATGGCCAATTTAGCTAATTCAACTGCTGTCTTTGCTGCTAAACAGGAATTAGCTGATTTGCAAACAGATTTTAGAAATTTATCAGCTAAATACTTGGCAAATGTTCTTGCTTGTGAATGGGTGGGACGTGCACTGGATTTGGCATCTAATGAGCGTTTCCCGAAGATGCTGGTAGTCGCCAAAGACTATTTGCGACTACTAACAAATAATCGGTATAATAATATTGAAGTTGGTAAGAAATTAACTGTTAGTCGCTATGACGGAAAGAAGATAAAAGTCCAATATTTATCACGTGGGACTTCTGAACAGCTTTACTTTGCTCTCAAACTGGCTTTTGTTCAGCAGATAGGGGATCAAATTAATTTACCAATTTTAATTGATGATTCATTTGTAAATTTTGATGATCAAAGAACAGAGTTAATAAAGGATCTACTAAAACAAATTGCTATGAGCAATCAAATATTGATTTTTACGGCTCAAGATAAAATAGTTGGTAAATTGCAGCACCCAATACTGCTAACGAAAGGAACCCAAAATGTATAGACGTTTGCTAGATTATAATGATGGTGAAGAATTAGAGTTAGTTGTTTTAATTAAAAATGCACAATTACGGCATACTAAAAAGGGTAAATTATATTTGGCTTTAACTTTTGGAGATTCCTCAGGGGAAATTCATGGTAACTACTGGGATGCCAATAATCAAGATGCGACAATGTACAGCGCTGGAACGATTGTTGAACTTGATGGTAAACGAGAAGAATATCAAAGTCAGCCTCAGATTAAAATTTATAGTCTACGTGTTGTAGGACCTGAAGAAGGGTATGATCTTAAACAATTTATTAAGTCTGCTCCTGAAAAGATTTCAACAATGAAAGAAGAAATTAATCAATACGTTTTCGAAATTTTGAATCCGGTATGGAACCGAATAGTGCGCTTTTTGTTAAAAAAATGGAATCAGCGCTTTTTTGACTATCCAGCAGGTAAAAGTAATCATCATGCTGTTCGTGGAGGCCTAGCATATCATACTTTATCAATGTTACGCGATGCCAAGGCACTTGCTGATAACTATCCGCAAGTGAACCGCTCGCTGCTATATGCAGGCTGTATTCTACATGATATGGGAAAGGTACTAGAGCTCACTGGCCCCGCCGCTACACAATATACAACAGAAGGAAATTTAATTGGCCATTTGGTACTGATTGATGAGCAAATTATGATTGCAGCGCATGAACTAGGAATTGATTCAGAGTCCGAAGACTTATTACTGTTACGGCACATGGTTTTGGCACATCATGGCAAATACGAGTATGGCTCGCCGAAGTTGCCAGCCTTACTTGAAGCAGAATTATTACACAGAATTGATGACTTAGACGCAGCGATTTATGCAATAACAAATGCTCTGCAACACACTCGTCCAGGTAGTTTTACTGATAGTATAATGAGTCAAGGTGGACGTAAATTTTATCGACCTCAAATAGATGAAGCATTAACAAAATCTCATAAATTAGAATAAAATATTGTTTAGGGCGGAAGTTTATATTATCACTGCAGGCTCTTTATGAATGCTCAAATAGTTAGAATACAACTAAGTATTAAGAGCATTTTCAAATGACTAAATATTTTAAGCCGGTAAAAGTAGGCAATAATTAGATAAAGAAAAGTGCTTAACTTTTGTTGTTCTTCAATTATGACTTTTTTAGAAGATACCAAAAAGAGCTAATTCCATTATAATCTGGAATTAGCCCTTTTTTAAAATTTATAGATTTTTTATAAATTACTGATTAAAGCTTATGATGATTATTTCTTATTTTCAGGAGTACTGATGTATGATGAAAGGGCATCTTGTAAGTCTTTATCCTTAATTTGGGGATCGGATTTCTTCAAAACAGTTGAAATAACACTCCGCATTACTTCTTGATTCTGTGACATTGAACGATAAATTTGATCATCAATATCTTTCTTGTGTGAAGCAAATGAACCCTTATCTGGATGATCAATCATTCTAATTATGTGATATCCAGATTGTGATTTAACGGGGGTCTTAGTTGTTTGACCAGTCTTTAACTTAAATGCAGCTGCCTTGAATGCGGGATCTAAAGTTGAATCTGTTGAATCAAATGCTGGTAATTTTCCATCATTTGGTTTTGTAGCGGTATCAAGTGAATATTTCTTCACTAAACTCTTAAAACTCTTGCCATCTTTCAACTCGCTAATAACTTGTTCAGCTTTTGATTTTTTCGAAACTAAAATATGTTGAACAGTTACCTTAGGTTCATATGTTTTCCAAACTTTATCTTCTTGACTCTTGGAAATTTTTTTAACATCTTTCAAAGCTGCTTCGGTCAATAAGTTAGTCTTTAAACTCTGCTTGAAACTGGAAGCAGTCATTCCGTTTTGTTGCAATACAGCGTCGAATTGAGAACCATATTGCTTTTTATAGTTATTAAATTGCTTATCAACTTGACTACTAGAAACTTTACTACCATATTGTTGTTCCAATGCGCGATTGATGATCATATTTGCCAGGGTAGTTTTACCTGCTTGTGATTTTTTCAATTCTTCGTAATAATCTTGTTGGGTGATTTTACCGCCCTTGTATGAGGCAACAGTCTTGCCCCCATTAGAACAAGCAGCAGTTGATAATGCAATTCCAGCTACAGCAACTACTGCAGCTAATCTTTTAATATATTTGTTCATAAAATAAATCTCCACATCCTTATTTAATTAAGTCACCGAGAACTAATATAACATAAACTGAGTAAAAACGTTTTTAATTTGTTGATTTTTATGGAAAAATCATTCTTTCTTTAATCTTTTTTAGAATTAGTTTTATTATCAATAACCAATTGTTCAGCCTGTTTTTGTAGTTCATCAATTAAGCGACTAATACTCATTTGATAATATTCAAAGTCATTTTGCAGTGCTGAGATTGCCCTTTTACTTGCAGGTAATGTGTCATTTAATTCTTGACGAGCGTTTTTTAAGTTAGAAATTGCCTGTGCAAGATTTGTCGCATCTTTTTTTGTTGCTTGCCCTTGATCTTGTATAGATTGTCCGAGCCGCCTGCCATTTTTAAATTTAAACAACGAAAGAATTATTCCACAAGCAGCTCCCGTAGCTAATCCCACATTAAAGTTAAATCGTTTCATAATTCCTCCCTAAAACTGTGCTTTTATTTGTGTAGCAATTTTTTGATAATCTGCCTCACTATATTGTTCTTCATTATTGCGAGTGGCAATTTTGAGCCCATCGCCTTCAAAGCGTGGAATGAAATGAATATGTGAGTGCATTACAACTTGTCCAGCACTGCTGCCATTGTTCGTACTAATATTCATTCCGGATATTTTAGGGTCGAATTTTTTAATTGCATTAGCAATTTCTGGGATATACTGTAAGTATTTTTGAATATCTAGGGATGAATAATCGAAAAAGTTAACGAGATGTTTTTTGGGTATCATCAGAGTATGTCCAGGGTTAACTTGCGACAAGTCCAAAAAAGCTTTGACATCCTCATTTTCAAAAATGGTATAGCTGGGAACTTCACCGCGAATAATTTTACAAAATAAACAATCTTGTTTTAGTTCGTTCATGTTAAAACCTCTTAATTTCAAAATTTAGTTTCTTTTAGTATCATGCTATCATATAAGAAGAGTAAATTCATTAAAAGAAAGACAGGAATTATGGTTCTAAAAATAGATCATTTGACGGGGGGCTATGCTGGTGTCCCAGTTATTAAAGATATTAACTTAGAAATTAAACCCGGTGAAGCTTTGGGACTGATTGGGCTTAACGGTGCTGGTAAATCAACAACGATTAAACATATTTTGGGACTGTTACGTCCGCAAAAGGGGAAAATATCAGTAAATGGGATTGAGCTAAGTAGCAATCCATCTGCCTTTAAGAAACAGGTGTCATATATTCCTGAAATGCCAGTTCTATATCCAGAGCTAACGTTACAAGAACATTTAGAATTGACAATTCTAAGTTATAATTTGGATAAGAAAAAAGCGAAAAAGAGGGCGAAAGAACTTTTACAGCAATTTCGCTTAGATGACAAACTGGACTGGCTTCCCATTCATTTTTCTAAAGGAATGAAGCAAAAGGTTATGATTGTGACGGCTTTTCTTGCCGATACGCAATTACTGGTAATTGATGAACCCTTTACTGGTCTTGATCCTTTAGCCGTTGCCAATTTGATTGCTTTAATTAAACAAGCTGTTGATAATGGAAAAATGATTTTGATGTCTACTCATATTTTAGCTGATGCCGAACAAGCAATCTCGAATTATGCTGTCTTAAATAATGGGACAATTGAGGTAGTTGGAAGTTTACAACAGTTGCGTGAACATTACGGCTTAAAAGCTGCCGATTCATTCGATAAAATTTATCGTATTCTAAATCAGGAGCAGCAACATGCGTAAGTTAGCGAAAAAGAGATTAAAGATTAATTTCCAGCAATCACTTAAGTATTTGGTTCTTGTGTTTAACGATTTTTTTGTTTTAGCGTTGATTTTTTTATTTGGTGCATTGATGTTTTGGTATGCTCAAAGTATGAAAGTTATGCCTGAAAATTTATGGTTTTATCGACCAATAGTTGGTGCATTATTGTCCTTACCCATATTTATAGGCAAACTAGTAACATTGATTCAACCAGCCGATTTACAATTTTTATTACCAGAAGATGAGAATATGCTTATTTATTTAGCGCCAATGCTTAAGTATAGTTTATTAGTTCCGGTAATCTGCTTATTATTTCTTGCAGGAATTTTATTTCCGTTTGCAACGATTAAGGCATTAGTTCCTTCATTAACTTATGTGGTTGCAGTTTTAGCAGTTTTAGCAGCAAAGATTTTGCAGCTAAAAGTAATGGAATACAATCTATTTTTTACACGTAAAGTTTCACTTACCACTGTTAATTTACTGTTTTTGGCTATCTTTACTTTTGCGTTGATTTGGCCACAAACTATTTATGTTGTTGCGATTTTATTAATCATAATTTTGCTTTTTTTGCTATTGAAGCCGCAAAACGTTACCCTATTTGATTGGCGATATGCAGTTGAGCAAGAGCAAAATCGTAAAAGTCAAATTTATAATGTCTTTAGCATGTTTACTGACGTTAAGGAAAAAGTGCCCAAAATTAAGCGACGGAAATACTTGGATTTTTTGTTGCCTAAATCATTAGCAAAAGAAAATCCAAACGGTTTTCTTTACCGACGTTCGCTTATACGAAATCCGGAAAATTTAAACTTACTTGTTAGAATGACAGCCTTTGCTGTTCTAATTTCATGGTTAGTACAAAACTGGCTTTGGGCACTTGGATTATCATGTTTAGTGGTTTTTTTGACCGTTTATCAATTATTACCCATGGCAAGCGAATTTGATGATAATATTATGTATCGGATTTATCCAATTGAGTCAGCCAAAAGAGGCCAAGATTTGGTAATGGTTTTAGCACTAGCATTAATTATGCAGTGGTTAATTATTAGTTTATTTTGGTTGTTGATTTTACCGATCAATCTGCAATTATTTGAAGCAAGTGGGCTACTTTTAATCTTTAGTTTATTAGTTGGCCGATTATATTTACCAATAAAAATTAAGCAAAGGAAGATTTAATCGATGAGATTACGTAATAAACCGTGGGCAGTTAACTTAGTGAATGAACATCCAGAAAGTGTTTTAGATCGTCCAGACCCTGATCAAAAAATCAATTGGACAAACCGCTTTCCCGATCCTTCCAAGCCTCTAGCCGTCGAAATCGGGTCTGGCAAAGGAAAGTTTATTACTACACTGGCTGAGCAACATCCTGAAATAAATTTTGTGGCTGTGGAATTACAAATTACGGCTGCCGGAATTATTTTGCGCACAAAATTAGAAAAGCAATTAGATAATTTACAGATTTTATGCGCAGACGCTGCTAATATTGATCATTTTTTTGAAAAGCATAGTGCAGGGGTGCTATATTTGAATTTTAGTGATCCATGGCCGAAGACTCGTCATGAAAAGCGGCGTTTAACTTATAAGAATTTTTTGACAAAATATCAAACAATATTGGTTCCAGAAGGGCAAATTGAATTTAAAACCGATAATTCCGGACTCTTTTCTTATTCGTTGCAGAGCATGAATAATTATGGAATGCACTTTGATTATGTTTCAGTAGATTTGCATAACGACTCAAGTGAGATTGCTAATGATAATATTGAAACCGAGTATGAACATAAATTTGCGGCCAAAGGTAATCCGATTTATGCCCTTCATGCTGATTTTGGAGTAAAATAATAAATTAACAGTAATGATTGTGAGGTTTTTACATTGGAACAAATTAAAAAGTTAGATCAAGCTAAATTAACTGAAATTACTAAGTCAGGTCGTGTTGTCCTGGAATTTTCGGCGGATTGGTGCCCAGATTGCCGTTTTTTAGACCCATTTTTACCTGAAATTGAACAAGATTTCTCCAATATTAAGTTTTATCAAATTGACCGGGATGGTTCGATTGATTTAGCGAAAGAATTGAATATTATGGGAATTCCTTCATTTGTTGTCTACCAAGATGGCAAAGAAATTGATAGACTAGTTAATAAGGATCGCAAAACTAAGGAAGAAGTAGAAAACTTTTTGCGATCACTTGACTAATTGAAAGAGGATTATAATAGATGATTACTAGTATTAACAAACGCAGCTATCCTAATACTTTGATTGTGATCTTAGGTCAAGACCATGGCAAAAGTAATTATGAAGAAAAAGATGGCGTAACGCGTATTAGCAATGAGGATGGTACTGTTACTGGCTATAACTTTTTTAATGTTGATCAATTAATCGCATATGATAAGTTACCAGATGGTCAAGTTAAACTTTCGGATGCTGAACTTGCTGCTTTAAACAAAAAATTGACTGAAGTGGGTTTTGATGAAAAAATTGCTTATGGTCAACCAACGCTCGTTTATGGCTATGTTAAGAGCTGTGAGAAGCACCCAGATTCCGATCATCTGCATGTTACCACGGTTGAAGTGGGAAATGGTAAGGAGTATCAAATTGTCTGTGGTGCTCCTAATATAGCTCAAGGGCAAAAAGTTGTTGTGGCGTTACCTGGTACTTTAATGCCTAATGGTCAAATAATTTGGCCAGGTGCATTGCGTCACGTTGATTCTTATGGAATGATTTGTTCGGCACGTGAGTTAGGCCTTGAACATGCGCCTCAAAAGCGTGGTATTTTAGTGGTTCCGGATGATTTTGTGATCGGAGCTGCTTTTAATCCAGAAAAATGTGATGAGTTACTTGCGAGTGGCAAAATTAGCATGTAGCAGTAAAAAGAACTTTTTAATAAAAGTTCTTTTTTTATGGGTAGTGTTTCACTAACGCTTCTGCTCTTTTAAAAAAATAATGGTAAAATGATAAGCAATGTGAATTAAATTTTGGAGCTTAAAATATGTTAGATAAAAATAAACAGATTTGGTTTATCGGAATTAAGGGAACTGGCATGGCCTCATTGGCACTGCTACTTAATGATTTGGGATACAATGTTGCTGGTAGTGATATTGAAAAATACACCTTTACTCAGGTACCACTGAAAAAAGCCGGGATCAAAGTAGCTAAATTTGATGCAAAAAATATTAAGCCAAACGGTCAAATTGTTGTTAAGGGAAATGCTTTTAAAGAAGATAATATTGAAGTTAAGGCATGTCAAGATAAAAAGATTTCTTGGCAAAGTTACCCCGATACAGTTGAAGAAGTTGTTAAAATGCACACTAGTATTGGCGTTTCTGGGACTCACGGTAAGACTTCGACAACCGGCTTGCTTGCTCATGTATTAGGTGAAGCAGCTCCTACTTCCTATCTTATTGGTGATGGTGAAGGCAAAGGAGTTCAAAACTCGCGTTTCTTTGTTTATGAAGCTGATGAATATCGCAGGCACTTCTTAGCATATCATCCCGATTACCAAATTATGACTAACATTGATTTTGATCATCCTGATTATTTTAAGGATCAAGCGGATTATGCCTCAGCATTTCAAACAGCAGCTGATCAAACCCAAAAGGGCTTATTTGTGTGGGGAGCAGATGAACGGCTAAAGCAGTTACAAACGCGAATTCCTAAATATACATATGGCTTTAGCGCTAATGATGATTTTCAGGCAATTGATATTCAAAAAACAACCACAGGTTCGACATTTAAGGTGCAGACTCATGGCAAACTAATTGGCGAATTTACGATCCACCTCTTTGGCGATCATAATATTTTAAATACAACAGCAGTAGTTGCGGTTGCCTATAAAGAAAATGTTCCGTTGGCTGATATTCAAAAGGGTTTATTGACATATCGAGGGGCTAAAAGACGCTTTTCCGAAAAAGATTTTGGTGAGACAAAAATTATTGATGACTACGCTCACCACCCAACAGAAATGCGGGCAACAATTCAGGCTACCCGACAGAAATTTCCTCATAAGAGGTTAGTCGTCGTTTTCCAGCCACATACTTTTTCACGAACCAAAAAATATGCCAATGATTTTATTGAAATTTTATGCGGGGTAGATAAAGCATATCTAACACCAATTTATTCTTCAGCAAGAGAAGCTAGGGGTGACATTGCTAGTGAAGACATTGTGGCACAGATTCCAAATTCAGAAGTGATTGATTTGGATAATATTGCTGACTTAACTCGGAACAGAAACAGTGTTATCGTTTTCATGGGTGCAGGTGATATCCAAAAATATGAGGAAGCATTTGAAAAACTGCTTTAAAATTTGTTGCTAACCTAAAATAAAAATATTTTCTTCTAAAAAATAATGTTTATATTTGATATAATTGTTTTATTGTAAGAGTTAAACACCTTATAAAATTATTATTATTAAGTTTTAGTAAGTTAAGGAGACAAACAATGGTTAGTAAAAAAACAATTTTTAGTAGTATAATTTTGGCTGCTATGGCCTTAATGTCTACCAATGTTAAAATAGTGAACGCTGATTCTTTACAGAATAATCAAGAATCAAAAATGGCTGTGTCTGATCAAGCGCCATTTGTTGGTCCAGACGTAGTTGTATATTACCAAGATGAGCAGGGTAACGATATCGTACCTAGAGACGTTATTGAGGGAACTGCTAACAATGGATATATAACGAATGCAAAAGAAATACCTGGTTATACAATGATTAGTAGGCCAGCTAACGCTACCGGTATTTTTGGTGCAGTACCTCAAAGAGTTGTCTATGTTTATCGTTCAAATGATAGCCATCTTGTTTCAATGACCTTGATGCATAACGCATATATTTATGACCTGAATCACCAACGTATTGGTAAGGAAATGTTGCCAGCTTTTACAAAGGTTAACGTTTATTCACCACTTGTTCGCCTAACTGATGGTAGTTTGGCTTATCAAACGGACACCAATAGGTATATTATGGCAGGGAATGTTTTTGGAACCTTACGGACAGTGAAGAATGATACTTATGTTTATGAAACTAGTAGTAAGAAAACAAGCAAGCGTATAGTGCCAGCTGGTAAGCAGATTCTTACTTTTGGATCAAGGTACAGATTTTATGACTGTAATGGTTACTACCGTGTAGGTGGTCCAGAGAAACAATATATTCGCGTTGATAATTTTGTTAAAGATGCAAAATAATTAACTAAAAACCTCGTAATAGTTACGTTGAATAACTGTTACGGGGGTTTTTTAGTTGAATTTTACATTATACTTTTGCCCAATTGGCGGAAAAGTAGGTAGACGCAGTGGTGTAGTGTGCCACTGCGTAAATAAGGTGGCACATAATAGAATAAATGGAACATCCTCAGGTCGCAAAATATCACAAGTTAAGATTACACCCAACTTATTCATATCTGTTTTAACAGTCGCAATTTTTTTTAAGCCACTTAAAAATTTGTAACTACCATTTTTAATACTACCACTAACAAGATAGTTTAATCTGGTAATGTAAAAAAGATTAGTCAGTCTACTATTTAATCTTTTAACTTTGACTAGCGAGTGATTAACGACATCAATTGTAAAAGATGAAATGAGACCATTTCCGTCAGAGTATAGTCGACCAATTTCTTTGCCATTAGTTCTTTTTAAATAAAGCGTATGATTTGGATTATCAAGATTGCCTTGAATAATGTAGCAAATCTTGCCATTTTGATCAGCTACGGGAATTTGGCCATACTCCTGTTTCTGATTTAATTCCAATAAATAGCGCATTAAAGCACCTCTATTCTTTAGCGTTGTCGCTAATAAATTTTCTTAAAATATGTGCCACACCATTTTCATCATTTGTCTTAGTAATTATTTGTGCCATTTTTTTAATTTCAGAAACTGCGTTAGCCATTGCAACACCAGTTCCTGCTGCTTTGATCATACTGGCATCGTTTAAATTATCTCCGATAGCTGCAATTTCTTCTGCTTGAATATTTTTGGTTTTACCATAGTCGAGTAAGGCTGGCCCTTTCTGAGCTTGGATATCGTTAATTTCAATGTTAGCAGAACCACTTGATGTTATCGCCAATCCTCCTAAGTCTTGAATTTCTTTTTTAGCATTAATAAACGCCTTAGGTCCCCGACCATCAAATGAAATAATTTTCATAACTTCAAGATCTTGCTGTAATAACAGGTTTCGCAGGTGAGGTACAAATGTCATACTCAACATCACGTTACTGCCTGCGGCAATCGCAACTGCTTGTTTGAAAGAAAGTTTCTTGTTTAAAGCAATCATTGAGCGAGCAAAATTAACGATTCGCTGACTGATATCTTCGGAATAAATTTTATCTGCAGTAACCAATTCATAATAAAGCTGGTGACGTTCTAAAATCGTTGCGATTTGCAAAGCCTTTTTTTGTGATAGAGGATGTTTAACACGTAGCTGGTCGTGTGCATCATAAACTAAAGCACCATTAATATTAATAAATCCAGTTTGAATACCGTATTTTCTGATTTCTTGGCGAGACTGTTCAGGGGCCCGACCCGTTGCAATTATAAATTCAATACCATTTTTTTGGGCATCACGAATTGCTTTTATGTTTTCAGATGAGATATCTAGGCTACTATTAAATAAAGTTCCATCAAGATCACAAGCTACTAATTTAATCAAGATAAAATTGCTTCCTCCCTTCAGTCTGCAGGCTAACAATGCTATTGCAAAATTTTGCCTATCGTCTTAGCTAAATTGCTAAAAAGCGATTAAATGTTTTAGTATTTTTATCAATATAAGTAATTTCATGATACCATAAAAGTCGGTGAAAGAGAGGCTGTTTAAATAATGAAAAAGTTTATAGGCAATGACTGGGATCAAGTTTTGGCACCTGTGTTTGCAAGTAATGATTATCAAAAACTGCGTACATTTTTGAAAAAAGAATATGCGACTAAGCAGATTTTCCCTGATATGTATCATATTTTTACTGCTTTTAAATTAACGTCTTTTGCTAAAACCAAAGTAGTTATTTTAGGACAGGATCCGTATCATAATCCAGGCCAAGCAACCGGAATGAGTTTTAGTGTAATGCCGGGGGTCGATTTACCACCGTCTCTAAAAAATATCTATCAAGAATTGTATGACGATGTTGGTTGTCAACCAGTGCAACATGGTTATTTGAAAAAGTGGGCAGATCAAGGTGTATTGATGCTAAATGCAGTTTTAACTGTGCCATATGGCAATGCTAATGGCCATCAAGGAATGGGCTGGGAGAAAGTAACTGATAAAGCAATTAAGGCTCTAAGCGATCGTGGGCAAGTTGTGTTTATCTTGTGGGGGCGGTTTGCTCAAAATAAAATCGCTTTAATTGACCAAGAGAAGAATTTTGTGATTAAATCAGCTCATCCTAGTCCATTTTCGGCTGATCGCGGATTCTTTGGGTCACGTCCCTTTTCGCGATGTAATGAAGCCTTAAAAGAATTTGGTAAAAGTCCAATTGATTGGCAATTGCCGCTTCAAGTAATGCAATCAGAATTAGCATAGGTAAGATAAATGAGTGTTTTTGAATTATTAGAAAAAAAATTAACAATAACAGGTAAGAAATATCGTATTGTTTTTCCAGAAGGAGAAGACCTAAGAATTTTACGTGCAGCTGCGCAGCTGGCACAAGGTAGAGTCATTGAGCCGATTTTATTAGGTGATCCAAAACAAATTAATATGATTTTAGAAAAAGAAAAAATAATATATTCTTCGCCGCAAATTATTGATTTCATGCACTATCCTCGACTTGCAAAGTTACAGCAAGAATTTATCAATGCCCGAGGTAAACAAGTGGACAATGAGATGGTAAAGAAGCTTTTACAAAATCCCAATTACTTTGGCACAATGATGGTTCAAATTGGCAATGCGGATGGAATGGTTTCAGGTGTTGCTCATTCAACGGCTGAGACAGTTCGTCCCGCACTGCAATTAATTCATCCCGCTGCTGGAATGAAGAGGGTATCTGGTAGTTTTATTATGGAACGGGGTGAAGAAAAGTATATTTTTGCGGATTGTGCGATTAATCCTGAACCAGACAGTGCTACTCTAGCAGAAATTGCCTACCAATCGGTTCAAACTGCACAAATGGTAGGTCTTGATCCTCAAGTTGCATTTTTAAGTTTTTCGACTAAAGGTTCTGCCAAAGGTCCAATGGTTGAACGAGTTGCACAAGCTTGCAAATTATTTAAACAAACTTATCCCGCAATTCCAGCTGATGGCGAGTTACAGTTTGATGCCGCTTTTGTCCCCGAAATCGCAGCCAAAAAAGCACCGACCTCAGTACTTGCAGGAAGAGCAAATGTTTTTGTGTTTCCAGAATTACAATCAGGTAATATTGCATATAAGATTGCTCAACGCTTAGGTAGTTTTAATGCAGTCGGACCTATTTTACAAGGATTAGCCAAACCAATTAATGACCTGTCCCGTGGTGCGAACAGTAACGATATTTATAATGT
The DNA here is from genome assembly GCF_057063645.1 of Lactobacillus sp. X-49. Taxonomy (NCBI): domain Bacteria; kingdom Bacillati; phylum Bacillota; class Bacilli; order Lactobacillales; family Lactobacillaceae; genus Lactobacillus; species Lactobacillus sp. X-49. The sequence goes on from NZ_JBXSQM010000005.1 coordinate 23,695, forward strand.
TGCAATTTTGACAGCAGCACAAGCAATGTTGGGAGAAGAAAATTAATGGAACTTAAAGTCAATTCTTCTACTGAAATGAAAAAAATTGGAGCAGCCATTGCTCAAACTGCTCAACCGCATGATTTATTATTACTGAATGGCGATTTAGGCGCGGGAAAAACCACTCTAACTCAAGGGCTTGGTGCTGCGTTAGGGATTAAGAGACCAGTTAAAAGTCCGACATTTACCATCGTGCGGGAATATCAAGAAGCTACTTTACCACTTTTTCACATGGATTTTTATCGCTTAGAAAATGATGATTTATCATCAATTGATTTAAACAGCTATTTAGCCGAACCTGGCTTAGTTGTCATTGAGTGGCCAGAAGTAGTTAAACAAGAATTGCCTGATCAATATTTGCAAATACAAATTCTGCGAGTTGATGACAGTTGGGATTCAACTAAGCGGATAGTTAGTTTGCAGCCACAAGGTGAAAGGAATGAGCGGTGGGTTCAAGCAATTATGAAGCAAATAAACTAAAAGAGGTGGGACTAATGACCCGCCTCTTTTTTAATAAAATCAAACTTGTTCAACTAAATTTTTGATTGCTTCATCGCCAAATTGCTTTTCCTGTTCAAGTAAAATACCTGCGCATGCTTCACTGTCACTTAATGCATTATGATGATGCCACAATTCAACATTTAATGCCTTTGCTACTGTATTTAATTTATGATTAGGCAAATTAGGTTCAAATTGCTTACTAGTCCGTAATGTATCGATAACAAAATAATGTGGTTCACTAATATCATATCGCGCTAAACTCTGGCGCATAACATTGGTATCAAAACGTGCATTGTGTGCACATACAAGCATACCAGGTTGATATAGGTCTTTAATATAAGGCCATACTTCAGCCATTGTTGGAGCAGTTGCTACTTCTTGTGCAGTAATATCATGAATCTGAATATTACGAGCATCAAATGGCATTTGTGGGTTGATTAAAGTATAGAAACGGTCAACAATTTGATTGTTGCGAACCATCACTAAGGCAAGTGAACACGCACTTTCTGGGTGACGATTGGCAGTTTCAAAGTCCATTGCAATAAAATTCATTTTTTCTCCTTTAAAACGTAATTTTAGTATAACATAGAGTGAAGCAAAAGCCTGAATGCGGTAAAATATAAAGAAATACTTGTACAATAGAAGGGATTTTAGTATTGGAGTTAGTTGAACTTATCCAACAAGGAATTGAGATCGAACAAAATGTTCCACTGAGTAAATATACATTTACTAAAACAGGTGGGCTAGCGGAATACTTGGCTTTTCCACGTAGCCAAAAAGAACTTGAGCAGTTAATTTATATAGTTCGTAAACAAAATATATCTTTGACTATAATTGGTAATGCATCTAATTTAATTATTCGCGATGGTGGAGTAAAAGGATTAGTAATAATTTTAACCAAAATGAGCCAAATTAAAGTACTAGGCGATGAAGTTACTGCTCAGGCTGGAGCGCGGATTATTGATACCGCGTTTAACGCTGCAAATAAGGGATTAAGTGGTCTTGAATTTGCGTCAGGGATACCTGGTAGTATCGGAGGAGCAATTTATATGAATGCTGGTGCTTATGGTGGAGAAATCGGCTCAGTAGTGAAAGAAGTTCAAGTATTGACTCGAGCTGGTGAATTAAAAACATATACAAAAGATAAAATGGTGTTTTCCTATCGTCATTCTTTAGTGCAAGACAATGGTGATATTGTTTTGTCGGCGACTTTTGCTTTAAAAAAGGGACAAAAAAGGAAAATTCTGGCAGAGATGAACTATTTAAATGCACTTCGACAATATAAGCAGCCTCTAGAATATCCCTCGTGTGGTAGCGTCTTTAAGCGGCCTACTGGTCATTTTGTTGGGCCAATGATCATTGCTGCTGGGCTTCAAGGTAAACAAATTGGTGGAGCACAAGATTCAATGAAGCATGCCGGATTTATTGTCAATAAAGGAGGTGCTACCGCAAGCGACTATCTTGCTTTAATTGAATTAATTCAGCAGAAAATTAAAGAAAAAGATGGGATAGATTTGCAAACTGAAGTTAGAATTATTGGTGATCCAGTTGAATAAACTGGTAATATAAAATAAATTGAAAGGATTAGTTATGCATTATAATGTTGCAAATATCTTCACTTGGAGTAGCTTGTCAACCATTCTGGATGTATTGATTATTTGGTTTTTGGTCTATCACCTTGTGGTTTTAATCAGAGGAACTAAGGCTGTTCAATTAGCCAAAGGGATTGTGTTGATTTTTATTGTGCGTATCATTGCGGGATTTTTGCAATTACATGCGACAACGTGGTTGATTGATCAGATTGTATCTTGGTCAGTAATAGGAATTATCATTATTTTTCAGCCCGAAATTAGGCGAGGATTGGAGCATTTGGGACGCCTACCTATTTTTGGTGAGCGAGAAGACAGTGAACGTGATCAATCGCTTCACTTTATTAATGAGCTTGATAAAGCAATTCAGTATATGTCTAAGCGACGCATAGGTGCCTTAATTACTATCCAACAGGAAACTGGACTTGAAGATTATATTGAAACTGGAATTAAGTTGAACGCACACGTAACTGGAGAATTATTGATTAATATCTTTATCCCTAATACACCGTTGCATGACGGTGCTGTAATTATTAATAAGGATCATACAATTGCGGTTGCGGCGGCATATCTGCCACTATCTGATAGCACGATGATTCCTAAAAGACTGGGAACTAGACACCGCGCTGCTGTTGGTATTTCTGAAGTAACTGATGCAATTACAATTGTTGTTTCTGAAGAAACTGGTGGCGTCACAATCACTCGAAATGGTCGAATGATGCTTGATATGACTCGTGAGGAATACATGAAGTATTTAACCGCTGAATTAGTGCCTAAGAAAAACGGTAATGATAAGTGGTATCAAAAAGCCTTGCAAAAAATTTGGAAGTGGGGTGCAGATCGATGAAAGAGTTTTGGCGAAAAACATGGTTCATTCGTCTTGTTTCACTTTTGATTGCAATTTTATTAGTAATTTATGTTAATTACACACAAAATGGTTTTTTGACTCCAGGACAAGCGGAAAGAACCAAGCAAACTGCTAATAAGGTACAGACTATCAAAGTTCCTTTACAAGTTTCAATTGATACGGATAAATATTATGTTGTGGGCTATCCTGAAAAAGTTAGTGTTACGTTGGAAGGATCAACGGCATTAGTAACGTCAACTGTTAATACGCAGAATTTTCGAGCATATATTGATTTAACTAATAACAGGATTGGAGATCAAACAGTTAAGGTTCATATTAATGGGATTAATAATCAAATTTCTTATACAGTTAATCCTAAAATTGTTCATGTAAATGTTCAACGTCGAAAATCAACGACAATGCCTGTACAAATAGAGTATAATAAAAATGCCGTAGCAAGCGGATACAAGTTTGGCAAAACAAGTGTTGATCCGCAACAAGTCGAAGTTACCGGTGCTCGTGGCGAAGTAGATCAAATTGATCAAATCGTAGCAAAGATTGTTTTGCCAAATGGAATTGATCATTCTTATGAAAGACAAGTTAGTTTGATTGCTGAGGATCAAAGAGGTCGACAATTGAATGTGATTATTGAACCGGCAACGGCAAGGGTGACAATTCCAATTACTACCGCCCAAAAGAAAGTTAAGGTTGCATTACAGCCAAAACATGAAAAAGCTAGAAAAGTTTATTCTCTGACGGCTAAAAACAATTATGTTACTTTATACGGTAGTGAATCAGCTCTGGTAAAAATTAAAAGTCTACCAGTTGCAGTAGACCTTAGAGATGTTAACTCTTCGACAACAAAGACTGTGAAATTAAAATTACCCAATGGGGTCGTTAAGGCTAATCCTAATCAGATTAACGTTGAGTTAAAAGTAGATAATATAAACGATTTTAAAGATAAATAGAAAGGTGTTTTATATGTTAAAGTATTTTGGCACTGACGGTGTTCGAGGCGTAGCAAATCAGGATTTATCCCCCGAAATGGCATTTAAACTTGGGCGTAATGGAGGTTACATTTTAACTAAAAATAAGTCGAAGAAAGAACAAGCAAAGGTACTAGTATCTCGTGATACTAGAATTTCAGGTCAAATGCTTGAGTATGCTTTGATTTCGGGCCTTCTTTCCGTTGGTATTGAAGTGCTTGAAGTTGGTGTGATTACTACTCCTGGATTATCTTATTTAGTACGTGCTCAAGGAGCAGATGCAGGAGTGCAGATTTCAGCTTCGCACAATCCTGTTGAGGATAATGGTATTAAGTTCTTTGGTAGTGATGGTTTAAAATTATCTGATGAGATGGAGGATGAGATTGAGAAATTGATCGATGCTCATGAAGATCTTTTACCCCGTCCATCAGCTGATGGGTTAGGTTCTGTCACGGATTTTCATGAGGGTAGTGCAAAATATCTGCAATTTATTGAAAATACGATTCCCGAAAATCTTGATGGCATAAAGGTTGTAATTGATGGCGCGAATGGTGCAGCTAGTAGTTTGATTTCGCGTTTATTTGCTGATTGTGGCGTTGATTTTACAACAATTGCAACTCATCCTAATGGATTGAATATTAATGATCATGTTGGGGCAACTCATACTGAAAGGTTACAAGAAGAAGTAGTAAAGCAAGGCGCACAACTGGGCTTAGCATTTGACGGTGATGCTGATAGATGTATAGCTGTTGATGAAAACGGGCATGAAGTTGATGGTGATCATATCATGTATATTTTAGGAACTTTCATGGAAGATAGTGGTCGCCTAAAAAATGATACGATTGTGACAACAGTGATGAGTAATCTCGGCTTTACAAAAGCTTTAGAAAGACGCGGAATTAAGAATGTTCGTACACAAGTCGGAGATCGGTACGTTTCTGAAGAAATGCGTGCTCATGGCTTTAATTTGGGAGGTGAACAATCAGGACATGTGATTATGAGTGATTATCATAATACTGGAGACGGGATGCTAACCGGGCTTCATTTAATGCTTGTTATGAAAAAAACTGGTAAAACATTATCTGAATTATTGGTTGATTTTAAAGATTATCCCCAATGCCTTGTAAACGTTCCTGTCAAAGATAAGAATAGCTGGAAACAGCATCAAGCAATTCTTGATGCAATTAATGATGTCGAAAAAGATATGAATGGTGATGGACGCGTTTTAGTTCGTCCCTCGGGTACCCAATCACTTCTAAGGGTTATGGCAGAAGGACCAACAGAAGAAGAAACAGCTATGTATGTTAAACGTATTACCGATGTTGTTAAACAAGAAATGGGCGTTTAGTCAATGTATCATAAAAAAAATCTGTGAAAAATTGCAAATAAATAAAAGAGCTGATAATTCTCGTTGATTATCAGCTCTTTTATTTTTGATTTATCTCTTTGTGCCAAATTAAACTAAAAAAGATCTTTGAGTAAGCATTGATTTTTCAAACATTTTCAAATATGTATATACCAATTCAAAATACTGTACTTGACCAATTCAAACCAAAAGGTTAATATTCTTTATGTAGCTTTAGTTATAAAACTAATCCATTTTTAAATAATATAACTATACCAAAGGAGATAAATATGTGTGGAATAGTCGGTGTTATTGGAAAATCTGCCAGAGACGTTGTTTTGAATGGCTTGAAAAAGTTGGAGTATCGCGGCTATGATTCTGCTGGGATCTATTTGAATGATTTAGCAGGAAATGAGTTTCTAACAAAAACTACTGGTCGGATACAGAATCTAAAAAATAAAATGACGTCCAATGAGCAAGGTGTAGTCGGAATTGGGCATACACGATGGGCAACTCATGGAGCGCCAAGTGAAAATAACGCACATCCTCATTTTGATGAAACGAAAAAATTTTATTTAGTTCATAATGGAGTGATTGAAAACTATCAGGAACTTAAGAAACAGTATTTAAAGGATGTAACCTTCAAATCGGATACCGATACCGAAGTAGTTGTCCAGTTGATTAGTAAGATTGCTCGTGATAAAAAACTAGATGCTTTCAGTGCTTTGAAACAAACTCTCACTCTTATTAAAGGCTCATATGCATTCCTTCTTGTTGACAATCAACAACCGGATCATATTTTTATCGCTAAGAATAAATCACCGTTAATGCTTGGGTTAACTTCTGAAGGAAATATTATTGCTTCTGATGCATTATGCGTTCTAGATCAAACCAATACCTTTGTTGATTTACATGATGGTGAAGTTGGCGATATTACTAAAAATCAATATCGAATTGAAACTATTACAGGTAAAGTAGTGAAACCTCAACCTTATCAAGTAAGAGTTGATCCTAATGCTGCAAGCAAAGGCACATATGAGTTTTATATGTTGAAAGAAATTTCTGAGCAGCCAAATGTTTTACGTCATTTAAATCAATTTTATCTTGATCAAAAAGGAGAGCCAAAAGTCGATTCAAAGATTATTGATGCTTTAGTCAAAGCTGATCGGTTATACCTTTTTGCTGCGGGAACAAGTTATCATGCTGCTTTAGTAGGAAAGACTATGTTTGAAGAAGTAAGTGGTATACCAACTGAAGTCGGTTTTGCGTCAGAAGCTGGATATCATTTCCCGATGTTATCGCAACATCCGTTTTTCATTTTTTTATCGCAATCTGGTGAGACAGCCGATTCACGTGTGGTCTTGCAGGAAGCTCTTAAGCGTAGAATTCCTTGCTTAACCATAACAAATGTTCCAAATTCAACTTTAGCTCGAGAGGCCGATTACACAATGACACTTGAGGCGGGACCTGAAATTGCAGTTGCGTCAACTAAAGCTTATACTGCTCAAATTGCTGTTGAGGCAGTGTTGGCTAAGGCTCTGGGAGAAAAGGCAAATCGCAAGCAAGCTAAGAATTTCCAGTTAAAAGAAAATTTGTCTTTAGCGGCAGAGGGAATTGATCAACTCTTGTCTGATCAATCAAAAATCGAAAAATTGGCTAAGAAATGTATAGTGCCTTCTCGAAATGCCTTTTATATTGGTCGCGGTCTCGATTATCCACTTGCTTTAGAATCAGCACTTAAGTTAAAAGAAGTGTCATATATTCAAACTGAGGGCTTTGCTGCAGCAGAATTGAAACATGGCACCATTTCACTAATTGAAGATGGTACCCCGGTTATTGCTTTAATCAATGATCCTATAACGGCTGATTTAATGCGTGGTAATATTCAAGAAGTAGTTGCACGGGGGGCTAATGTGATTACAATTGCTAGCAAGAATTTGGCAAAACCAAATGATGATCTAGTGTTACCCAAGATTGATTATTATTTAACACCTTTAATAGCGGTTGTGGCTACGCAATTGATTGCCTACTATACTTCAAAGGCAAAGGGATTAGATGTTGATAAGCCACGTAATTTGGCTAAAAGTGTTACAGTAGAATAGATATAGAGTAGAGAATAAATAATATACTAAAGGGTCGTAAGTAATTACGACTTTTTGTATAATTGGCTTATTACAAAGTAGGAGGTAAACGAATTTGGCAATTAAAGTGATCGCGCTAGATCTTGATGGTACTTTATTAAATAGTAACGTTGAAATCTCATCGGAAACTGAACAAGTAATTAAAAAAGTTAGTACTTTAGGAATAAAGATTGTTCTTGCAACAGGGCGACCATTATCAGGCGTTTTTTCCTATAATCAGCAGCTAGGTCTTGCTGGAAAAAGTCAATATAACGTTGTCTTTAATGGTGCGGTCGTTCAAGATCTTGACGGTAATATTATTATTAATCACAAGATGAATTACAATGATTTTACCAATATGCATAAGTTGCAACGTTTAGCTAAAGTAAATCTTCATTTTGAAACTACGGATTGTTTCTGGTCATGTGACCATGACCTCGGCTTGAATTTGACTAAAAACGCATATTTGCTAAATAATATCTTGAAAATTCGTGAACCGGACGAAATTAAGACGGACTTTACTTTCAACAAAGCCACCTTTGGCTTAATTGACGATATCGAGGATGTTGATCAATTATGGCGGTGTATTCCAGATTGGGCATTTGCTAAATACGATATTATTAGAAGTCTTCCGGAAATCATTGAGATTACTCCCAAAAATGTTTCAAAGGGTAGTGCCCTCGAACAATTAGCTGATCGCTTGAAAATTGACCAAAATCAAATAATGGTTTTTGGTGATCAGAGTAATGACTTGTCTATGTTTACAAATCCTAGATTTAAAAAGATCGCTATGGGAAATGCCATTGATATGATTAAAAAGAAAGCGGACTACGTGACCGAAGATAACGATCATGACGGAGTTGCCCAAGCACTAAAAAAATTTATATTGTAGTAGAATTAAGATTGAGTTAATGGTTATGGTGGAAAAAAAGATCGAGCATAATATTTCTGAAGCGGAATGGGAAGTCATGCGTATTGTGTGGACACTAGGTAAAATACATACGGGTGATGTGATTGAACAGTTGCAATTAAAAAAAGATTGGTCGCAGTCAACGATTAAAACATTGATGAGACGCTTAGTGAAGAAAGGTCTTTTGCAAACACATAAGGATGGTCACCGTTTTGTATATTCGGCGACGGTTACTCAAGTGGAAATGATGATTCAAGTTACAAATGAAATGATGAGTCGTATGTGTGATATGCATAAAGGACAGGTGTTGATTGAAATTATCAAAAAGATACCATTAACTAAAAATGATATTACAACAATTGAACAAGAACTAGCCCGTAAAAAAGAGAATGCTCCGGCAATGGTTCCGTGCGATTGTTTAACGCTGGGGCAGCATGATTGTTAACCCTAAGCTAATTAATCGGAGGCGAATAGTTTAAATGAAAAAAATTGGTAATTTTTTGTTGCGAATAGTTTTTGCTGTTTTGGTTTGCATTTCTGGTTTCTTATTATTGAAAAGCCCTATAAATATCGTTGTAGAGAATGTTCCAGCAATGGCTAAAGCAATTGTTCAAAAGAATGTTGACCACTCAGACAATATAGATTTAAAAAATACGTTAAAATTAGGGGAAGAACTTGGCGTTACGGATAAAATTTGGGGTCAACTTCAACGCAAGTATCAGTATAATCTTTCTTATACAAACCTTTATAATCTTAGCGTTAGTTATCAAGAAAATGGAGAATTGACGGATAAGAATTTAAATCTAACTGAGAAAAATCAAATTCAGAAGGCCTTTAATTATGTTATCATAGACAGAATTAATCATAATTTGAAACATAACTCACAGTCAGTAAAGCAAAAAATTAATATGTTTCATTACTTTTTCTTCGGAGTAATTGCCGTCTTTGCGATTACAGCGCTTCTTGTTTTACTTGGCAAAAAAATCGCTTCGTTATTATTGCTACTTTCAGCGGGAGCAACATTTGGCTTGCAACAATTCTACGTTAATGAATTATTGCAATATCTGCAAACTGAGTTTTATCACGGGATTACTTTGTCAACGTCGGCTGCCCTTTGGCTCGGCTTGGGACTTGCATTGGTAATAATAGTGCTTTGGCCGTTAGTCTTAAAAATCACAGCTAAAAATAATTAAATTAAAATAGATTAAAAAATCCAAATTTTCAATAATTGAAAATTTGAATTTTTTGTTTTTGAATATCTCAGATAATTTAGAAATATTTCGAAAAGAATAATTGTAATTAAAAAGTTTATGTTATTTAAGATTTAGGTTGGTTGAACTTAAATCTAACATCTTAAAAATTAAATACCAAAAAAACAAATAAACGACTTTTCTATGCACACCAAGGCCCTAGTCTGCAAGAAGCGATAAAAACTGTTAAAATGATAGTTAAATTAATTGAAGTTTTACATGAGGAGATCTAATGGCTAATCAAAAATTGCTTTTAATCGATGGTAATTCTATTGCCTTTCGTGCTTTTTATGCACTATACCGTCAGCTTGATAATTTCAAGAATTCAGAGGGTTTGCATACTAATGCCATTTATACATTTAAGAATATGTTGGATGTTTTGTTAAATGACATCAAACCCGACCATGTATTGGTTGCTTTTGATGCTGGCAAAACGACTTTTAGAAATGCTATGTATGATGATTATAAAGGTGGACGACAGAAAACCCCTCCAGAACTTTCGGAGCAACTTCCGTATATTCAGGAGTTATTGCATGATTTGGGGATTTCGACCTACGAGTTAGTCAATTACGAAGCCGACGATATTATTGGAACTTTTGCCAAGCTAGGGGAAAATTCCGCTTATGATGTTACAGTTGTAACTGGAGATAAAGATTTAACGCAGCTTGCTTCTGATAAAATTACTGTTATGGTAACCAAGACGGGTGTGCAGAATTTAGAGGCTTATACCCCAGAACACATGAAAGAAGTTAATGGCGTTACTCCGACGGAATTTATTGATATGAAGGCTTTAATGGGTGATAATTCGGATAACTATCCTGGGGTTACCAAAGTTGGTCCCAAGACAGCTTCGAATTTGATTCAACAATACGGCTCAGTGGAAAATTTATACCAGCATGTAGATGAGTTGAAGAAGTCTAAATTGAAAGAAAATTTAATCAATGATAGGGATAAAGCCTTTTTAGCTAAGAAACTAGCGACAATTAATTGCCAAACGCCCGTAACCATTACTCTAGATGACATAAAAAAACAAGAAGTTAATTACAAAAAGCTTCATCGTTTTTATGAAAAAATGAATTTCCGTAAATTTTTAAACGAATTAGAATCTAGTACCGATTTAGTTGCAACTAAAGAAACAGCTCCAATCGTACCAGTTAAATATACTATTGTAACTAATGAAAATATTACTGATATTAAAGTGAAAAGTGGGGCAACAATTAGTTTTTACTTAGCCATGCTTGGCGCAAATTATCATCTTGCCAATTTTGTTGGCTTTGCCCTTAAAGTGGGTAAGCAAATCTTTGTTAGTCGCGATATGGATCTTTTAAAAAGCGCTAATCTCCAACATGCGCTTGAAGATAAGCAGGTTAAGAAAAATGTGTTTGACTTAAAGCGAACAATGGTCGGCTTAAATCGTTTGGGAATCACTGCTCATGGAATTGATTATGATATGCTTTTAGCCTCATATCTTATTAATAATGAAAACAATTCTGATGACATGGGTGAAATTTGTCACATGTACGGTAACGACTCAGTTATGCGTGATGAGGAAATTTATGGTAAAGGTAGAAGTTTGCAGATTCCTAATGATGATAAAAAGATATTTAATCATTTAGCAAGTAAAGTACAGGCTGTTGAAAGTTTGAAGAATATTTTAGTCGATAAACTGCAAGAACATGAGCAAGACGACCTTTATGCAAGTATTGAGATTCCAGTTGCGCGAGTTTTAGCCATTATGGAAATGAATGGTATTAAAGTGGAAGCAGGTACTTTAATCGATTTACAAAAAGAATTTGCCCAAAAATTAAGTGAATTAGAAAAGAAGATTTTTGAAGAAGCTGGTGAAGAATTCAATTTGAATTCACCAAAACAGCTAGGACATATTCTGTTTGAAAAGTTGAATTTGCCTCCAATTAAGAAAACTAAAACTGGTTATTCAACCTCAGTTGATGTTCTTAATCAATTAAAGGAGCAAAATCCAATTATTCCTCATATATTGACATATCGTCAAATTTCTAAGATTCAGTCAACTTATGTGAATGGCTTACTGGATGTTATTCAACAAGACGGCCGTGTGCATACGCGCTACTTGCAAACATTAACAGCAACTGGTCGTTTGTCATCGGTTGATCCTAATTTACAAAATATTCCAACTAGAACTGAGGAAGGTAAGCAAATTAGAAAGGCTTTTGTTCCAAGTGAACCAGATGGATATATTTTTTCTTGTGACTATTCGCAGATTGAGTTGCGTGTTTTAGCGCAAGTTTCTGGTGATGAGCAAATGCAAGAAGCTTTTAAGACTGGATATGATATTCATGCTCATACAGCGATGAAAATTTTTCATTTGAATTCCACGGATGAAGTTACACCGCTAATGAGGCGCCGTGCAAAGGCTGTTAATTTCGGTATTGTTTATGGAATTTCGGATTATGGTTTATCCAAGAATTTAAATATTAGTCGTAAACAAGCTAAGGAATTTATTGATAACTATTTTGAGCAGTATCCCAAAATTAGTGAATATATGGGTAACGCTGTGCAATTTGCACGTGAACATGGTTATGCGGAAACTATTATGCATCGGCGTCGCTATTTACCAGATATTCACGCTAAAAACTATAATGTACGTTCTTTTGCTGAGCGAACAGCGATAAATTCACCAATTCAAGGATCAGCTGCTGATATTATTAAAATTGCAATGATTAATATGCAGCATAAGCTCGACGAATTAAAGTTAAAGACCAAGATGGTAGTTCAAGTACATGATGAATTGATCTTTGATGTGCCTAAAGATGAGCTTGAAATTGTGTCAAAAATTGTTCCACAAGTAATGCAATCTGCCGTCAAGCTTGATATTCCTCTAATTGCAGATTCGGGTTATGGTCATAACTGGTTTGAAGCCAAGTAAGGGAGTAATAATAAATGCCAGAACTGCCAGAAGTTGAGACCGTGCGGCGCACACTACTGCCGCTAATTACGGGCAAAACAATCAAGAAAATAACATTGTGGTATCCTAAAATTATTGCCAGTGATCCTAAGGAATTCGTTAATCAATTGACCGGAAAGAAAGTTATTAATATTGATCGTTATGCTAAATATTTACTAATTCGTTTTAATGATAATTTTACCGTTGTGTCGCATTTACGCATGGAGGGAAAGTATCGTTTGGTTAATGAGTTAGATCCTAAAAACAAGCATGATCATGTTCAATTTGCATTCACAGATAGTACGGCACTACGCTATAATGATGTGCGTAAATTTGGTAGAATGCAGTTGGTTAGGACGGGAACAGAAAGAGAAGTTACTGGAATTAGTAAACTTGGCTTTGAACCAAATTCTCCTGAATTTACCAAGGCGTATTTGAGAACCAGTTTAAAACATAAAAAAAAGAATATAAAAAATACATTACTGGATCAATCAGTTGTGGCAGGTCTAGGTAATATTTATGTTGATGAAGTTTTATGGCGCTCTAAAATTAATCCGCTAAGTTTGGCTAGTAAAATCCCCTCAAATCAAGTGGATAATTTGCGTGACAATATTAATGAGATTATTGCCCAGGCAATCATTGAGAAAGGAACAACTATTCATACATATCTAGATGCAAATGGTGAGACAGGCAATTTTCAAAAAATGCTTTTAGTTTATGGGCACCGAGGGGAACCCTGTCGACGCTGCGGGACGGCATTAGAAAAAATTAAGGTTAATGGTCGTGGTACGACATTTTGCCCTTATTGTCAGGTAACCTATCGATGACATTAGTTTTAGGATTAACTGGTGGGATTGCCAGTGGTAAAAGTACTGTCGATGATTTCTTTAAAGAAAGGCAACTGCCAGTTATTGATTGTGATCAGATTGCTCACGAAATTTTGGATATTGGGCACCAAGGGTATAATGATGTGGTAAGGCACTTTGGTAAGAAAATTTTAAATTCTAATCAAACAGTTAATCGTCAGTATCTAGGACAAATGGTCTTTAGTGATAAGCGACAATTGCAAGTTCTTAATCAGATCACTCATCCATTGATTTTTCGGGAAATTCAGACTAAAATTACGCGATATAGGAAGTTACAGAAGCCGTTTATTGTTGTTGATGCTCCTGTGTTATTTGAATCCGGAGGTCAAAATTATTGTGATCGCACTATCTTAGTGACTGTACCAGAGAAAATCCAACTTGAACGCTTAATGGCGCGTGACCATTTAACTAAAGGAAATGCTCTTAAACGTATTCATAGTCAGATGCCCTTAGCTCAGAAGGAAAAATTAGCCGATTATGTCATCACTAATACTGGTACTATCGAAGAATTAAATCAAAAATTAAGCCAATTACTAGTTAAAATAAAAAAGGAGGATCAATATGGAATGTCCTAACTGTAGACAGAATGCCTCGCGAGTCATTGATTCACGACCTAGTGACGAGAATCGGGCAATCAGAAGGCGACGTGAATGCGAAAATTGTGGGTTTCGATTTACTACATTTGAACGAGTAGAAACCACCCCTTTATTGGTTGTCAAGAACGATGGCACACGTGAACCGTTTAGCCGTAAGAAGATTTTACGTGGAGTGATGGCTGCGGGACAAAAGCGACCGATTACCAGTGAACAATTTGAGCAACTGGTTGATCATGTGGAAAATCTGGTCCGTCAGCAAGGAATTAGTGAAATTTCTTCGAAAAAAATTGGTCAACTAGTGATGGATGAGTTGGCAGAATTGGATGATGTTGCTTATATTCGTTTTGCTTCAATTTATCGTGAATTTAAAGATATGTCTAGTTTTATGAAGACAATGGAAGACATGATTGCCAAACGTGAGAAGGACAATTAGTGATGTATGAAACGCCTAATCCTAAACAGCCTTTCTTTATTACTAACCGAGTAGATATTTTTCCGGGTGATTTACGAGTTCTAATTAAACTTTATCAGCCGTTAATTGGTTCACGAGCCTTGTCGCTATATTTAAGCATGATTGAAGATTATGACTCTGGAGCGATGCTGTCTGATGCCAAGGGAATTTATATACTGCAGGAACAGCTTGACTGTGATATAAACAAACTATTATCGAGTTTGCATAAGCTTGAAGCCGTTGGTTTAGTCAGAACTAGTAAGTTAGAAAATCAGATTATGGGACAAATTTTACTCTTCTCTTTGAAGCGTGTACCTAGCAGCAGTGAATTTTTTTCAACGGCACTTTTAACTAGTCTGTTAAAGGAAAAAGTAGGGATAACGATGTTTCAATCATTGAGTCATGAATTTGCTCGTGAAAGTCAAAAATCGTTCAGTCAAATTAATGGTCTTAAGTCTGCTAAAGATGTTTCTGCCTCTTTTATTGATGTTTTTCGGTTGTCAGAAGAAGAAGCAATTGATCCCTCTCCTGAGGTTAAGAAAGCAGCACAAGAAAACCAGATTGTGCAAAGTAAACCGGCCGAAATTAATCCTCCAGAACAAATTGACTGGGAATTTATGAAACAACAGTTTGAAATTTATCAGATTGCTGGAAGTGAAATTGAGCGAAATCGTCCTGCTATTCAAGGTTTGATGAGGACTTATGGCTTGTCCGAACAGGAATTTGTTGATGAAACCTTGCCATGTTTACATGGTGATTACCACTTGAATATGCCGTTGATTAAACAAACAATTGCTAACAGTATTCATGCTGAGCATACACGCCAGAATCTTAAACAGCAGGAGCAAGCTTCTAATAAAAGTGAGGATATTAAACATTTTAGTATACGAGAACAGCAGGTATTACAACTTGCACAATCGAAGTCTCCCGCTCAATTTATATATCAACTAAAATCAGATCGTCATGATTATGTTGATGCTAGTGAATATCAAGTTCTTGACAATCTTTATAATCAGAAAGGGATTTCTGCTGATTTACTAAATATCTTGACCTATGCCTGTTTGAAAAGTGCCCCGAATGTATCATACCGACTAGCTAACAAAATTTTGCATGATTGGTTGCAACATGGGGTGCAAAGTGGCGCACAGGCGATTGATTACATGGATAAAAGAGAACAAGATAAATTCAAAAAGCAACAGACTCGTTCAGCCAGTTTTTATTCTCATAAACCAGTCGAAAAAGGTACCGATTGGAGTAAAAAGAAGTCGGCAAAAAAGACTGATGTCTCTACGGCAGATCTAAAACAATTCTTTAAAAATTTTGAAGATCAAAACGGCATGAAATAGGTGATAATTATGCAACCAATCAACAAATTTTTAGCACATGGAAATGCAACAAAAGCACAAGGGCACGGTAATGAAAATCTGCGTAAGCAAATCTTGAATAATCCAAAAATTCATGAATTTATCAGTCAATATCAAGATCGGTTGACACCTGAAATTATTAATAATAGCCTATCAAGTTTATATGAATATTATCTCTCGCAAGAGCATGATGACCCGGTAACCAGTGGCTATCGTCCTGAACTTATTTTAAGTGGTCAAGCAATCACACTAAAATATGTACCAAAAGAAAGCAAATTGGAAAAAGATCGTGAGCAAAGTATTAAAAAAAACGTGCGTTTAATTAATTTACCATTTGCATTACACGATGTCCGTTTAAGTCAAGTAGAAATGGCTCCGGGACGGGCATCTGCGATTGCAGATATTCAAACTTTTTTAGTGAATTATTCAAAAAATCATCATCCCCAGGGTTTATATTTATCTGGTGATTTTGGAGTTGGTAAAACTTATCTTTTGGCTGGACTTGCAAATACAGTGGCTGCGATGAACAGACAAGTAATATTTTTGCATTTACCAACCTTTATTGCTAATTTGTCAAGTCATTTTAATGATAATAGTTTGGCGGATGAGGTTCAACGAATTGCCCAATGTGATCTATTAATTATTGATGATATCGGTGCAGAAACGCTTAGCCAATGGTCACGTGATGAGGTACTTGCAGTGATTCTGCAAGCTCGAATGGATAATGTTTTACCAACCTTCTTTTCTTCAAATATGGCGATGGAAGAATTAAAGGAACATTTCAAGGAAACAAGAAATGCGATTGATCCCGTTAAGGCAGCTCGATTAATGGAAAGAGTTCATTTCCTGGCTAAGGAAATTGTTGTGTCTGGTCCTAATCGGCGCAATTAAAGTAAAGCATTAAGTGATATGAAACTGATGCTTATAATAATTTCGAAGCATTTTTGTCTAGTATTTTATCAATCTAACAATTAGATAAAGGTGGTTAGAAATTCTTTAACAATCTTCATTAAATTTTAAAAAAGTTTGCAATATGATATTAATTATGTATAATTAACATCAATGAATGAACATGATATTACTCTATTCAGAGAGAAAGACATTATTCTGTAAGTCTTTCAATTGAGTAATACCCCACTCATTCACATGAAAAAGATTTTTAAACGGGTGAGTTCCATTATCAATTCATAGAGATGGTCAAGAATTTTTTTGACCAAACTTTGGGTGGAACCACGTTAAATACGTCCCAGTGCATTTCGCACTGGGACTTTTTTGTTTTGGAGGTATACATGAGTTTTTCAATAATTTTGCCAGATGGTTCAAAAAGGGATTTTAGTCAAGCTATTACGATTAGTAACTTGGCTCATAGTATTTCGACTTCTCTTGGCAAAGCAGCACTTGCTGGTAAGGTTGATGGTCAAATTCGATCGGTTGATTATGAAATTAACCAAGATGCTAAGGTTGCAATTATTACAGATAAGGATGATGAGGGACTAAACATACTTCGTGCCAGCGTTGCCTTTGTTTTTGAAGCAGCAGCTAAGAAGATTTATCCAGAAATATGTTTAGGTGCACATGCAGCAAACGAAGATGGCTTTTTTGTTGATACTGATAAGGAAAATCAAATTAAAATTAGCGAATTACCAGAATTAGAAAAAGCTGTTAAGCAAATGGTTAAGTCTGGCGCAAAAATCGAACCAGTTACAATGCCAAGAGCCGAATTGGAAGAAATTTTTAAAGCTGATCCGTATAAGTTGGAGTTATTAAAGGCCGAAGAAGGTGAAACCATTTCAGCATACAAGTTAGGCAATTTTGTTGATTTTGGTTTCGCGGCTCTTTTACCAAATACTGGTAAAATTAAGCAATTTAAATTGTTGTCAGTTGCTGGCGCTTATTGGCAAGGTCAATCATCTAACCCAATGCTACAAAGAATTTCGGGGACAGCTTTCTTCAAAAAAGCAGACCTTGATGCTGATTTGAAACGGCGTGAAGAAATTAAGGCACGTGACCATCGAACGATTGGACGTGATCTTGATTTGTTCTTTGTTGACCCAAAAGTTGGTGCAGGTCTTCCTTATTGGTTGCCTAAAGGTGCAACAATTCGCCGTGTTGTTGAACGTTATATAATCGACAAAGAAGTTGCTGACGGCTATCAACATGTTTACACTCCCGTTTTAATGAATGTTGATGCCTATAAGACTTCTGGTCACTGGGCACATTATCGTGATGACATGTTCCCGCCAATGGACATGGGCGATGGTGAAATGCTTGAACTACGGCCAATGAATTGCCCATCTCATATTCAAATTTATAAGCATCATATTCGTTCATATCGTGAATTGCCAATTCGTATTGCTGAATTAGGAATGATGCACAGATATGAGAAATCTGGAGCCTTGTCTGGTTTGCAACGTGTGCGTGAAATGACACTGAACGATGGTCATACTTTTGTTACTTTAGATCAAGTGCAGGAAGAATTTTCTAAAATATTGAAATTAATTATGGATGTTTATAATGACTTCGATATCACTGATTACTACTTCAGATTATCGTATCGTGATCCAAAGAATACAGAAAAGTATTTTGCTAATGATGAAATGTGGGAAAGAAGTCAGTCAATGCTAAAAAAGGCAATGGATGACATGGGACTTGATTATGTTGAAGCTGAAGGCGAAGCTGCCTTTTACGGTCCAAAATTGGATATTCAAACTAAGACTGCATTAGGAGCAGATGAAACAATGTCTACAATTCAACTTGACTTTATGCTACCAGAACGCTTTGATCTCTCATATATTGGTCAAGATGGTGAAGAACATCGTCCAGTAATGATGCACCGTGGAATTGTTGGTACAATGGAACGCTTTATTGCTTATCTAATCGAAATTTATAAAGGTGCCTTTCCAACTTGGCTGGCTCCAACTCAAGTGCAAATTATTCCAGTTAACCTAGATGCTCATGCTGAGTATGCTAAGAAGGTTCGTGACGAACTCAATAAGCGTGGCTTTAGAGCAGAAGCTGATCTACGTAATGAAAAGTTGGGCTATAAAATTCGTGAATCACAAACTCAAAAAGTTCCATATACCTTGGTTTTAGGCGATAAGGAAATGAAGTCAAATAGTGTTAATGTTCGGCGTTATGGAACAGAAGAAGAGGTATCAAAGACATTTGATGAATTCATCAAAGAAATTAAGCAGGATGTTAAATCATATTCACGTAATAAATAATTGATAATAGTTACTCTGGATTTTTTTAACAATCGATATTTAAATATTGGGAGAGCCATTATGAAGAAAATATTAGGGCTAATTCCGATATTACTCAGTGCTTGTTTATTAATCGGTTGTAGCCAAAGTGTTTCTGATCGAAATGCTTTAAAGAATGTACAAGAGTCTCATGCACTTACTTGGGGAATTGAGAGTGATGTTAGATTGTTTAGTTTAACTGATACTCAAGATAATCAAGAAAAAGGTTTTGAAGTTGATATGGCAAAAGCCATTACTAAAGAAATTTTAGGATCAAAGGGAAAAGCAAAGTTTATTTTGGTGACTGCACAATCACGAATTCCATTATTGAAGAATGGGAATGTTGATGCCGTTATTGCAACGATGACTATTACACCAGAACGTAAAAAGATAATTAATTTTTCTAAATCTTATTTTGCAGCAGGCCAATCACTCTTAGTTAGAAAAAATTCGAGAATCAAAAACATTCATGATTTGGTTGGTAAAACAGTGATTGGCATTGTAGGGGATAATTCAGTTGATGTGATTAAAAAAGTGGCACCCAAAGCTAAAGTTGTTCAAATGCAGGATTATGGTCAAGCCGTAATCGCGTTAAAAGCGGGTCAAGGGGATGCACTTTCGAGTGACAACGGTGTTTTATATGGCTTGGCAGTCGAAAACCCGAGGTTAACGGTACGTGGCGGGACTTTTACAAAAGAGCCATACGGAATAGCAATAAATAAACATCAGCCTGAATTAGAAAATGCCATAAATACAGCAATTTCGAAATTACAACATAGTGGGAAATATAATCGGTTGATTAAGAAATGGTTCAGCAAAGTACCTGGTTTTAATTATAAAGTGATGTATCGCAATTAAGAATTATATTTACGCTTGAAACAAAAATTATTTGACGTAAATAATGAGAACGTGTATAATCGCATTAGTTGAGAACAAGAAGGAGCTTCCCGCTTCTCGCCTAAGTTAAGTTGACCTCTGGGCTAATCGATATTTTCTGTTGATTAAAGGCGGGGCACTTAGTACCCGTCTTTTTCTTGTCCTCAAATTAACATGGAGGTGAAGAATTATACCAAGGAATTTGATATTAAACGATCAGATACGTGCACGTGAAGTTCGTTTAATTAATGAAGATGGTGAACAAGTTGGTGTTGTAACTAAGGATGAGGCATTACGCCAAGCCAGTGTTGCAAGTTTAGATTTAGTTCTAATTTCGCCTAATGCCAAACCACCGGTTGCCCGGATTATGGACTATGGTAAATACCGTTTTGAACAACAAAAAAAGGTTAAAGAATCACGTAAGAAGTCTAAGACTGTTAGTGTGAAAGAAATTCGCCTAAGTCCGACAATTGAAGGCAATGATTTCAATACTAAATTAAAACACGCTCAAAAGTTCCTAACTAAAGAAGGAGCTCAGGTTCGTGTTTCGATTAGGTTCAGGGGTCGAGCTATTACTCATAAAGAATTAGGACGCGATGTACTTGAAAAGATGGCGGAAGCTACATCTGATATTGCTACTGTGATTAGCAAGCCAAAGATGGAAGGTCGCTCGATGTTCTTAATACTTGCTCCTAAGAGTGATAAAAAATAAATAGTTAATTTGGAGGAATTAGAAAATGCCTAAAATGAAAACCCACCGCGCTTCTGCTAAGCGTTTTAAAAGAACTGCCTCTGGTGAATTAAAACGTCATCACGCTTTTACTGGTCACCGTTTCCACGGTAAGACTAAGAAACAACGTCGTCATTTGAGAAAAGCTGCATTAGTTTCACGCAGCGACTTGAAGCGCATCAAACAGATGCTCTCTCAAATGCGTTAATTATTAAGTAAAAACGATATTTAGGAGGAATTTTAGATGCCAAGAGTTAAGGGTGGAACAGTTACACGTAAACGTCGTAAGAAGGTTATGAAGCTTGCTAAGGGGTACCGTGGCGCAAAGCATATGCAATTTAAGGCTGCAAGTACACAATTATTTGTATCCTATAGATATGCATTCCGTGATCGTAGAAGACGTAAGAGCGATTTCAGAAAGTTATGGATTGCTAGAATCAATGCTGCAGCTAGACAAAATGACATTTCTTACTCTAAGCTGATGCATGGTTTGAAAGTTGCTGGTATTGACATTAACCGTAAAATGTTAGCTGATATTGCTTATAACGATTCAGAAACTTTTGCAACATTAGCCGAAACTGCTAAGAAGGCTTTAAACTAAGCTAGAAAATGGCGCATTTGCGCCGTTTTTTTATGTAAAAAATTATTACTTGAAGGTTAATCTTTGGTATATTAAACTATGGAATGACAATGAGGGGAAAGTTAAATGTTATTTAGGCCACGATATACAATTGATACAATTTATCATCTAGATACCGATATGCTTCACCAATTAGGAATTAAAGCGGTATTTTCTGATTTAGACAATACTCTTTTAGCGTGGAATAAGTTTGAAACGGCAAATGAAATGGGAAGGCTAAACGAACGTTTAGCTGATGCTGGAATTAAATTGGTGGTTATTTCGAATAATAACGCTGAGCGGGTTGGTAAGGTGCTTAATCCTTATCAGATTGACTTTGTGGCCAAGTCAAAAAAGCCGCTACCGTTTGCAATTAAAAATAAAACACAAAAAATGTGCTTAAGTTCTAATCAAGTAATGATGGTTGGTGATCAGTTGATTACGGATATTCAAGCGGGTAATCTTGCTGGCGTAAAATCAGTGTTAGTTAAACCACTTGTTCAGACAGATAAGTGGAATACGCGCATTAACCGCTTTTTGGAAAAAATTATTTTTTTCTTTTTGGGTTTATCACACCCTGTAACTTTTAAGGAGACATTAAAACATGGATGATAAAATTATTTGTATTGGTTGTGGGGCAATATTGCAATCGACTTGTCCTGAAGAAGCCGGGTACATTCCTGCATCCAGATTGAAGAATGTTCAAGATGGTGAAGATAATGATGTTTATTGTCAGCGATGCTTTCGCTTGCGTCACTATAATGAAATTATGCCGGTAGATACCAATAATGATGACTTTTTAGCTTTGTTAAATTCAATGGCAGAAAAAAAAGCGTTAATTGTTAACGTAGTAGATTTGTTTGACTTTACTAATTCACTTTTATCATCAATAACACGTTTTATTGGTAATAATGATTTCATTTTAGTTGGGAATAAATTTGACTTATTCCCGCAAAATTTGCGTCAAAGTAAGATTAAGGATTGGATGCGTCAAGAAGCGAATCGTGTTGGTTTATTCCCTAAGAAAATATTTTTGGTTAGTGCTAAAAAGCAAAAAAATCTTGAAAAATTAATATCTTATCTTGATATAGAATCACGCAACCAAGATGTGTATTTTGTTGGGATGACTAATGTCGGCAAGTCAACCTTGCTAAATGCAATCATTGATCAAATGGGCGATATTCAAGATTTGATTACCACCTCTCGCTTTCCAGGAACTACACTTGATAAAATTGAAATTCCACTAGAAAATGGACACTTATTGGTTGATACTCCGGGGATTATGACAGAAAATCAATTGGCAACGCATTTAAGTGCAAAAGAGTTAGCAATTATTTCACCGCAAAAACCGCTTAAACCGGCAACTTATCAATTGAAGCCAGGTAACACTCTGTTTTTGGCCGGATTAGGTCGAATTGATTTTTTGAAAGGTGAACCTGCTAGTTTTACAGTTTATGCTGCACGAGAATTATATATTCACCGAACTAAGACAGAAAAAGCTGATGAATTTTACTCAAAACATGTGGGGAAATTGCTTAGTCCGCCAAGTAATGAGGATAAACTACCAGAATTGAAAGGGAAAAAATTTCATACAAGTAGTAAGAGTGATCTCTTGTTTGGCGGCATCGGATTTGTAACAGTGCCAAATGATTGTTTAGTTAAAGTTTATACACCTAGCCAAATTGGCTTAGGTATAAGACGCGCACTGATTTAGAGGGGAAAATGATTGCTATTTCTAAGGATGAAAAAAGTCCAGTAGTTGCTGTTGAAACGGAAAAAATTGATTCACTTAAGGGTAAACAAATTGGCATTTTGGGTGGCACCTTTAATCCGGTTCATTTGGGACATCTGCTTGTTGCGCAACAAGTCGTAACTAAACTTCATTTAGATGAAATTTGGTTTATTCCAACTAATATTCCACCCTTAAAGGATGCACCGAAAGTTTCACCTGAAGATCGAGCCAATATGCTTGAATTAGCTACGCACGATAATCCACAATTTTATGTAAAGCTTTTTGAACTATTTCGCGGTGGCGTTTCATATACAGTTGATACATTGCGTCATTTACATAATATACAGCCCCAAAACCACTATTATTTAATTATAGGTAGTGATCAGGTTAATAATTTGAAAAGTTGGAAGGAGCCTACTAAGATAGCACAATTAGCTACTTTAGTTGGTGTTCAGCGACCAGGGTACCCACAAAAGGCAACTTTACCAATAATTTGGGTTGATGTGCCAAAAGTAGAAATAAGTTCAACATTAATTAGACAAACAATTGCAATGGGAGGCTCCATTAAATATTTGGTGCCAGAAGCTGTTGAAAATTATCTTTACCAAAAGAGGCTTTATAATGACTGATTTTGTTTTGAAAAATACTTATTCTTCATTATCCAGTAGTGAATTGATTAAGTTAGAAGAAAATAACATGGATCATAAGCGCTTTAAACATTGTATCGGAGTAAGTCTGACGGCACGTAAATTGGCACATCTTAACAATTATGATGAAGATAAGGCTGCTTTAGCAGGATTTATCCATGATTATGCCAAACAAGTTTCGGTTGCGGATTTTCGCAAAACAATTCAGACACAGGGCTTTGATCAAGAGCTTTTGAATTGGGGGCCGGCAATTTGGCATGGAATTGTAGGAACATATTTTATTAAACGAGATTTAAAAATTACTGATCCTGAAATTTTAACAGCCGTTAGACGCCATACTACGGGTGATACTGAAATGACAATGCTTGACAAAATCGTTTATATGGCTGATTATATTGAGCCGGGAAGAGATTTTGTGGGTGTCGACACGGCACGAGAAATCACTTTTGCTAATTTGGATGAAGGTGTTGGTTTTCAATTAGCTCACACTCTTAATTTTTTAATAGGAAATAGAAATAAGGTATATCCACGCACTTTGGCTGCATATAATGTGTGGAGTATTAAAGATAATGAGGAGAAAAATTGACTAGTAAAGATATCTTAGCTTTCGTCTTGAAAGCGATTAGTGATCGTCATGGCGAAGATACGGCTGCCTATGACATGCAAGGGTATAGCATTTTGTCTGACTATTATGTTGTGACTAGTGCTGGCTCAAATAGGCAGTTGCACGCAATTGCGAATGCGATTATTGATGAAGCTCATAAAGCCAACTTTTATAATTATCGAGTTGAAGGGACCAGTGAATCAAATTGGCTGCTACTTGACTTAGGTGATGTTGTGGTTAATGTATTTACTGAAGAAGCTCGTGATTTTTATAATGTTGAAAAATTATGGGTAGATGGTAAAAAAATAGAATTAAAGGAAGATTAACTAACAATGAGTGTAGTTGGGATCATAGCAGAATATAATCCCTTTCATAGTGGGCATGAGTTTTTGATGAATGAGGCACGCAATCTTGCTCGTAGTAAAGATCCAATTATTGTCGTCATGTCAGGAAATTATGTGCAACGTGGTGAGATGGCAATTATGGATAAGTGGTCACGAGCGCAAACTGCCCTTGAAAGTGGAGCAGATTTGGTGTTTGAACTCCCTTTTTCAACCTCAGTTGAACCAGCAGATTTGTTTGCTCTTGGTAGTATTGATTTATTGGTTAAGATCGGCGTAAATCACTTAATTTTTGGCGTTGAAGATGCAACTCAAAATTTTGCTTATTTAGGAAGTAAAATTGCTGAAATACCTCCCAACCATATGAACTTTAATGACTATAGTCAAACATATTCTACTCAGTATAATCAAATGGTGGCTCGTGAAGTTGGTCAAGAAGTTAATGAACCCAATGCAATTTTAGCCTTGGCTTATGCCGTTGCTAATTATAATTTGGGTTCGCCATTAGTTTTACATCCAGTTAACCGAATTGGAGCCGGTCACGATGATATTTTGCAACACAATGGTATAGTTCAGAGTGCAAGTGCGATTCGTAACCTTATATTACATAACCAAGTTGACTTTAACTTAAAACAATGGATGCCACTTAAAGAAATAAATTTGCTTCGCAAACAGCAGGCATATCCAAATTGGAATCTGTTGTTTCCTTTTTTGAAGTATCGTCTTGAATCTTCTTCAATTGTAGAATTGCAAAAAATTTATCAAATGAACGAAGGGCTCGAATATAAGATGAAACATGAAATTCATTTGGCGCAAAATTTCACTGATTTCTTGCGGAGAGTTAAGTCTAAACGTTACACATATTCACGTTTGCGTAGGCTCAGTTTATATACATTATTAAATGTTACACAAGATGATATGATTGATAGTTTCAATCATGAATCGCTATTCTTACTTGGTTATAGTAAGCTAGGTAAGAAATATTTAAAGCAAATTAGAAAAGAAACATCTGCTGAAATTGTTTCTAAAATAGATCAAAAGAACACAAAATATGGGTCATTGCATTTACAAATGCGGGTTGATCGATTATATGAACAAATAACAAAGGTTGACCAAAATTTTGGTCGCCGTCCAGTGGAGGTGTAGAAATGTTATCACTGAATTTTTCACAAATTGTTAAAAGTACAGAACCTTTAATTCATCTTGAACAAAACGTGGAAATGCGGCCAGAATTTTTAAAGCGAAGTCAGAAACTACTGTACCAGATTGAGAAAGTCAAAATTAGCGGTGATTTGTTTTATAGTGAACCATATGTTACTGGTGATTTTACTGTGACAGCAGATTTGATAGTTCCTTCAAGTCGAAGTCTTGCTCCAGTCGAGCTACATGAACAGTTCCATTTTTGCGAAAATTATACAGAAAAAGATGTATCGAAGGAAGAATTAGATGAAACAGAAATCCCAATTATAAAAGTTGAAAATGATTTGATTGATTTGCAAACAGCAATTGAAGACAATATTTTGTTACATATTCCTACGACTATTCTGACCAAGCAGGAAAAAGAAAAGGAAATATATCCTCATGGAAATGGTTGGTCAGTTATTTCTGAGGAGGAGTATAATCGCAATAAAAGCAATCAAATTAATCCGGCATTTGCAAAGTTAAAGGATTTATTTAAGCAAGAAGATTGCAATGACAATAAGTAAGTGTGATCTTCAAAAGCAAAATGAAAAACAAGAAAAATAGTAACTCGATTTTTAATCTTGTTTTAAAATCACTTTTAAAGTATGCTTTACTTATAAAATGGAGTCTAATTTAGAAATTAATAATTTTAAAAAGGATAGAGAAATGGCAAGAATTTTAATTGTTGAAGATGAAAAGAATTTGGCACGTTTTGTAGAATTAGAATTAAAACATGAAAAATATGATACTGTCGTTGAAGGTAATGGACGTAAAAGTTTAGATTTAGCATTAAAGGAAGACTTTGATGCGATTTTGCTAGATCTAATGCTTCCTGATTTAAATGGGCTTGAAATTGCTCGACGTGTTCGTCAAGTTAAGAGTACGCCAATCATTATGATGACAGCTCGTGACTCTGTAATTGACCGTGTTTCTGGCTTAGATCATGGTGCAGATGACTATATTGTTAAACCATTTGCAATTGAGGAACTATTGGCTCGTCTACGAGCAGTCTTACGTCGAGTAAAAATTGAAAAAGAAGCTTCCGATGGTACTATCGAAAAGAAAGTAGTTAAGTTTAAAGACTTAACAATTGAAACTGCTAATCGAATTGTCCGCCGTGGTGATGGCAAGACTGTTGATCTAACTAAGCGCGAATATAATTTGTTAATGACTTTAATTCAAAACAAGAATAATGTGGTTAGTCGTGATCAGTTATTGTCTAAAATTTGGGGTCCAAGTTCAAATATTGAAACAAATGTTGTCGAAGTTTATGTTCGCTACTTGCGTAATAAAATCGACATTCCTGGCCAACAATCGTATATTAAGACCGTTCGTGGTACTGGATATATGGTAAGAGACGAAGATGATGAGAAGAAATAAAGATAAACAATTTCAGGAGACCAAACATTCATCCTTAATAGTACATTGGGTGAGTGTCGTTGCATTAACGATAATGGTCTCTTTTATTGTATTTTCAGTTGTAATATATTCGATTGTGGGACAACAATCATTGGTGCAACAGAAGGAAACATCAAGCGAAATGATGACCAAGCTTAATGCTAATCTTATGCGAATTCCAACAGAGTTGCAGATTTCTAATGTGGTTCCATCATTGACTCCTTCAACACAAAAAGTATTACAAAGAAGTCCTGCAATTAGTCAATCAGAATATGGAACCAGTGCTTTTAACGATGACTTGCTGTCTTCTTTGACCAACCCCGATTTAAATGTTGTGGTTTATAATCTTGAAAAAGAAGACGTTTTTGACAATGGTAGCAATATTCCTCAGTTCAAATCATTTAAAGGTGATATCTTAATGGAGACTGTTTATCATAATCATCGCCGTCAATTATTGACTTATCAAAAGGTTCGGTCTATGAAGAATGGGCAAGTAACAGGCTATATTGTGGTCAAAAATAAGATGTCATATTATAACGGCTTGATGAGGGATCTACTTAAATGGATGATTCGTATTTCTCTGGTTGCAATTATAATCTTTACAATAATTTCTTTCATTATTGTTTTGGGGATTGTTAAGCCGATCAAAGAAATGTCTAAAGTAGCCGGAGAAGTTAATGCAGATCCAAATAGTACGGCAAGAATCAAAGATTTTCATCGCCATGATGAATTGCAGGAACTTGCAATTTCATTTAATCAAATGCTTGACAGGATGCAACGCTATATTGAGCAGCAAAAGGAATTTGTAGGCGATGTTTCACACGAATTACGAACTCCGGTTGCCGTAATTGAAGGACATTTAAATATGTTGGAACGTTGGGGAAAAGATGATCCAGAAATTTTATCTGAGTCGATTACAGCTTCATTGCAAGAAGCAAAGCGAATGCAGCATCTAATTCAAGAAATGTTAGATTTAACCAGAGCTGAACAAATTAATGTACAGTATCCGAACGCAGTGACTAAGGTTTCAGATGTATTAAAGAGAGTCACAGGAAATTTATCTATGGTTCATCCAGACTTTTCTATAAGGCTTGATATGGATGATTTACCATTAGAAACTGAAATTCAAATTTATCAAGGACATTTGGAACAATTATTGGTCGTACTAATCGACAATGGAATTAAATATTCAACTACCCGCAAGGAACTAAATATTTCAGCCGGATTGCTCAATAATGAAGTTAATATTATTGTACAGGATTATGGTGAAGGCATTTCTGAAGCAGACCAAAGTAAAATTTTTAATCGCTTTTATCGTGTTGACAAGGCAAGAACACGAGAAAAAGGTGGCAATGGTTTAGGTTTGGCAATTGCTCAAAAGTTAGTTATTAGCTATCATGGTAAAATTAGTGTTGAATCTGTGGAGGGTCAAGGAAGCCAATTTATCATAACCTTTCCATCTTTGACAAAACAGCAGGCGGACAATCTGCGTCAGCGTGAACAAGATAAGCAAAAGCGTGATTCCTGAATAATTAAAAAAGTGTTTCTTAATAGTTATTTTAGCTATAGGAAACACTTTTTGCTTAAAAATTAATTTATCCATAATAAAAACCTCCAGCTGGGTTTTGAACCCATCTAGGAGGTTAGCTTTACTTCAAAATGAAGTCTTGCAAATTAAAATATTTTATTTATATATAGCTATTTTTAATTTTTATGATTTTTTTGCTGCTTTCCCTTATTACGTTTACGAAGATCTTGATGTAATTGATTGACTTGCTTATTTTCTTGAGATGCTTGAGGTGCAACATTCAACAGTTCATCAATCTTTGCCTTATTAACTACTTCTTTAATTGGCTCATGCTGTAATTCTTTATCAACGTTTCGTTTAACCTTGGGCATAATAATAAAGGTTACGATCAACTGTTGAATAACTGAAAAGAAGTTACCAGCTGCCCAATAAAGAGCAACGGAGCCTGAAACAGATAATGAAATAAACAATGTCATTAAGGGGTTCATCAACATCATAGACTGCATTTGCTTTTTCTGCTCTTTAGGTATACCAACTAATGAAAGATATCCCTGAATAAAAGCAAAGATTGTGGCAATAATGGTGACCACAATTGAACGACTGCTCAATGAAATACCAAAGAATGATGAGTTGGCCAAACTATGAGAATACATTACTGCCTGATAAATTCCAATCATGATTGGAAACTGAATAATCAATGGCAAGCATCCAATTCCACCAGTCAATGATAGATTGTTTTGCGAATAAAGTTGCCGCTGCCAGCCTGCCAAAGTCATTTGTTGTTCTTGATTTAAATCTTTTCGTTTCATTGTGTCTTGGATTAACTTCATTTGGGGTTGTAAACGGGCCATTTTTTCTTGTTGTGTAGTTGATTTATTTTGTTGACTTAACATTAAAGGCAAAAGGATCATTCTAACTACGAAAGTCATCAAGATGATTGCCCAACCAGCACCATTTGCGCCACCAATAATATTAGAGAAGTACAACATAATATTCTGCAAAGGTAATCCGATATATTGATAAATCCACCCATAAAAACCGCCGGTTGGTGGGGCACTGTTAGCACCACTGTGTTGTGAACATGCTGTAACAATTAACATGACTGCCAAGCAAAGGACAGTCAATCCGATATATTTACGATATTTTTTCATTAAATCCACCATATTAATAAACTTAGTCAATAACTAATATAATACATGAAAACTACTCATTTTGGCTACATTTGTTAATTTTTCTTTATGTATTTTTGTAATTCGTGCAAATTGTGAAATTTTTTTGGGCAGCTCAGTGCAAAACTGGTTGACGCGGTCTAAACTAGTCTGTAAAGTGATAGTAACAGTTTGATCGCTATTATTGCATACGGTACCACAAATGTTCATTTGTTTTGCTAAGTTTAAGACACTCCAGCGAAAGCCCACGCCTTGAACAATTCCTGAAACAGTTAGTTGCCAAGTTTCAATTGGTGATTCAGTATTAGTTTGCCGTTTTTTATTAAAAAGACCCATAATTATTCCTTTCTATAGACTAGACTATTTTAATTTTACCATTTTACCTAAGAACTATACGCTATAATTGAAGTTTGAAAGAAGATGTTTGATTAATGGAACAAATTAGTTCGGTTAACAATAAGTTAATCAAAAACTTAGCCAAGTTGAAGCAAAAAAAATACCGTGAAGAAACTGGCTTATATATAATCGAAGGGTTTCATTTGGTTCAAGAAGCTCTGAAGGCAGGACATAAGTATGTGTATCTTTTGGGTACAGCTGAATCTTTAACTCAGGCTAAAGACAATTATCATATAGATTTGACCACTAGTAAAATCGTTACAATTAATAATGCAATTTCACGGCATTTATCGAGTACCAAGAATTCACAAAATATTTTTATGGTTTTGAAAGTTTCCGAACCTAAAAATTTTTCGTTTAACTATGGCAAATGGGTCCTGCTTGATCAACTTTCGGATCCGGGCAATGTTGGCACAATCATTAGAACGGCTGATGCTGCCAACTTCAATGGTGTAATTTTAGCACCACAAAGTGTCGATTTATACAATCCCAAAACTCAACGAGCAATGCAAGGTAGTCAGTTTCACATTGATCTAATCACACAAGATTTACCAGACGTGATTGGAACATTTCATAGCAACGCAATTCCAGTTTATTCAAGCATGCTGGATCACTCAGCAAAGCAATTACAAAATTTTGCACCGCTTCCACAGTTGGGGCTAGTGATTGGTAATGAGGCTCATGGAGTCAGCGAAGAAATTGCACATCTTTGTGATGAACGGCTATATATTCCAATTAAGGGACAGGCTGAATCATTAAATGCTGCTGTAGCCGCTGGTATCATAATTTATCATTTTGCTTGATTAAAGAGCTTGTTTTTAGTAAGTGAATTTTTTATAATTAGAACCGTAATTATCACTTGACGATGGAGGGAAAGTTTTATGTCACAAGTCACGAAAACAGAGGATCAAGCTGACTGTGGCGCTACTGATTTTGAATCATGCGAACATTTTATTAATGCTTTTCAAATTATTGGCAAAAAATGGAACGGCTTAATCATTAGCTCTCTGTGTGGTAGTAAATATCTTCGATTTAAGGATTTGGCACGTTGTGTGGTTGCTTGTTCTGATCGGGTGTTAGTTGAAAGATTGAAAGAGCTCGAACAGGAAAATATTATTAAACGCTCTGTCGATGCTAATACTAAAATTATTTCTTACCGGTTAACCCGAAAAGGTGAGGAACTTAAGCCAGTTTTTAATCAAATTCATGATTGGGCAGATAAGTGGGTGTGAGAATAAAGTATTTACTTGCAAGTTTTGTAAAAAAGAATTATTCTATTAAGTAATTACAGAAAGTAAGATTAGTAGCAGAAATCATTTATGCAGAGAGACTTTTTTAGTGAGCTGAAAGAAAAGTTTGAACGGATCTGTGAATTTCACCTTACTAGTAGGATCTAATCAATTCCGGTATTCGCCGTTATCGAAAACTTAAGTGTAAGCTATTAGTGGCTTAAACTAGGGTGGTACCGCGAAGTTTCGTCCCTTTAGAGGGGGCGGAACTTTTTTGTTTGAAAGGAAAAAACAATGGATTTATTTGATAGGCTCAACAAGCTACGCGAAAAAGGCTTAGCCGAAATTGCCAAAGTTAAAAATGAACAAACGTTGAATGAAGTTCGTGTTAAACTTGTCGGTCGTAAAAGTGAATTGACCGAAATCTTACATTCGATGAAAGATGTTGATCCGGACAAGCGCCGTGATATTGGAAAACAGGTTAATAAAGTTCGTGATTTATTTAATCATAATCTAGATAATGTAAAAACAGAAATTGCAAAAGAACTTGCAGAAAAACAGCTAGAAAAAGAACGGATTGATGTTACATTGCCAGGTCGGGCAACACATGTCGGTTCAAAACATCCAATCAATATTATTTTAGATGATTTAGAAAAATATTTTATTGGAATGGGTTATCAAGTTGTTCAAGGACCTGAAATCGAAACTGACCATTATTGTTTCGAAATGATGAATCTTCCCAAAGATCACCCAGCTCGTGACATGCAAGAAACTTTTTACATTGATACAGAAGACTTGTTACGATCACAAACCTCTGGCGATCAAGCACGTGTCTTAGAAAAATTTGACTTTTCTAAAGGCCCTCTTAAGATGGTTGGTCCGGGTAAGGTTTATCGTCGTGATGATGATGATGCGACTCATTCTCATCAATTTATGCAAATGGAGGGTTTGGTTGTTGATAAAAACATTACCATGGGTGATCTTAAAGGGATACTTGAAATGATGACTAAACACGTTTTTGGTCAGGATCGTAAGACACGATTACGGCCAAGTTACTTTCCATTTACTGAACCATCGGTTGAAATGGATGTTTCCTGTTTTAATTGTGACGGTAAGGGCTGTGCAATTTGTAAATATACAGGATGGATTGAAGTTCTAGGTGCTGGTATGGTTCATCCAAATGTTTTAGAAAATGCGGGTATTGATTCAAAAATTTATGGTGGGTTCGCTTTTGGTGTCGGACTGGATCGCTTTGCAATTTTAAAATATGGGATTGATGACATTCGTGACTTTTATACTAATGATGTTCGTTTCTTAGAACAATTCAGTAAGGAGGAAAGATAAATGCTAGTTTCGTATAAATGGCTACAAGATTTTCTTAAACTTAACAAAGATCCATATCAATTAGGTGAAAAAATCACTCGAACTGGAGTCGAAGTTGCCGATGTTAAGCATCCCAAAGAAGGACTTAAGAAGTTAGTCGTTGGGCACATTCTTGATTGTACACCGATTGAAGGGACGCATTTAAATGTAACACATGTTGATGTGGGAGATGAAGAGCTGCATCAAATTGTCTGTGGTGCGCCTAATGTTGCAGCAGGAGAAGATGTAATTGTAGCCCTTCCTGGTGCTAGAATTGCCGATAATATTAAAATTAAGAAAGGTAAGCTGCGTGGCTATGAATCGAATGGGATGATTTGTGGATTACAGGAGATTGGCTTTGCTGATAGCGTTGTCCCTGAAAAATATGTTGACGGTATTTTTCTGTTTCCTACTGATGCTGATCTTCAGCCTGGTCAAGAAGTGTTTGAGTTATTAGGTATGGATGATTATATTTTTGACTTTGATATTACTCCTAATCGCGCTGATACTTTGTCCATGGAAGGGGCCGCGTATGAAGTTGGTGCTATTATTGATGAACCCGTTAAAGTCGAAGACGTTGCCTTGAAAGCAGATGGTCCTGATTGGACTGATCAGCTTAAAGTTCAGGTCGATAGTAAATTAGCACCTAAGTTTTATCTCCGCAAAATCACAAATGTCAAAATTTGTGATAGCCCTTTGTGGATGCAAGCGCGTCTTTGGAATGCTGGAATCAGACCAATTAACAATGTTGTTGATGTTACAAATTATGTCATGCTTTTAACTGGGCAACCACTGCATACTTATGATGCAAGAGCATTTGAAAGTGGTCAATTGGTTGTTAGAAAAGCCACTGCGGATGAAAAACTAACTTTATTAAATGACCATGAAGTTGACCTTGATCCTAATGATATTGTAATTACAAATGGTGATCAGCCTGTAATGATGGCTGGAGTGATGGGCGGACTTAATTCAGAAATCAAAGAGGATACTACTGATGTCATTTTGGAAGCAGCTATTTTTGACCCAACTTTAGTCAGAAAAGCTGCTTTACGTCATGCTAATCGCACAGAGGCTTCAAGTCGCTATGAAAAAGGAGTCAATTATGATGCTACAATGCGTGCTTTGAATATGGCTGCGTTATTGTTGCGTAATGATGCGGATGGAACGATTGCAGAGGGTATAATTACCGGAAGTGATAAGAAGCAAGAATCTGTCACTGTTAGAACTACTGTTTCTTATATCAATAAAGTATTGGGAACCGAAATTTCGTCATCTGAAATGCTAAACATTTTTAAACGCTTGAATTTTAATGTTGAAGTGGCTGGTAAAGATTTAGTAGTTGATATTCCTGCGAGACGATGGGATATTTCAATTCCAGCTGATTTAGTTGAAGAAGTTGGTCGCTTATACGGATATGACAATATTAAATCTACCCAACCAGTTTTACCGGAAACCCGTGGTGGTTATTCTCAAACTGAGGATGTAATTCGGCGAATTAAGAGTGTGGTCCAGGGACAGGGCTTAATTGAAGCAATTTCGTATTCTTTGACCTCAAGTGAAAAAGCTGTCACTTATACTAAAACACCACAGCCACTAGTAAAAGTTCAAATGCCTCTTAATTCTAGTCGTTCTACTTTAAGGCAAAATCTTTTAACAGGATTAATTGATGCTGCTGCTTATAATATGGCACGAAAACAAAATCAATTAACTCTCTACGAACAAGGGCGAGTTTATGATTTTGCTGGTGATACGTATAATGAACATGAACATCTTGCTGCACTTTATTCGGGTAATGTTTATTGGGACAATTGGCAACATGAAAATGAGCAGATTGACTTTTATTTTGTCAAAGGTCAATTAGCCAATTTGCTACTTGCTATTGGAATTGATTTAAATCAAGTTGAATACAAAGCTGAAACTATTTCTGGCATGCACCCGACTAGAACTGCAGGAATTTATATAAAAGGGCATTATGTCGGTTTAATTGGAATGATTAGTCATGAAATCACAAATGTTAATAAAGCGATGAATGGTAATGAGATTTATGGCTATGAACTTAATCTAGATGAAATAATACCATTAATTATTAATCCGAAAACAATTTCAAAAGCTGCTCCTAAATTCCCTGCCGTTGATCGTGATTTATCTGTTTTAATCGATCAAGAAGTGACTAACCAAGAAATTGAGGACCTTATAAAAGCTAATAGTGGCGAGTATTTAATTAAATTGCGGGTAATTGATACTTATCAAGGTTCACATATTGCACAAGGCAAAAAGAGTATTGCTTATCGATTAACTTTTCTTAACAGGAAAGACACGTTAACCGATGAGGTTGTTACTAAAGCAATGACAGCTATAACTGATTGCTTACAAGATAAACTTAAGGCTGAAATACGTTAGGTGCTTGACTTTAAGCTGGAAAATAAATATTATAGACCAGTGCAAATAGAAAATTTTAACTTTAAGGAGTAGAAAATTTTATGCCTGAGAAATCATATCCAATGACTGCTGAAGGTAAAGAAAAGCTTGAAGCAGAATTAAAAAATTTGAAATTAGTAAAGCGACCAGAAGTAATCGAACGTATTAAGGTTGCTCGTTCTTATGGTGATTTATCTGAAAATTCTGAATATGACGCCGCTAAGGATGAGCAAAGTCATCTTGAAGACAGAATCAGTGTTGTTGAAGAAATGTTAAAATATGCTGATGTTGTTGAAGCGGATAAAACTGATCCCGATGAAGTAGCGGTAGGTAAGACTGTAACTTATACTGAAGTTGGTGAAGATGAGCCGGAAACTTATACAATTGTTGGAAGTGATGAGTCTGATCCATTAAGTGGCAAGATTTCAAATGACTCACCAATTGCTCAAGCCATTTTAGGTAAGAAGAAGGGGGAGACGGTTACAATTTCAACACCTGGTGGTAAGTTTGATATAGTTATCAATAAAGTTGAAGAATAGCGCAGATTAGTTTGATTTGCATAACCATAAAAAGACTAGAATAGTTATCAAGACTTTTGCAGAAGGTACTGATAAAAACTAATTCTAGTCTTTTGTTTGTTATTATTTGAATTGGAATTGTTATTTAATGGCTAGTGAAGTAGCGATAATCTTTGCTCTTATCAAAGACCACTCCGCGTGCATTTTCACCGTTAGAAATAGTAAACTGAACGTCTGGATACTTAGCCCAGACCTTTTCTTCTAAGAAGGTGCGCAACATCTGATTATTGGCTAAGACCGACCCAGTTAGTGCTACTTTCATTGGCTTGGGTTCTTCATAACGATCAATTCCAATTATGATATCACGCGCCAATAACTCTGCCTGCTTTTTAATAATGGAGGTGGCGTTCTTATCACCATTATCTGCAAGTTTAGCTACACTAACTGCCATCGAAGCAATCTGCGGATTGCTCATTTTATAAAACTTAGCGGTTGCATCGACTAAATTATCTACTTTGAAAAGCTGGTTGAATAATGGAATTAATTGGTTTTTCTGACGTTTATCCCAGCTAAGTAGGGCACTTTTAAAGGCTGAAATAGTAATTGCGTAACCTGACCCTTCATCACCAAGGATTGAGCCGTATCCACCGGTAGTAATGATGCTACCTTTTTGTAAGCCATTAAAAACTGAACCAGTCCCAGCAATAACTAACCCACCATCTTCTCCTTCTAAGCCATTATAGAGGGCCAAGAGTGAGTCGGTTATAGCTCTGGTAGGCAAATTATTTGACTTAGCCGAAATTTCTCCCGCAATTTCAGAAGCATTTCCAATTACAGATAATCCGGCAATACCACATAAAATTCTTTGACAGTCACCATTAATTTGATTAATTAGTTGGTTAATTGCCGTGGTAATATTATTGATCGCGCTGTTATAATCGGTATTAACTTGACCTGGGCCGGCTTCAGATCTTGCCAATTCTTTGCCAGTTAGATCATAGGCAATTGCGGTAGTGTGAGTGCCACCGGCATCGACGCCGATTTGATACTTAAGTGTCATAATATATCTTCTTTCTTTTAAAGTTCCTAATGATATTCTAAAACAAAATAAAGTTTTATAGAAGATCTTTGTAAGCGGTTTTTTAAGCAGTGTTGAATTAGTAGGGATTAGGAAATTGCTTTTTGAAAAGTTGTTAAAATTTTGTCAAAACCTATTGAAGCAATAGAATTGCAGATTATTATTTGTTAAAATAGCACTAGTTTAGTGAGGTTTGATTTACGTGAAATTGACTAAAAAAAATCGAGAAACTAGGGATGCAGGTAAGCAATCCTCAACACCCATCAGAATGAAAATTATATTGGGAATTATTTTTGTTCTTTTTGCAACATTGATTGCCCAATTGGCATATTTACAAATTGGTTATGGTTCACGCTTTAAAGCTGAGGTTCAAAAGTCAAGTTCCGCAGTTGTTTCCAGCCAAGTTCCTAGGGGAGTCATGTATGACAACAAAGGTCGAATTTTAGTTGGCAATAGAGCAAAAAATGCTATTACTTATACTAGGAGTGCTGCAACAACACCAGATGATATTTATCGAATTTCGAATGCATTAAGTCAATACATTCGAATTAACGATGAACAGCCGACTAAGCAACAGGTGGTCGATTATTATTTGGGTAATAAAACTAATAGTGTTAAAGAAGAGTCCAAAGTACCTAAATCAATTAGAGATACCCAAGATGATAAATTAATTAATCAACGAATTAATGAGCAAGTCTTATCTGAAAAGATTAACTTAACTTCTCGTCAAAAAACGGCTGCATTAATTTATAATAAGATATCTGGTGCGTATAGTTTATCAACGATATATCTTAAAAATAATGGTTTAACTGTTAAGGAAATAGCTCAAGTTGGTGAACATTTATCTGAACTTCCGGGAGTCGGTATAGGAACGGATTGGCAACGCTATTACCCGAATGGGTCATCTATTCAAAGTATTATTGGTTCCGTTTCAACTGAGAAAGCTGGGTTACCAGGAGATAATTTACAATATTATCTCACGAATGGATACTCTCGCAATGACCGGGTAGGTACCTCATATTTAGAAGAAGAATATGAGCCGCTGTTAAAGGGGAGCAAGTCAACTAGCATGGTTTCTACTAAATCTGCGGGCGATATTGAACAAACAAAGTCAATTTATGCTGGTCAAGCAGGTTCTAGTTTGATATTAACACTTGATGCCCAATATCAAAAGCAAGTACAAAAATCGTTAGAGCAAATATATTCTTCGGCACTTGCAGCCGGTGCTGCCAGATATTCTAATGGTGCTTATGCAGTTGCAATGGATCCACAGACAGGAGCATTACTAGCAGTTGCTGGTATTAGTCGTGATCCTAGCAAAAATAAGATGACCAACAATGCATTAGGTGTGATCAACCAGTCATTTGTAATGGGGTCTGCTGTAAAAGGGGCAATGGTTAGTGGTGGCTTAATTAATAAAGTGATCACGCCATACAGTAACACCTTGCCTGATACACCGGTTTATTTACCCGGAACGCCGATTAAAAAATCGGTATATCCTGTTGGCACCTTTGGCGCATTAGACGCTGAAACGGCATTAGAAGTCTCTAGTAATATCTATATGATGCATCTAGCGATGAATTGGGTTCATGCAAAATATGTTCCGAAGGAATATATAAGTATGCCACAAACTTCGTTTGATACGCTGCGTCATAATTTCAATATGTTTGGTCTTGGTCAAAAGACAGGAGTTGATTTACCTGGTGAAATTGCCGGTATTCAAGGTCGCTCATTTAATGAGCAAGGTCAAATTCTTTCAGGTTCAGTTCTTGATTTAGCATATGGTAACTATGATGCCTATACGCCAATTCAAATGGTGCAGTACGTTGCCACCATTGCTAATGGTGGATATAGGATGCAACCATATATTGTGCAATCAATTGGACGAACGGCTAACAATGGCAAACAGGTTTATATAGACTATAATAAAAAACCAAATGTACAGTTGAGAATTCCATGGACATCAGATGAACTAAATATTGTTCGCCAGGGTTTTTGGCGGGTAGTTCATGGGACTAATTCATGGGGTACTGCTCATCGACTTAAAGATGTAAAGCCTGCAATCTCTGGCAAGTCTGGAACTGCTCAAACATTCTATTATGATCCTGATCACCCAAATCAAAAGAATCCGCCAGAACTTGTTAATGCAACATTCGTTGGCTATGCACCATCAGATAATGCCAAAATTGCGACAGCTGTAATTTTCCCAGGTCTTGATCCCGAATTGGAGGGTTCGTATACTTTGCAAATGACCAAGGCAATGGTTCAAGATTACTTTAAATTACATAAAAAATAGAAATTTGTTAATAAGTCTGGTAAAATCTATAAGAAGATGATAGACTAATACAGTCAAAATAAAATAGTAGGTGGTGAAAGAAATGGCAGATAACATCATTTTGGAATGCACCGAATGTGGCGATAGAAGTTACTTATCTAAGAAAAACAAGCGTAAGCATCCGGAACGTTTAAGTTTGAAGAAGTATTGTCCAGTTGAAAGACATACTACTCTTCATCGTGAAACTAAGTAATAAACTGATATAGCAGGACCTATGCTCCTGCTATTTTTGTATGATGGAAGAATCATGAATAAGAACGAATTACGACAAAAACAAGTAACACGACTAGATCATTTTGCAGAGACTGAAGAAAAGGCAGCAGAAGATCATGTTTTACTTCAAAAAATTATGGATTCAGAATTGTTAGCAACAAGTCAGAGTATAGGGATTACTTCTTCTTTACCTTACGAAGTCGATACGTCTCGACTAATTGCTCAGTTGTGGGATCAGGGCAAGGATGTGTATCTAGCAAAAGCAAATAATAATCCTGAGCATTCACAAGATTTTATTTCTTATACTTACATGACAAAAATAACTAAGTCCAAGTATGGTGTTGAAGAAGTATTAGATCCCAATGCTACAATTAATAATGAACTTGATTTAATCATAGTTCCTGGTTTAGCCTTTACACTTGATACGCACCAACGCTTAGGCTTTGGTGGTGGATATTATGACCGTTTTCTCGCTAAGCATCCCCAAGCTAAAACAGTTGCCTTAGTTAATTCAAAAATGATCTTTGAAACGGCAACGTGGCAGATTGAGCCAACAGATATTCCGATTCAAACAATAATTACGTCGCAATCAAATTTGCAAGATTAATGAGGTTAAAATGAATCAAGTACGTACTCTTAAAAGCTGTTATATGACAGTGGCAATTTTAGTGATCCTCTTTGTAACTTTCTTAGTTGAAACTGCACTGGGTGGTTCGCAAAGCACATATGTTTTACTAAAAATGGGTGCGCTGAATAATTATGCAGCTGTGGCCGGAGCACAGTGGTGGCGGTTATTTACTGCCCAGTTTTTGCATATCGGTATTATGCATTTGGTATCTAATGCGGTAATGATCTATTATTTAGGACTATATCTGGAAGAAATTATTGGTCATTGGCGGTTTTTAATTCTTTATTTGTTATCTGGAGTTGGCGGTAACTTGTTAAGTCTAGCCTTAGGTAGTGACAGATCAATTAGTGCGGGTGCTTCAACAGCATTATTTGGCTTATTTGGTGCAATGACTGCTGTTTCACTTCAAAATAGGGATAATCCTATTCTTGTTTATCTGGGTCGTCAATCGTTTTGGCTTGCTTTGATTAATATTGGAATTGACTTATTTGCACCAAATATTGATATCCAAGGACATATAGGTGGGTTAATTGCTGGCTTTCTAATTGCAATTATTATTGGAAGTCGAGCAAGACACCAATATTCGTTTAAGTGGCGGGTTATTGCAGGTTGCTGTTTGGTAGTTTATGTTGTAGCAACAATCAGAATTGGTATGGTAATAAATCTATAATGAAGACTTTATATGATGTCCAACAACTATTAGAAAAATATGGTATCATGGTCCATCTTGGAAAACGCATTTGGGATATAGAATTAATGGCACTTGAGCTTGATAATATTAATCGTTCTCACTTAATTAGTAAACATGACTATTTAATTGCAAAGTTGATTTTGCGGCGAGAGCATGAATATGAAGAAAAATTAGCTAAAGATAAGCATGGTTCGTAAAACAATTTAGTAGTATATTATTTTTAGAAGTTTATTTAGAAAGAGAAAGAATTTATGTCATCTTTTTTAATTATTGTAGACACTGTCTTAGTCGTCATAATTCTTGCATTTGTTTTAGTTTGGTTGTGGAATAAAATTCAAACCAAACGTTTAGGTAATGGCGATCTGAGCAATGAAGAATTTAAACAGGGAATGCGTAAGGCCCAAATAGTTGATTTACGTGAAAAAGAGCCTTTTAAAAGAAAGCATATAGATGGTGCACGCAATTTGCCATATACAATGATGAAATATCAGTACACTGAATTAAGAACCGATCTACCGGTTTATTTGTATTCCGATTCTTTATCAGTAACTTTGCGAGCAGCAAGATTTTTGCAAAAAAAGCACTTTTCATCAATTAAGTGGCTCAAAAGTGGTTTTGACGAGTGGGATGGTCGAACCAAGACATCTAAATATTAATCAGAAAAACATGTTTGCAGACTTTTCAAACGTGTTTTTTTCTATATAATAAAAAATAGCAAGGAAAAAAAGATGCAAAAAGTAGTAGCAGTCGTTGGTCCAACCGCAATTGGCAAAACAAGTTTAGCGATTGCGTTGGCGCAAAAATTGAATGCAGAAATCATCTCCGGAGATTCGATGCAAATTTATCGTGAAGTTGAGGTAGGAACAGCTAAGGCCACGGACAGTGAACGTCAAACGGCAAAACATTATTTAGTAGATACACAGTCTGTATTTGCGCCATATTCAGTTGCAGACTTTGTGCGTCAAGCGAAAAATGCAGTAGAGTTAATTGCAGAAAGGGGCAAATTACCTTTACTTGTAGGTGGTACAGGCTTTTATGTTAATGCACTATTAAACCAGCTGCAATTAGGTGAACAAGATGATCAAGGGCAAGCGATAACAACTAAATGGCAGAATTTTTTTGAACAAAAAGGGCCAGAAAAACTATGGCATCAGTTGAAGCAGCAAGATCCAGTAGCTGCCAGCAAAATTCCCGTTAATAATTCGAGGCGAGTTTTGCGTGCATTGAGCGTTATTGAACGAACTGGAAAAAAATTTTCCGAGCAGCAGGAGAAAATTTTCCCTCGCTATGATTATTTAATTATTGGATTAAATGCTGAACGTGAAGAAATATATCGCCGAATTGATCTAAGAGTTGATCAAATGATGAAGCAAGGATTGTTGCAGGAAGCAAAGTTTATTTATCAGAACCGTGATCGGGAATATCAGGTTTTGCAAGCAATTGGTTATAAGGAGTTTTTCCCATATTTTGACCATAAAAAGACCTTGCAAGAGTGTGTGACAAATTTAAAAACCGCCTCGCGACATTACGCTAAACGTCAATTGACGTATTTTCGTCATCAATTACCGGTTACGTGGTTTGACCCTTTGAGTGATTCGCATTGTATAATAGAGATAGAACAGAAAGTCGAGGAATGGTTAGATGAATAATTGGTCACCAGAGTTACAAACAATTGTAGATGAAATTGATGTACAAATTGCGCCACAATTAGCGAAAATTGACAATAATATTCTTTATAATCAAAATAAAGTTTTACATGCTTTCAAAAAAAATTCTGTTGCCGAAGCTGATTTGATTGGCAGTACAGGTTATGGCTCCGATGATAGCGGCCGTGATAAGCTTGATCGAATGTATGCTGAGATTTTTCATACGGAAGATGCTTTGGTTCGATCCCAGTTTGTTTCTGGTACGCACACGTTAGCAACTGCAATGGCCGGAAATCTTCTTCCTGGAGACGAACTAATTTATTTAACAGGGATGCCATACGATACCATGCAACAAGTAATTGGTATTGCTGGTGATGGTCGTGGCAGCTTAAAATCTTATGGTATTAAATTTTCTCATGTTGATCTTAAAAATGGTGAGGTTGACTTTGACATAGCTAGAAAATTATTAACAAATCATCAACCTAAAATGGTCGTAATTCAACGTTCTCGTGGTTATGATACTCGCCAAAGTTTCACAGTTGATAAAATTAAATCGATGATCGAATTAATTCGGGAGACTAGTTCTGACAGTATTATTTTTGTTGATAATTGTTATGGTGAATTTTCTGAGAAACATGAACCAACTGAGTATGGAGCTGATATTATGGCGGGATCACTTATTAAAAATGCAGGTGGTGGCTTCGCTAAAGTTGGTGGATATGTGGTTGGAAAGCATGAGCTAATTGAAAATACTGCAGTTAGGCTAACAGCTGGAGGAATTGGCCGTGAAGAAGGTGCAAGTTTAAATAATAATCTAGATTATTTTGAAGGTTTATTCGTTGCGCCTAGTGTAACAGGAAATGCGATTAAAGGTGCAGTATATTCCTCCGCGTTGTTAGAGCGGATGGGTGCAGAAGTAACACCAAAATGGAATGATGAACGGACAGATTTAATTCAAGCTGTAATTTTCCATAATCAAGAAAAAATGGTTAGGTTTGCGAAAGCTCTTCAAGCAAACTCGCCGATTAACTCTTTTGTTGATCCTGTGCCAAGTAATGATGCTGGGTATGAAGATCAAGTAATTATGGCCGATGGTTCTTTTATAGAGGGTGCAAGTATTGAATTTTCAGGTGATGGTCCAATTCGTCCACCATATGCAATTTACATGCAGGGCGGTCTTACCTATGCACACGTCAAGCTGGCGATTACCAATGCAGTAAATGATTTATATTTTTAAACAGTAAAATTAAACTTTATTAAAACTAAAGCTTTAGTAAAGTATTATAAAAACTGAATAGACCAATTGACAATTATTTAGCGATTTGCTAATCTTTATTCAGATCTAGCTGGATTAAAAATGATCAGTTAGACTATACCAATAGATGGTGAAATGTATTTTTATAGGTGGAGCAGTATGACAGAAAAATTTTCAGCAGATGATATTAGAAAAAGTGTCGTTGATAACGATATACGCTTTTTACGGTTAGCTTTTACAGACATTAATGGTACACTTAAGGCAGTTGAGGTTCCAAATAGTCAACTCGAAAAGGTATTAAGTAATGATATTCGTTTCGATGGCTCTTCAATTGATGGTTTTGTTCGATTAGAAGAAAGTGATATGGTTCTTTATCCCGACTTTTCAACTTGGTCAGTTTTACCTTGGACAGATAGTCAAGGGGGGAAAATTGGTTCCTTGATTTGTTCGGTTCATATGACTGATGGGCAGGCATTCGATGGTGATCCGCGCAATAATTTGAAACGGGTTATTAAACAAATGAAAGAAATGGGATTCTCTGCCTTTGATATAGGATTTGAAGCAGAATTTCACTTACTTAAACTTGATGAAGATGGCAACTGGACAACTGAGGTTCCAGATCATGCCTCTTACTTTGATTTAACTTCAAACGATGAAAGTGCAAGCTGCCGACGGGATATTGTTGAAACACTCGAAAGTATCGGCTTTGAAGTTGAGGCTGCTCACCATGAAGTTGGTGATGGTCAGCAAGAAATTGATTTTAAGTTTGATGATGCCTTAACAACGGCTGATCGGGTGCAGATGTTTAAGATGATTGTCAGAGAAATTGCAAAGAAACATGGCTTGTATGCAACTTTCATGGCTAAGCCATTGCAGGGACAGGCTGGTAATGGAATGCATACCAATATGTCCTTATTCAGAGGTTCCAAAAATGCTTTTTATGATCAATCA
This sequence comes from Lactobacillus sp. X-49, assembly GCF_057063645.1. Taxonomy (NCBI): domain Bacteria; kingdom Bacillati; phylum Bacillota; class Bacilli; order Lactobacillales; family Lactobacillaceae; genus Lactobacillus; species Lactobacillus sp. X-49. The sequence goes on from NZ_JBXSQM010000005.1 coordinate 68,270, forward strand.
AATCAATACCACTTGTCAGATACAGCGTTGTATTTCTTAAATGGTATTTTAGAGCATGCTCGAGCAATCACTGCCGTGGGTAATCCAACCGTCAATTCATACAAGCGATTAATTCCTGGCTTTGAGGCACCTGTATATATTTCATGGGCATCTAAGAACCGCTCTCCAATGGTTCGGGTGCCCTCTGCTGAAGAAGTAAACACACGTTTAGAAATGCGTTCAGCTGATCCAACAGCTAATCCATATTTATTATTAGCAGCTTGCTTAACTGCCGGTCTTGCCGGTATCAAAGAAGAAAAGATGCCAATGGATCCAATTGATTGCAACTTATTTGAAATGAGTGAAGAAGAGCGTAATAAGCTTGGAATTAAACCACTTCCTTCAACATTGCATAATGCATTGAAAGCTTTTAAGAAAGATCAGTTGATTCAGGATTCTTTAGGTGAACATTTAACTCAAAGTTTCATTAGTTCAAAGGAATTAGAATGGTCACAATATACACAGACTGTTTCCGCTTGGGAAAGAAATAGATATATGGGTTATTAAGTAAAATTTAAATTGAAAAAGGCTCTTTAGCAATACCTAATGATAGGTTTGATAAAGAGTCTTTTGTTATTCTTCTAACAAAAAAGCAGGATAAACCTGCCTAGTAAGCTATTGAAATTTTTCTCCCCATTTCCAAGGATCTTCATGCCATGTCTTAAGAGCTTCATATTGCTCAGGAGTAATATAGTTTAATTCTTTTTCTTTTTGCAATAAGTTGGGGTAAGTTAACAATGGAGTGAAGTCAACTTTGGCCTTAGCAAAATTCTCCTTGGTGTCTTTAAGATAATAGGTAAAGATTGATGCGACACCGACCACTTTTCCACCCTCACTTTGCGTAGCTTGAACTGCATTTAGAACAGACCCCCCAGTTGTTATTAAGTCATCAATTAAAACAATTTCATCATCTGAACTAAATAAACCTTCAATTTGTCTGCCTTTACCGTGATCTTTTGGCTCAGGCCGAACATAGATCATTGGCAATTTCAGTTTAGCTGCTACCCAAGAAGCATGAGGGATACCAGCTGTTGCAACTCCGCCAATAATAGAAACATTAGGATATTTTTCTTTAATTAATTTGGCAAGACTATCAGCAATTGCGTCACGTAACTCTGGGTAAGACACCGTGAGACGCAAATCTGTATAAATCGGAGATAACATTCCACTAGCATAAGTATAGGGCTTATTGGGTGAAATAGTAATGATTTTTTGTTCAACTAATTGAGTAATCATTTTTTCTTGATTCATTTAACTAAACTCCTTCTTAATAGTTTGATATATTTTTTTAGGATTTGCCGCTTGTGTAATTGGCCTCCCAACAACAATTGCGCTTGAACCAAACTTTAGTGCTTTTTTAGGAGTCGCAATTCGTTTTTGATCGCCAGCCTGGTTATTTGCCAAGCGGATTCCGGGAGTAACATATAAAAAGCTGTCGCCAATAACTTTCCTTAATTTTTCTACTTCCAAGGGTGAACAGATGACTCCATCAGCACCAGCATTTTTGGCAGTTTGTGCCAAACTAAGTACTTGATCAGCCATTGCTAAATTGCAATTTTGTTCATTTGCTAAAATTTCATTTGATATTGAAGTTAGTTCAGTTACTGCTAATAGCTTGGGTATTTCCAAATGATCTGGGGTGCCAGCAATTAAGCCTTTTTTGGCAGCTGAAATCATTTCACTTCCGCCTAAAGCATGAACCGTTATGCAGAAAACACCCAGCTGTGCAAGTTGTTTGGCTGCAGCGTAGACTGTATTGGGAATGTCATGTAATTTAAGATCCAAAAAAATGTGGTAGCCTTGTTTAACTAATTGTTTAACTAAGCTGTCACCTGCATGATAAAAGAGTTCCATCCCAATCTTTAAATAAGTTTCATTTGGGGCACCTAGTTGCGTCAAAATTTTACTTAACTCATCTTCTGTATCAAAGTCTAAGGCAACAAAAACTGCTTTTTCCATTAAAACCCTCCAAAAAAAGCCTATTTGGGTACTGAGCGCATCAAAATAGACTTTTTCATTTATTTTATTTTAGTCAATATTGAACTTGCGGTCTCACTGTACCGTTTAAAGTAATTTAATTGAGCTTACCACCTTCTTCAACAAATTACAACCAATTTTTAACCTTTTCAAAATTTAAAAAAAGTGTAGAATTGACTTCAAAATAATTGTAATGTCTGTGAGCATACATTTTGGAGGAAAAAATGACAAAAATAAGTGTTAACTTACCAGGATTAACTCTAAAAAATCCTATCATGCCAGCTAGCGGAACCTTTGGATTTGGTGATACATCAATAGCAAAAAAGTTTGACTTAAATCAACTTGGTGGCGTGGTAATCAAAACAACAACACCGCATGCCCGAAAGGGCAACCCTCAACCACAAATTTCTGTGTTAGAGAATGGGGTTTTAAATTCGGTTGGCTTGACTAATCCTGGTGTTGACGAGGTTGTAAAAGAAAAATTACCTAACCTCAAACGACAATATCCTGGACTACCCGTAATTGCAAGCGTTGGTGGTGAGAGTGAGGAAGGTTATTTAGAAGTAGCCCAAAAATTAAGTGCTTCTGGTTTCGTTGATGCATTAGAAATCAATTTTTCTTGCCCCAATGTCAAGCATGGCGGGATGACTTTTGGAGTTAATTCAGCAGTTGTTGAAAAGATGACGCGTTCTATTAAATCAATTGTTGATATTCCAATTTATATTAAATTAACGCCGAATATAACCAGTATTCAGGAAATCGCGTGTGCTGCGGAAAGTGGCGGAGCTGATGGTCTTACATTAATTAATACAATTATGGGAATGAGGATTGATTTGCAAACACGGCGACCAGTCTTAGGCAATAACGTGGGCGGCTATTCTGGAGCAAGTATTAAGCCAATTGCATTATACTTAGTTAATCAAGTACGTCAGGTAACTGATTTACCGATTATTGGAATTGGCGGAATTGAAACTGCACAAGATGTTGTTGAATTTATGTTAGCAGGGGCTAATGCAGTAGAAATTGGAAGTGCTCATTTTCATAATCCATTTGTGTGTTTAGAAGTGATTCAACAATTACCAACAGTACTAACTGACTTAGGTATTACCAATATCAATGACTTAGTTGGTCAAGTTAAATTTAATTAAGTTAATAGTTGACAATTTTATTGGCAACCCCTATATTTAAAAGAGAAAATCGTCCTTAAAATTAGTCCCGTGAGGCTAACAAGGCAAGCTTATTAAGTGATAACTTTTAGAGCAAGCACCTAGTCTCCTGTAGATTTAGGTGCTTTTTCATAGATAAATAAAAAGGAGAAAAAATGGCAAAAATTATTTGGGATGCACTTATGATGAAGCGTGCTTTAACGCGACTTACTTATGAGATTATTGAACGTAACAAGGGAACCGAGAATTTGGTCTTGGTTGGAATTAAAACTAGAGGCATATATTTAGCAAAGCGAATACATGATCGGATTGAAAAGCTTGAGGGCGTTGATGTTCCTTTGGGTCAATTGGATATTACCCTTTACCGTGATGATCGTCATGATGCATCACTGAAACAGGATCCAGTAGTTAATTCCACAACCGTTGATGTGGATGTAAACGATAAAAATGTAATTTTAGTTGATGATGTTATTTTTACTGGTCGAACAATCCGGGCAGCAATGGATGCATTAATGGACTTAGGAAGGCCTAGTTCGATTGCAGTGGCTGTTTTAGTTGATAGGGGGCATCGTGAACTTCCAATTCGGGCCGATTTTGTCGGTAAGAATATTCCTACGTCGTCTCATGAGCAAGTTGCCGTTAACGTTGAAGAAATAGATCATCAAGATAGTGTCGAGTTAAAACCAATGTCATAAATAAATATTTTAATTCAGCCATTTAATTGACTTCAGAGAGGGTCAGAAGGGTTTGAGTTTTTTTTGTGAGCGGCTATAACTATTTTGCCAAACAAAAAATTCCCTGATGATAAACCTGAAGCTAAAGTTGCTTTAGGTTTATTTTTTATCAAAGAAAGAGAAATTATAATGAAACAAACAAATTTAGTCACTTTGACACATTTTGTCAATGTTGAAAACCTCAGTATTGGTGAGGTTGAGGCATTAATTGAAAGAGCTGAATATTTTAAAAATGGTGGGCCGCAGCCTAGGCTAACTCAGCCAGTTTATGTAACCAATATCTTTTTTGAGAATTCCAGCAGAACACGGACTAGTTTTGAAATGGCTGAACGAAAATTGGGCCTGACGGTAATACCGTTTGATTCAACACATAGCTCAACTAAAAAGGGAGAGACACTTTATGACACTTCATTAACAATGGAGGCTTTAGGAATAAACCTTGAAGTTATTCGTCATCCGGAAAACGAATATTATAAAAAATTAATTCAGCTTCAAACTGACCAAAATCTTAAAATGGGAATAATTAATGGTGGGGATGGAAGTGGGCAACATCCGTCACAATGTATGCTCGATATGATGACGATTCATGAACATTTTGGTAATTTTAAAAACTTGAAAGTAGCAATTGTGGGCGATATTACAAATTCTAGAGTTGCCAAAAGTGATATGGAACTGCTGACTCGTTTAGGTGCCAAAGTCTATTTTTCGGGGCCAAGTTATTGGTATGATCACGAATTTGATCAATATGGTGAGTATAAAGAGCTTGATCAATTAGTCGATCAAGTGGACGTAATGATGCTCTTGCGTGTACAACATGAACGTCATACTGGGGATCCAAATGAACAGACATTTAATGCCGTAAAATATCATGAACAATTTGGTATTACACAACATCGCTATAATAATCTAAAAGCAAATGCAATTATTATGCATCCTGGTCCAATTAATCGAGGTGTTGAATTAGCCAGTGAATTAGTTGAGGCTCCTAAAAGTATGTTTTACCGGCAAATGCAAAATGGTGTTTTCATGAGAATGGCGATGATTGAAGCCGTTTTACGCGGACGTAAATTGGGAGGCCTTTCATAATGGGGACAGTAATTAAAAATGGTCTTATTTATACTAACGGCAGTATAAAGAAAGGCGATTTGTTAATTGAAAAGGGAATAATTAAAGAGATAGGAAGTAACTTGGTAGCTAACAGTGAAATTGACGCTGATAATTACTTGGTTAGTCCCGGATTAGTTGATGTGCATGTTCATTATCGTGATCCTGGGCAAACAGCTAAAGAAAATGTTCGAACGGGTTCTTTAGCAGCGGCCCACGGCGGCTTTACCACTGTATGTGCAATGCCTAATGTAATGCCTGTTCCTAATACTGCTAATTTGATGGCTCGGATGATAAAAAATAATAAGCAAAATGGTCAAGTTCATATTTTACAATACGGACCAATTACGGTTAATCAAACGACTTCAGAAATTCCTGATTATGCCAATTTGAAACAAGCCGGGTGCTTTGCTTTAAGTAATGACGGACACGGCGTTCAAAATGCACAAACAATGTATATAGCAATGAAAAAAGCGCAAGAAAATAATATGATTATTGCTGAACACGCGCAAGATGATTCCTTATTTAATTGCGGGGTAATTAATCAGGGACCTAAAGTACAGGAGTTTAAAGTAAAAGCAATAAATGAATTAGCAGAAACCACGCAGATAGCTCGTGACTTATTATTAGCACAAAAAACAGGGGTACATTATCATGTTTGTCATGTATCTACTAAAACTAGTGTTGAACTTATTAGGATAGCAAAAGCACACGGAATAAATGTTACGTGTGAAGTGACACCACATCATTTGTTGCTGAACGAAAATGACATTACACAAAATGATAGTAATTTTAAAATGAATCCACCACTAAGAGCTTGCGAAGATCAACAAGCCTTAATTGAAGGATTATTGGATGGCACAATTGACTTCATTGCAACAGACCATGCACCACATACTGTTGCTGATAAAAAGGGTGGTTTTGCTCAGGCAGCTTTTGGTATCACTGGTAGTGAAACTGCATTTAGTCAGTTATACACACATTTTGTTAAAACTAAAATTTTTTCACTAGAACAATTACTTAGCTGGATGTCGACAAAGCCCGCACAAACTTTTGGTATTAATACAGCTGGAAAAATTGCTATTGATCAACCAGCTGATTTGGCTATTTTTGACTTAAAAACCCCAACGGTTATGACTGAGCAAGATTATTTTTCTAAAGGAAAAAACACACCCTTTAGTGGTCAAAAAGTTTATGGTGAAACCAGGATAACGATGGTTGATGGCCAGATTATTTACCAAAAGAAAGGCAGATAAATGAGATATTTAATACTAGAAGACGGCAGTGTTTATAAAGGAACTGCTTTTGGCGGTCAGCAAGAGAATCAAGGTGAAGTTGTTTTTACAACAGGAATGACTGGTTATCAGGAAGCGATTACTGATCAATCATATGCCAATCAACTTTTGGTTTTTACTAACCCATTAATTGGTAATTATGGTATTACATTAGCTGATTATGAATCACTTGAACCGGGAATCAAAGGGGTGATTTGTCATCAAATTGCTCGCCGACCAGATAATTGGCGTATGCAAACCACACTTCCTGATTTTTTGTCCGACTTGAATATTCCGGGGATTGCTGGAATTGATACTCGCGAACTAGTTAAGAAATTACGCAAATATGGGACTATGCGTGGCCGAATATGTAATAGTAAAGGTGATTTTACGCAAGTTATCCAGGAGTTGAAAACACTAAATCCGACTAAAAATATAGTTAAAAAAGTATCTACATCAAAATCATTCCCGGTTCCGGGATCAAAGCGAAATATTGTAGTGCTTGATTTTGGTCTGAAGAATAGTATCTTACGTGAGCTAAGTAAGCGTGATTGCAATTGTATTGTTGTTCCCTACACAGTATCAGCAGAGAAAATTTTATCATTACATCCAGATGGGGTACTCCTATCAAATGGTCCAGGTGACCCGCAAGAAATGCTTGAGACAGTTAAAACAGTTAAAAAGCTTGAGCGTCATGTACCATTAATGGGGATTTGTCTGGGGCACCAAATTTTTGCTTTAGCAAATGGTGCTCAAACTTATAAGATGAAATTTGGCCACCGCGGCTTTAATCATCCCGTACGTGAGATTGCTACTGGGAATATCGGTTTTACTTCCCAAAATCATGGTTATGCAGTCAAAAGCGACTCAATTGATCCGCAGCAACTATTAGTAACTCATCTTGAAGTCAATGATGGTACAATTGAAGGCCTGCAACATAAAAAGTATCCCGCCTTTTCGGTGCAATTTCACCCAGATGCCACACCGGGACCACATGATGAAGACGGAATTTTTGACTACTTCATGCAGATAATTGACCAAAGAAAGGAACAAGAACGTCATGCCTAAAAGAACAGATATCAAAAAAATTATGGTAATTGGCTCAGGACCAATCATTATCGGTCAAGCTGCTGAGTTTGATTATTCAGGTACACAAGCTTGTTTGGCACTTCGTGAAGAGGGTTATCAAGTAGTATTGGTTAATTCAAATCCAGCTACTATTATGACAGATACAACAATTGCGGATAAAGTATATCTTGAGCCTTTAACGCTTGACTCAGTTTCACGAATTATTCGTAAGGAGTATCCTGATGCGATTTTGCCAACACTTGGTGGTCAGGTGGGCTTGAATATGGCACTGTCCTTAGCTGAAAGTGGTATTTTAGACGAATTAAAGATCGAACTTTTAGGAACAAAACTAGACTCAATTGAACAAGCTGAAGATCGGGAGAAGTTCAAGGAACTTTGTCAAAGACTAGGCGAACCTGTACCACCATCTGAAAGTGTCAAAACCGTAACCGAAGCGCTAGCTTTTGGCAAAAAATGTGGTTATCCGATAATCGTTCGTCCAGCTTTTACAATGGGCGGCACGGGTGGCGGAATTTGCAATAATGCGACTGAATTAGCTCAGGTTGCAAAGAACGGTTTAGAATTATCACCGGTTGGTGAGTGTTTGATCGAACGCTCAATAGCTGGTTATAAAGAAGTTGAGTTTGAGGTGATGCGCGATCATGATGATAATGCGATGATTGTTTGTTGTATGGAAAATTTTGATCCCGTAGGAATTCATACTGGAGACTCGATTGTTTTTTCACCATCACAAACCTTATCAGATAAGGAGTACCAATTACTTCGAGATTGTGCTTTACGGCTAATTAGAGCCTTGAAGATAGAGGGAGGCTGCAATGTTCAGCTTGCTTTAGATCCCAATAGTTTTGCATACGATGTGATTGAGGTTAACCCGCGTGTTTCGCGCTCATCAGCTTTAGCTTCTAAAGCAACGGGCTATCCAATTGCCAAAATGGCAGCAAAAATTGCTGTGGGGATGACTTTAGATGAAATCAAAAATCCAGTAACGGGAACAACTTTTGCCGAATTTGAGCCAGCACTTGATTACGTGGTTTGTAAAATTCCACGTTGGCCATTTGATAAATTTACCAAGGCCAATCGGACTTTAGGCACCCAAATGAAGGCAACAGGCGAAGTAATGGCAATTGGGAGAACAGCAGAGGAAGCCTTTCAAAAAGCGGTTCGTTCTTTAGAAATTGATCAAAAAGATTTTTATTCTCAAACTGCTCATCATGCAACTGATGAGGAATTAGAAAAAAAGCTGGTTAAAGCACAAGATGATCGTCTCTTTTATTTAGCTGAAGCTTTTAGACGTGGTTATTCAATAAGTGACATTCATGAATTAACTAAAATCAACTTTTATTTTCTTGATATTGTCAAGCATATTGTTGAGTTGGAGCAGGCTATCCAAGATCATCCCAATGATCTTGATACACTTAAAATTGCCAAAAAATATGGTTTTACTGATCAAACTGTTGCTAAACTTTGGCACAAGGATGAAACTAGTATTCGCCAAATGCGTCACGATAACAATCTTATTCCTGTTTATAAAATGGTCGATACATGTGCTGCAGAATTTGCTTCGCAAACGCCATATTTTTATTCGACCTATGATACGGAAAATGAAAGTCAAAAAACGGATAAAAAAGCAGTTTTAGTTATCGGTTCAGGACCAATTCGTATTGGGCAGGGAGTTGAATTTGATTATGCCACCGTGCATTGTGTTAAAGCATTACAGAAAATGGGTTATGAAGCCATTGTTATTAATTCTAACCCTGAGACGGTATCAACCGATTTTTCAATTTCGGACAAACTTTATTTTGAGCCTTTGACCTTGGAAGATGTTTTGAATGTCTGCGACTTAGAGCAGCCTGAAGGGGTAATTATTCAGTTTGGTGGGCAGACAGCAATTAATTTAGCTGCAGGACTTGAAAAAAATGGTGTTAAGATATTGGGAACTAGCGTCGCCAATTTGAACCGTGCAGAAGACCGCGAACTATTTGATAAAGCTGTTAAAGAATTGCAGTTAAAGCAACCCCAAGGAATAACCGCAACCACTCATGAAGGTGTGATGCAAGCAGCAGAACAGTTAGGTTATCCAGTATTGGTTCGACCAAGCTATGTTTTGGGAGGAAGAGCAATGGAAATTGTTTATACTCCTAATGAATTAGAAGATTATTTGCAAAATCACGTTGATATTGCTGCTAGTCACCCAATTTTAGTTGATGACTATCTTGACGGACGTGAGTGTGATGTTGATGCAATTTGTGATGGACATCATGTGCTGATTCCGGGTATTATGGAGCATATTGAACATGCTGGTGTTCACTCAGGAGATTCGATGGCAGTTTACCCAGCCCAAACTTTTTCACCAAAAATTAAACAAAAAATTGCTCAAGTAACTAAAAAATTGGCTTTAAAACTTAATTGTCATGGAATTATGAATTTGCAATTGATTGAGCGTAATGGTGAAATTTATATTATTGAAGTTAATCCACGCGCTAGTCGGACGGTACCATTTTTAAGTAAGATTACTGGTATTGAAATGGCGCAAGTTGCAACCCGGGTAATTATGGGTGAGAGCTTGCAAGAACAGGGATATGATGACGGCTTATCTGCTGAACCCGAAAGGATTAGCGTCAAAGCACCGGTCTTTTCTTTTAGTAAGTTGGCAAATGTTGATAGTTATCTTGGTCCCGAAATGAAATCTACGGGAGAAGTAATGGGTAGCGATCTTAGTTTTCCCAAGGCACTTTATAAAGCATTTGCTGGTGCTAATATGCAAATTCCAGCTAGCGGGAATGTTTTATTAACGATTGAAAATCGTGACAAAGAAACGATTTTGCCAATTGCGCAAAATTTTGCAGAGATTGGTTATCGGATTTTTGCAACCAGTGGAACAGCAACTTTTTTAAGAAAATATGGTCTACATGTAACTGAGGTAAGCAAGCTTTATTCTAAACAAGAAAATAATATTTTAACAGAGTTTAGAAATGGCAAAATTGACTTGGTTATTAATACAATGGGTCATGATCTTGGTCAAAATTCTGATGGTTTTGTAATTCGGCAAGCCGCAATTAATCAGAACATTCCGTTAATTACTAGTCTTGATACAGCGCGCGCACTACTTATTGCATTAGAAAATCGTTCTTTCTTGACTGCTAGTTTAATTTAAAATAAATGCTTTAAATATTATTCCTAAGTTAAGAATTATATTTAAAGCATTTTTTAAATGAGCGCTAATTAAAATAACTTTTACATAAATGATCTGTAGCTTAGCTGTAAACCCTAAAATTAAGCCAGATTTTTAAACTTTAATTTAGGACTAGTTTGCGATACTTGATCGGAGCTAGTATTTTTTCTACTCAAAGTCAAGTATATCAAATACTTAAATAGTAATTACTAGTAATTATTTAAGTGAAATGATAAAATATCATTAGAGGTGAGCAAAATGAGAACTATAAAGACTAGAAAACAGGGAAATTCAGTGATGCTTTCAGTACCAAAAAGCTTTGGTATCAAGGAAGGAGTAGCTACTATCCCGCGTATAACAAATAATGGTATATTTTATGAATTTGTTGATAATGATGATTTTTTTGATTTTGATACAGATATTCTCAAAGACTTGGTAAGTCAAAATTACTCTGGCCAAGAATTAATTGATAAGTTTTTAGAAGCCAAAAAAGCGATTCCAGAAGCAATTAATAAGTTAGCACAAGATGCAGAGCCAGAACCAATTATGACCAAAGAGGAGCTTGAAAAAGAAGTTGGCCTATAAAGTTAAATTGAGTAGTAATTCAATCAAAGTTCTTAAAAAAATTAAGAATAAGCAATTAAAGCAAAAATTTATTGATAAGATATATAATGATATTGCGATTACCCCTTATAGTGGAACTGCCAAAAAAGGTGATCTAGTTGGTATTTATGCCGTAGGGTTTAACTATGCTAAAGTTAGTTATCGCATTGCTTATAAAATAGATCAAGACGAAGTAATAGTTATCATACTTTTAATCGGCTCACATGAAAATTTTTATCAAAAATTGAAGAACTTAATCTAAGGATTGATGTGAATCCTGAAATTAAGCAATGTCATTAAGTTAAGCCAAAAAGAGTCTGGGAAAAAACTAGACACTAACAAGCAAAAAATCCGTTAGAACCTTTAAGTTCTAGCGGATTTTTCATATACATTTTTGCCTTGATATTATTAATTCAGTACCAAAAATAAAAAGGTGGGCTTTTCATGTATCAAAATTATATCACCGGTCAAACTGCTTTAACACTCAATTTAGATTTTTCTATTCCTAAAAATTATCTTGTTCAGGTTATTAGCACTTTTGTTGATTCTATTCCTGACAAAGTACTATTAGAAGACAAGCCAGTTACTGGTCGGCCAGCATATCATCCAGCTATGATGTTTAAAATTTTGCTTTTTGCTTATTCTAGACGAGAGTTTTCTCTGGCAGGAAAATTGAAAGAATGAATGCTAGAGGAAAATCTGCCAATGATGATTATTGCTGGCAGCAAGCATATTTCATACCACACAATCAATAACTTTAGGTCTAGTAAACATGCCAATCAGTTAATTAAACAGTCTTTTGTCTATTTTACTAACCTCCTGCAGGCAGAAGGCTTAATTAAAAAAGATGCCATCTTTATTGATGGGACTAAAATTGAAGCTGATGCCAACAAGTATACTTTCGTTTGGAAAAGAGCAGTGGAAAAATTTCATGCCAAATTAAAAACTAGTGCAATTAAACTTTATGATGAACTGATTCAAACAGAAGTAATCCAAGCGATCACGGAAGAAGAAGCCCAAACTAGTTATGGTCTAGCAATGATTGCCAGACAAACAGAAGCTACCACTAAGCAATTAGATAAAGAAATCGCAGCTGAGCCCCAAACCCCGCTTGGGGGTTCAACTAAGAAACGCCAAAGACGCAGTCTTAAAAAGGTACTGCATAAGTTGCGTAAGGATTTGATCCCCAGAGCAAAAAAGTATGAAGTAGCAACAGAAATATTTGGCGAGCGTAACAGCTATTCTAAGACTGACCATGACGCGACTTTTATGCATATGAAAAAGGAACATATGAAGAATGGAGAATAATTTATGTTAAAAAGAACTAAGGTAATGTATATAACTATTTTAATACTATATTTTTTATTAATTACGGTCTATGTTTTCCTTGGTATTCATGGTGCAAGTGGTATCTTGAGTGCTAAGGGAAATATTTCAGTTGGACTTTTCTTTGCATTGCAATCTGGAGGAGGAAACTCTAATATGCTAGTAGACATTTTCCAGATGTCTTTGCTAACAATTATTGGCTCAGCTTTCTTTGTTTACTTAAAAAATAATAATATATTTTCTAATGTACAACAAAGAATTGGTTATGCTACTTTTTTAAAGCAAGGCCTTAAAGATACTTTTGGGGCAGCTGCTGCTTTATCGATAGTAACTAATTTATATGAAATGTTCTTAATTAATTGGTTTTATTTTCCTTTTGTGTATAAAACAAATGATCAAGTATATTTACATGCAATTCGCCCAGCTAATATTCTAACAAATGATCTGTCAGAAATAGTGCTATTCATTTTGCTATCAGCTATTGGCTGGGGAATTTTTGCTATTTTAATTTTTAGCTTGGGGCTTTATATCCGCAAAAATGCTTTTTATCCAATAATTGGACCACTTTTAGGATTAATCTTAATTTTATTACCAACATTAGGTAATATGAATAACCTAATTTGGCGCACTTTTTCATATACTTGGTTCTTATTTAGTTTAGTGGCACCAGGACAATATACTTTTATTAGTCAAGCTCCACCAATTAAACCAATTTTTGCCTTTATTATTGCAGCATTTATCTATTTAATGATTGCAGCTATTTTAATTAGTGTATGGTACAAGCAAAAAGTAGAGAGGGAATAAGCATGAGCACTAAGCGCTTTAGTCATCGTTTTATTTTAATCGTATTATTGATCACATTCATTAGTTTGTGGGGTGGACAATTTCTTATCAGTAAAAGTGACCCTAGTACTATGGAACTATTGAATACGTATCTTAATGCTAATTTGGTATCTTTGTATTTGCAGCCAATAATGTTAACCCTCTTTTACTCACAGGTCTTAGCACTACGTAAAATTCGGTTATTTGTTGGTGTGCGCAAAAAGAACAATCAGATAATCGTCATTCTCTTAGGAATAGCTACTTTTTATTGCTTAATATTTTTATTGGGCTTATTCGTGCCATATTTAGGAACTAATTATCCTTTTTTTAAAAACGGCAATCCAGTCTTAGGAATAATTTTATTATTACTACATGTATTTGTTTTGCTTTTTTTGTCTTGGCTTTTGGTAGGTGGTTATCAATTACGCCATCCTTATTTTCTGTTATTTTTAGTAATAGTTTTAGATTTAATATATCATTTTAATATTGAAAAAAAGCTCTTAATTTTATATAGCCCGCTATATGATCCACTATATCGGGCAATGCACCACATTTATGGCGGTTACTAATGGAGAAAGATTATGTTACAAATTGAAAAAATCAAAAAATCATTTGGTAAAAAGGTTGTTTTACAAGATGTATCATTAAAAGCAATGCCTGGCGAGTTAATTCATATTTCAGGCATTAACGGCTCTGGTAAGTCTACCATTTTTAAAATTATTACAGGTTTGTTAAAGGCAGATAGTGGGATAGTGAAAATAGGTCCAACTGATGTGGTAGGGGCATTAATTGAAAACCCGGGATTTTTAGAATATGAATCAGCGTTAACTAATTTGAAGTTTTTAGCTAACCTTAACCATCGTTATGATGAAACTAAAGTGCGGCAATTGCTTACTGAATTTGAACTAGATCCTGATGACAAACAAGCAATTGCCAAATATTCCGTAGGTATGCGTCAAAAAGTGGGTATTATTCAAGCAGTTATGGAAAATCAAAGCATTATTTTGCTAGATGAACCAACTAGAGGAATTGACCAAGATAGTGTTAGTCAATTTGTTACATTATTAAAGCAGCTAAAACAGAATAATAAGACAATTATTGTGGCAAGTCATGATAAAGTAGATGAAATTAATTATGATCGTCGTTTGAAGTTGCAAGCCGGAGTTCTTAATGATGAATAAGAAATACATTTTTTTGCTGTATACAGCAATTTGTACATTCTTAATCTTTTTAGCTAGACAAAGTTGGTCAGAACTCCCCGATGAGCAACTCTGGCAACTTAGTTTTGGTTGGATTAGTACGCCACTTAAGTTTGCGCTACTTTGTATTAATGTGATGATTTTTGATTATGTTTCTATCATTTTGCCTCGAAATGAGGTCGATTCGCTTAAGAACGAGATTGAGATTCGTAAACCTAAAATACTAACACTCTTTAAAATGTTTTTCCCGTTAAGATGGCCATATCTTGCAGGTTACCTAATAGTTCATACATTTGCCATTACTAATAGTAATCTCGGACTTTCTTTAACCGCCTTAGCGCTAATGGTATTAATTTGGATTTGTTTAACAACAATACCTCTTTATCATTGGTCATTAATAACGCAAAGTTTAGGAATTCTTATTTGCTTAATTTTTCTTCGAATCAGTATCTTTTGCTTATAAAATTAATATTTGCATTCTGATCTTGTATTAAACCATAACTCCAAAAATAATAAAATATCGGTAAATATTTTATTATCTTTAAATCTATTTTGATTAATCTGCAAATTACTAAATAATTCTGGCGATTGGTCATGGATATCTTTTTTGGGTTAAGAATTTTCCATCCCGTGTATATAACGCTGAAGAACCGGCAGATTGCATCTTGGTTTTACTGATCTGGGGAACATCTATTAGATTCGATTGATTTTGGGTAAATGAACAAGGGATACAAAATGAGTAATGCAATGATACTATATCAAGAATATAGAAATTTTTTTGAAAGGAAGAATACAGAAGTATTAATTCATACGGCTTCGTTTGAAGAAGCTAGTGATCCTCTCCCCAAAATATTAAGGATACAAGAGAATAATTGTGGTGTTCTAATATATATAGATGGTTTTGCCAATACGTTTATCTTGTTTAGTTAAATTAGATAAAAATATGCTTCCGAAATTAAGACAATTTTTGGGGTGTATTAATGCGCGATAATGTAGTTTTTGTAAGCGGTTGCTTTTTGGGTATATTGTGTTATATTTTATACAAGCGATATGTGGATTAGTAAATCAGGAGGCGAATTACATGTTTAAAAAGATGTTTTCAATCGTTCCTATAGTTACTTATAGTTACTTCTTTAGGACTTGCTAGCACAGCCACCACTACACTAGCACAAAATGTTAGTAGTGGCACATGGAACTATGGAGTAGGCTTGAATGGTACATTTGGCTATTCCGATTATTTTCACACTGCTCGTAGACATGGTTCAGCGGTTGGACCCAATAAAAGTAATCGGGATAAGGCTGTTGCTAATGCCGGAAATTGGTCTCAAGCAAGTTATCACAAATTTCCACCTACAGGGCTAAATTATTGGTGGAGTTATGAATAATAACAAATAACTAATTAATTTCCATTATTGCCTACTACTCTTGCATACACTTTAATTAGGAAAAAAATTACTTTTCTAAAAGTATGCAAGAGTTTTTACTGATATATATAATAATACTATTTTATTTACTAATGCCATTACAACTGAAAGGAAGTGATCTTATCAAAAAAGTAGTTAGCCTATTCTTGGTAATGATGTCCGTTCTGGCAGGTCTATTGGTAATCAATATTTACCAGACCAAGGATCAAGATCGAATTGAAAAAATAGAGGAGACGTCAAACTCGTATAAGGTGTACTTATCTAATAGTCCACGCACGGCAGACGAAACGCTACCCTTCTTTAAGCGCATAGCTAACAGGTATGGCTTGACGCTGATCAAGACTGATTATGACGGGGGAACCGTAATCAAGTCGGCTGTGGTCAGCAAGGTCAGTTTCCCTTATTATGAATTCTTCGCCCGGAATAAGAAGTTTGACCTATTTCCAAACAAGAAGACCGTGTATGTACAGGGCAGGGATATCCCCGTGTTCTGGAAAACTGAGCGTATCAAACTGCAGAGCATCGACAAGTTTTGGGGCAAGGATGACAAGTCCGTGAATGGCGTCTACACGGTTATCGGTAATTTGAAACACCGCAGGGTAGTTGTGCGCAAATTGGCTACATTTTTTAATACGAGCGAGAAAGACCTATTGACGCCCAAAGTGTTTTCCAAAAAGGAATACATTAATAGATCGCTGATGATTTATCTGGCCTTGTTCCTAATACTGGCTGTACTAACAGTCCTTGCCACTTTTTCAATTCCACTGACAAACGTTAAGCAAATCGGTGTGTACAAGCTGTTAGGCCTATCTAACTTGGACGTGGTGGGGAAGCTGTTCACTTTGCCGCTTGCGTCCCTTCTCGGTGCTAGCTTAATCTTTGATATCGGAATCAGGTTATTTTTCGTTTACTGGCCAGCGGGCTTTGCCAAGTGGGTGCTGGTTAGCCAGCTAGTTGTCGTCATGATTTTTGCCTTGTCTATTCTTATCGCACTTGCCCTTATTAGGAGTATTCGAATCATCACGCTGCTAAAGCAGGGCATCAACTTCAACCTGGGTATGGCCATCACACTGGTCATCAAAATTGCGACGGTTGTATTGACCACAGTATTGCTAATCGGTGGTTTGGCTAATGTTAAGGAAATCAATGAAAAAAGCAGGCAATATGACAGGGTTGCCCGCTTGGGCAGCTACCTGACGGCGGAACGAACTAGTCTTGTTTCTGCCGAAGCCATTAGAAATGACGATGTTCATAATGGCAAAAATGAGATCAAGATAGGACGCTTCTTTAATGACCTGGAAAAAGGGAGCAATGCCTATTTTGTGTCCGGTTCAATCACTAACCCGCAAAGAAACCTGGCCCGCTTCAAAATCGCTGGTAGCTTTACCTCCAAGGACAGTTACCAAGTGGTGCGGATTAACCAGAATTACCTTAAGCATTTGGGTCTGACTGCACCTACAGGGCTGAAAAACACATTTTACGTACCGATTGAAATGAAGAAGGACCATGATAAGGTAACTAAACTGACCAAGTTACTTGTCCTTGACCGTTCAGACAAGTCAAGAAAAGACTTGGCAAAAACACAAGTAAACATTGTGTATTATCGGTCTGCACCTGCGACCCCGGTTTATCTCAATGAACAACTTAAACTTTTTAAGCGGCCAATCTATGAATTGATTGATTCGGACCACCTGGATCACTGGAGCAAACTGCAGCTGTCCGTTTCGGGTCTGAGTAATCCTATCAGAATCAAAAATAACCGGCATAACCGGGCGCTGATTAAGCGTTTGGGTCGGGCTGAATACATGCGGGGCATCAGGTTAAAGTTTGCAACAGCAGCTTCGCTTGCCAATTATCTTACTACTACATACCGCTGGGGCCTGCTGATTTCACTGATTCTGTTGGGCGTTACCTTTACGATTTCACTGGTCGTTTCGGCCTTCAGTGCGGTCCTCTATTTCAGAACCAATGAGCGGGAGCTATCGATTTTGCGCCTGCTGGGTTTTAGGGTCATTGACCGTTATAGCATGGCTATCACCCTCTTACTAAGCCTATATGCAGTTCAAATCGGCGTAGCCTGCTTTTGGGGCAAAAGCTCTGGGGCACTGCTGGTTGGTGTGCTGTTAGCAGGGGTTGACCTATTGGTGACGCTGGCTATCTTTATTGGCCAGGAGAACCGGAATATTGTTCAAGTATTGAAAGGCGGGTGAGACAATGATTGAGATCCACAATTTGACCAAATCCTTTGGACGCAAGATCGTCTTTCAGAATTTGAATTTAGAAGTCAAGGACAAAGAGATGGTAGCCATTATGGGTGCCAGTGGTAGTGGCAAGTCGACTTTGTTAAACATCTTGGGACTAATTGATGGTTTTGATTCCGGCAGTTATATTTTCGACGGGCAAAGTAATATTAAGCCCAACAGCACGCAGGCAAGCCGGGAGATTCGTAATAAGATTAATTATATCTTTCAAAATTTTGCATTGATTGATAATCAAACCGTTGCCCAAAATCTGACCTTGGCTCAGAAATATGTTAGAAAAGACAGAGCAGCTAAGATAAGGCAGATTGACGAGACGCTCAGGCGGGTTGGTCTTGAAGACTATAAAGACAGCAAGGTCTATGAGCTTTCTGGCGGTCAGCAGCAACGGGTTGCCGTTGCCCGGGCTATGATTAAGCCTAGCCAGTTGATTCTGGCGGATGAGCCAACCGGGTCGCTAGACGAGCAGAACCGCGACATTATTATGAAGGAATTAAGGCAGTTGAACATGATGGGCAAGACGCTGGTGATTGTTACCCATGACCCTGTGGTAGCGGACTATTGTTCTAAAATTATTAAGCTGTAAAAATGACTTCCACGCCTGAACTTAATGTGAACCCCAAATTAGGACAGTTTAATAAAATCTAGCTGAGGACTAACTTCCGATATTCAATCGGGTTAGTCCTTTCAGTTTGTTTCTGAGTTTTTTAGTGTTGTAGTAGTCAATGTACTTTTTGATTGCTGGCTCAATTTTAGCTATTTGTATCACCGCATTGTTATGGTATGCCGATTACTACATGTAATACATTGCTATAATTTTTTGCGTCAGAGGATTTTATAGTTTACTTTATATTATTTCTTTGCTTACAACGACATTGATTAAAACTATATTGAAATTAGAGCTTTATAAAAATTAATTAGAAAAAATAATATTTCAAGTTTTATTTAAACTCATTTGGATTTCTTTCCTTACTTTCTAGGATACTAGTTGACAACGCTTTCTATTATATTTATTGTATTAGATATATAGTACAAGGCGACGGAAAGCGAGGATTAATTATGACTGAAATTTTACGAGTAAATAATGTTACTAAATTTTATGAAAAGCGATATCAAGCACTAGCCGGTATTAACTTTGCAGTTAATTTTGGCGAATTTGTAGCAATCATGGGTGCGTCAGGTTCTGGCAAGACTACGTTGCTTAATATGATTTCAACGTTAGATACAGCTTCTGGAGGCAAAATCTATGTCGATGATCATGAAATCTCCAAATTATCTGATGATGAAGCTGCCAATTTTCGTAAGAAAAAACTAGGTTTTGTTTTTCAAAACTATCGTTTATTAAAAAGCTTAACGGTAAGACAAAATATTGCTGTTCCTATGTCATTACTCGGTAGAAATGACCAAGAAATCGATCAAAAGATTGATAAGTTAGCCGAATATTTTAGATTAAGTGATCAACTTGATAAATATCCAGTGGCTTTATCTGGTGGTCAAAAACAGCGTGTAGCGATAATTAGGGCCATCATTAAGAATCCAGCACTCTTATTGGCCGACGAGCCTACAGGTGCGTTGGATTCTCAAGCAGCCAAATTAATCATGGAATATTTAGCAAAAGTGAATCAAAAATTTAATACTTCTATCTTAATGGTTACTCATGATAGTTTAGCGGCCAGTTATGCTAACAAGGTTATTTTTCTAAAAGATGGCAAAATTGTTGACCAAATTGTTAAAAAAATAGTAATGATGCTTTTCAACAACTATTGGCGCAAAAATTAGCCGAAGTAGAAGCTTAGGGGAGTGAGATTAATTATGAATTACAAAGTAATAGCTAAAAACAATATCAAAAACGGCTTTGGCTTATACCAAAATTATTTTATCTCGCTTTCGTTAATTCTAGGATTATTCAACACTCTGCAAATTTTCGCTAAAGACCATGTAATTGCTGATTCTTTATCAAGTTCAGCAAAAGTGGAGTTCATGTCTTATGTTACTTCGATATTATTTACTTTATTTACAATTTTCTTTATTATTTACTTTAATCGTTTTTTCTTAAAGCAGCGTGCTGAAGAGCTAGGAATTTATTCAATGCTGGGTATGTCAAAGAAGAATATTACTTCAATTTTAATGATAGAAAACACCATTATTATTGGAATTGCCTGCTTTGCTGGTATGTTTCTTAGTATTTTGTTTTATAGTTTAATAAAAATACTTTTGATTGCAACTTTAAAGCTTGATATACCGTATCTAACGCAGTTCACCTTTTTACCATTCTTAATTACAATAGCACTTTCAATTTTTATGTTATTAGTTATCTTTTTTGATAATCACCATTTGATTAAGCGCTTATCCATCATAAATCTCTCTAATTTAAATCAAGTTGGCGAAAAGGCTGTTAAGACCAAGTCTTGGACAGCTTTACTTAGGGATAATTTCGTTATTAATAGGCTATGCCTTGGTTTTAGATCTTGTTAAACAACAACAATCTTTGTGGGTCAAAATCGGTTTTGTACCAATGGCACTGATTACATTAGCATTGGTAATAATTGGCACATTTTTAATTATCAAAAGCACTTTAACTTATTTTATTAATCGTAAAATCAATAACCATCATCAGCTGTATCGACCAACGAATAATATCTTTTTGCCAGAATCGCTGTTTAAATTAAAAACTAAATCAAATCTATTAGTTGTATTGTCTTTAGTTATATCGGCTGTTATTGCTCTTACTGCAACTTGCTTTTTACTAATAAATTATCAAAAAGCTTCTTTAAGAAAAACAGTCCTTTCAGCTATTGAAATTGACCAGAAACTTAAGCCTGATCAAGTGACCAAGGTGAAGCAAATCACTAAAAATTACGGTGGTGATTTTAAAACGGTAAAAGTGATTAATGCGACTGCAAAACGACCAATAGTACTAAGTGAAAAAATGGCTACCAAAAAATGTAGAATTATTAATCTCAGCACTTTTAAAGGGTTATTAAAGCAACAATATAATAAACCGCAACATAATTCTAAATTTTCTAAGAAGTTAGCTTATCTTTTTACCGCATATACGATAAAGAATTCTCGTGGTATGGTAAATATTAATAAGCAAAAAGTCAATTTGAAAGAGACCAATATCTGGCCCATATTCGCTAAAGGTGATTATGCTTACATAGCCGTTAATGACCAGCAGTTTAAAAAAAAGTCAACATGCTAACAGTAAGACAATTTATGCAATTAATGGTGCCAACCTACGCGACAATGAGGAACTTTACAACAAAATCAAAGTGTTAAAGCTCCAATTTCTAAGTGCCTACAAAACTAATAAAGATGCACTTTCATATAATAGTGCAGCATTCCTAATGGCAACTCTTATCTCTGTATTGTTTTTTGTATTTATTGGTTGTATTCTCTATTTCACTATACTCATGGATACTTTAGGTGTGACTGATGAATTCAAATTTTTAGGTGATATCGGCTATAATAAAAAGCAGCTACGCAAAGCGGCTACTGCTAATAACTTATTGATATTCTTACCACCTATAATTATGGGCGGATTGAATGGTTTAATGGCTTTCATTGGATTCAGATTTAATTTTTTAGCTAACGACGTAATAAAATTTTTAGGTGCTTTTCAGATGGTGGGGGAACCAATCATTACAACTTGTTTATTACTTTTAATTGCTTATAGTATAATTTACGTTTTTTCATACCATAAAACTAAAGCTTTATTAGGTATCTAAGTAAGAGTTTTATCCATAACTTGTATGTAAGCAATCAGCAATCATTAGTAGTATTAGGATAATTGCTTGTAAGTAAATATAAACGTTACAAATTGCGAAGTAAAAAGCATTTTATGAAAGGATAGAATAATGAAAGAGTGTAAATCTATCTATTGAAATTAAAACGAAAAAATCCTACTTTGTAATCTATAAAATGAAATATAAAAAGCTGATCTTTTAATAAGATCAGCTTTTATTTTAAAATCTTGATTTAATGTTTACAAAAATCTTTTTAAATATAAAAACTTTAATCCTTTTCAAAGATCTATACCATCAAGGATATAATCATCAGTTAAATTCAAGTTAAGAAAAGCGGCTTTTTCTTGTTTTAATACATCTTCTGTAGGTCTACCATCAAGTAAATTGACTAAAGTCCATATAATTGATGAGTAGGGTCTTTAAACTCTTGGGTAATGCCGATTTGGGCGCCAATTCGAAAAGTTTCATCATTTAATTTATAGATTGGATATATGGAGTTGATTCTTGGACGATTGTATTTCATTATAAACATTTTCCTTTATAAACATTTAATTAAAAGCCGAGGTCTTAAATATAGATCTCGGCTAATATTATATATTAATGATGATTTAACAGCTTAGAAAAAAATCCAACTAACTTTAGAGTTGGTAAATGTGGAGATGTGATCAACTTTAACGTTTGCACTCATTTCTAGAGACCTCCTTTATCATAAACTTACTTAGATGATTATTATAAGTTGTTAATTAAAAATGAGAATAGATATATTTTAAAGAGGGTAATCATGACATTTAAAATACGCTAATCCGTTTAAAGTCGGTCTATACATTATTATGTCTATTCTGAATTCAATGCAGGCTGTTTTCGTTGCCTACATGTTGAAACTATTCATTTCATACGCCGAGAAACCTCAAGGCAGTTTGTTAAAGTTAACCACAACTGCTATCTGGGGTTTACTAATTTTTGGCTTGATTGGAATTATTTATCAATATTTATATTCCAAAATTATTGCCGACGTTAACATTAAAATTAAGGAATTGTCTTCTAATTATCTGGTTAAGTCTCGTCACAGAATTGACTATTATTTTTGATGTTATTCAGTTTATGGCGGCAATCGTGTCTGCTTTCCTTGCTTCATGGATCATTGCCCTCATCTTTGTGGTTGCGTCTTTTGTACCCGCAATTTTGCAAGGAATTATTGGTCCACTGATTGCCAAAAAGTCGGAAAAATGGTGAAAGACCAACAGCCACTATACTGAAACTTTTACTGAGACGGGCATCGGTGCTGATATTGCCAATAACAATATAGTTTCTGGGTTATCTCTTTTCACTAATAGTACCTCTTGATTTTAATGACTATATCTATTACTGCCAAATCCAAACCCGCTACTTAGAGCATCTCTCCGTCCTTGTGCCATAACATGACCAACAGTTTCCCAGGAAGGTCTAGTGATAACGTATTCATCAGGTTTCTGTGCGGCCTTAACAGCTTGCTTTGTTTCAATCAGCTTATATAAGTCCACAATTGCAACACGCCTTTAAACTCTATCAAAGTGGTACGTCTAATACTGCTGTCAGCAAGGTAACTGGAATTAATCGTGTTACGTTTACTAGATATAGAAAAAAGTTTGGAATCAAATGGAGAAAACAAGGGCTGTATCAATTAAATTTATAATTATTGTTTTGAAAGCTACTCAGATTAATTTTGGTAGCTTTATTTTTGTGCAATAAAAAATTCTCACAATGAGTACATATGTCGATAATACATATACTAATATATATTATAATGATCAAATTATATCTTTGCTATATTATATATATAAATATTAGTCAATTTTATTAGCAATATTTTTTAGTTAAATTGCTTTTAGAGTCTTATTCTTAAGTAAATATCGTGTGAATTGTGCTTGCTGGACTTCCTGCGCATCATAATAATGAGCAACTTCAATAACTGTGAAACTTAAGCCATAGATGATTTCATTTATTTTAGCTGTCGTTTGCGGATCTAAATTCGATGTCGCTTCATCGATTAGAATAATTTTTTTGTTAAACAGTAAAGCTCGCGCAATCTCAACTCTTTGTCTTTGTCCACCTGATAAATCTTTACCATCTTCACCGTAAGTTTTATTTAAGGCGTCTTGGCCAAGTTCTGTAAGTAATCCAACTTTATCTAATACAGCTAAACAAGCATCATTTGAAAAATCTTGTCCCAATGTCAGATTAAATCGTAAAGTATCATTAAATAAATTCGGACTCTGCTTAATGTAGGCAATCATTCCAGAATTAAGAATATTGGCTATTTTATCTGATCCATCTTTTAAATAAATTTTACCGCTAGTGGGGCTGACAAAACCTTGAATCAAATTAAGCAAGGTTGATTTACCAGCACCTGACGCTCCAGTAATTAATATTTTTTTACCATAAGGAATAAGTAAATTTAAATTAGCAATAATTGTTTTACCGTTAGCATAAGTAAAGTTGACATCATCAAAAACAATTTTAGGTTGTGCTTTTTCTAAACCCTTTGGGGCATTGCCAAAACTAATTACTTGTTCTTTCAAATTTTCACGAATATTTTGCGTCGTTTTCATTTTATTGAGATATTCAGATATGCTGCTAAGCGGTGCTACAACACGATCACTAGCCATAAAAATGGCAATCAAAGATGCCGAGGTAATGTTTCCTTTAATGATCAAGAATACCCCGACGCTAATCGGGAAAATATAACTAATAACTGATAAAAATGCTCCAACAAAAAATGCTGCTGCTTGCCAATTATTCATTTTTAAATAAGCGATTTCAGTTTTATTTAAATAATTGTCAGTATCTTCATACATTGTTTTTTCGGCTAAGTATGTTCTGATTGTATTCTTTCCCTTAAATAAATCAGTTACCTTGCCCAAAAAAGTGCTACTGTTGTTTTGCCAATTTGCAGAAGATTTAGTCAAAATCTTACTAAACAATTTTGGTGTTAACATCGGTAGTAGTGAAAATATAATAACCAAAAACCCGATTGGAATACTCAAACTTAATATATAAATTACTGAGACCAGCGCCATTAACAATGATGAAATCAAATCAAACAATAAATTAAAGTAATTGGTTTCGAGCAACTTAAAGTCATTAAAAATTTTAGAAATATTTTTCGCTGTATCATCCATAAAATTAGCATTAACGACCTGCTGATAAATAAAATTATGTTTTATCTTTAGGTTCATTTGCTTAATTGCTGTATTAATTAATATTTTCTTCAAAGCCTTAGTTAAGTAAACAATTGTCAGAGCCAATAAGCTTACTCCCGCGTAAGTTAAAAGCTGCCTTACCGTCGAATTACGATTAAAGTTAGCAATATTAGAAAGCACCTGTGCTAATACTACACCATCAAATGATGAAATAAGTGTTGTAATGAAAATTGCAAGCAGTAACCATTTAGGTAACCACTTAACGATGGTTTTAAAGTTCACTATATTTACCTACCTTAACTTTTTTAATATATTTATTATATAGTTATTTAATAAATTTGTAAATATTTAATTAAAAAATAATAAATATTTGCAAATATAATATGCTAAAAATATTATTAAATTTAATCTAATCATAGAATCTCTTGTTTATAGGGAAAGAGGTTAAGATTATGAATAATCCCGATGTATCTTTACAATGTAATTTGAAATTCTAGATCAGTTGAATAATGCAAGTAAGGAATTGATTACGGGTCACGTCAAAACTGAAATAATGATTGTTAACGAAAAGAGGCTCCTGCCTCTGTTTGTTTTTGGAATATAAAAATGATGACTGTAAAAAATATTAATCAGAAGTAATTAATACTATTAAAAAATATCTTGAAGATAATATTATTGTTTCTAAAGACCTAAGTTTAAATTCTAATCTAATTAAAGAGTATGATTTAGAAGAAAAATTCGACATAAAATTATCAAATAATATGCAAAATTAAGATATTTTACTTTTGGTTAATAAACTAGCACAGTATATAATTTCTATAAAAAATATAAAACACTAAATTACAGGCAGGCTTATCAAATGATTAGCGACTTACTTTATTTGTTGAAATTCTAGTTTTTTTCAAATGTTAAATATTACCAAAAAACTTTTACTTAAAAAGTTGTTGTAACTATTTAGTGGATATTCCAGATTACTTTCTTATCTTAATAAAAGCCACAGGGAAGAGGACTTTCGTTAATTTTAATAATATGATATATTGTTAAATAATTGATTTAAAATCATAAATTTGATATATGCTTATATAATATTTGATAAAATTTAAACACATGCAGGAGAATATTGAACGTGACTAATTTACTTGAAACAAAAAATCTGGTTAAAAAGTTTAAAGACCAACTGGTTTTAGACGGAATAAATTTACATATTCCAGAAAATAAAGTTTATTGTCTTTTAGGACCTAATGGAGCAGGTAAAACCACTTTAATGAAAATTTTAACGGGAATGATCCCGGCTTCAAGTGGTCAAGTCGAATTTGCTGGTCATGAATGGACAAGATCCGACTTAGCTAAGATTGGTTCATTAATTGAAAATGCTCCTTTATATAGCAATCTGACTGCTGAAGAGAATTTACAGGTAATTTGTCGTTTGCGCGGTACAAGCGAAAATGAAATTCCCGATATTTTACAAACCGTCGGTCTTAACAATACTGGAAATAAATTAACGAAGAATTTTTCTTTAGGAATGAAAGAACGGTTAGGAATCGGTTTAGCTTTAGTTGGACATCCTAAACTTTTGATTTTAGATGAGCCTACTAATGGACTAGACCCATTAGGCATCCAACAGTTACGTAATTTAATTGCTGAATTCAAGCAGAAAGACATCACAATCATTATTTCTAGTCACATGCTTTCAGAAGTAGAACATCTAGCTGATAATATTGGTATTATTGGTGGAGGCAAGCTCCTTTTGGAACAGCCATATGATCATGAAATTGATTTAGAAAAACTGTTTAATTCGACTTTGGAAAAGGCTGGTGTTATGTATGCTTAAAGCTTTAAAAATTGAAATTTTTAAAAGAAAAAGAACAATTATTAGACCCATAACGGTACTTTTCCCCTTTTTGGTTATAGTTTTCACCATTCTTTTTTTTAATTCTACTGGTTATGTGCTTGAAAGTACGATTAATCAATGGAGCTTATTTTGGTTTAATTTATATTTAGCCTTGATTATTGGGCTGAGTGATCGTCATGAAAAAAATAGTACGGAATATAAAACAATTTTAAGTTCTTCCACTAATCTGTTTACTTATGAATTAGGAAGAATCTTGCATGGTGTGCTGCTGTCACTTGTTATTAGTCTGGTTTTAGCCGTTTTTCTGCTGTTAACCGGTCTGATTGGTCCGGTTAGGGTTGGAATTATGCCCTGTCTAACAGCAGTCGGGGGAATTTTTTTAACGACATTGTGGGAAATTCCCCTCTACACGTGGTTAAGTAGAATATCTAACCTTTACGTTACGGTTGGACTAGCCTTTATTGGCTCTATGATTGGCATATATTGTGTAACTACCTTTTCTTGGGGTCCAGTCCTACCGTATAGCTGGTCCAACCTCCTTCCCGTTGCCCTAATTAAATTACATATCAATGGTTTTCCACTAAAAGCTGGTGAAGTTGTACCTAATTCTTCTTGGACTATTTTTGCTTCAATTGGCTTATTTATTATTTTCAGTTATTTGGCGGCTTATTCATTTCAAAAGCAGGTGATTAAAAATGCTTAAACGAATTTGTGGTGCGGAAAATATCAAACTACGTCGTAGCATGCTACTTTATCTACATTTAATTGCTTTAATTTTCCTCCCCGTTATCTTTGGCTGGTATTATGGCAGTCGCAAAAATCTATCCAGTTCAGAAAATATGATCAATATATTTAATACTTTTTTGGCACTTGCTTCACCGCTTGTGATTAGCATTGTCGTGTGCTTAGTCTATGATCGAGAGAAGAAGGCGGGAGACTTTAAAAATTGGCTAACCGAACCGATCAGCAGGGGCAAAATAGTAGCGGGGCAATTGTTTTATTACTGGCTGCTGTACGTAATTGAAATTATTGGTACTAATTTAATTTATTATTTAATTCTAACTTTTGGTTTCAAAGTGGTTGGCATTTCTTTTATTAAATTATTGCTTACTAGCATTGCCATGGCGCTTTTAGGCTTTTTGCAGTATGAGCTTGCTGAAGTGGCTGCAATGAAGTGGAATGTTGGTGGTAGCTTAGTTTTAGGCTTCTTTGGCTCAGTAATTGCAATGTTGGCTACAACTTCCTTATTTGATTTTATTTGGCCAATCATTCCTTGGGCATGGCAAAGCCGTTTGACCGTCTTTTGGCTGCCTAACATTCCGCTTGCTTACCAAAAAGTAGCTGCATTGACTTATGTTGTACCCGTTTTGCTAACTGCTATCGCCAGCTGGCTGATTATGCGCTACTTTAACCGTTGGCAAGAAAAAACAGAATAATGATAAAAATTAATAGCTTTAAAAATATATAAAGGTATAAATATAGATAAAGTTGTTTTTCAGTAGGGTATTAACTAGCTGAAATAAGTAATTTACATAATCGAAAACCAATTTAGATTAAAAGTCTAAATTGGTTTTTTCTTTATCTTTTTTATGGCATGCAAATAAATCGACAAAATTAAGCAGAAATCACAACTGTCTGTTGCTTAACTTTGAATAAAAGATCTTCATCTACATCTTTATTAGTGACTAAACCGGTAATGTTATTCCATGTGGCAATTTGATAAAGGCTATTTCGTTTAAATTTTGTTTTATCAGCTAGTATATATTTTTTACGAGCTTGGTGCAGAATTACAGAGTCAATTGAAGCATCTGAATATGAGGGACTTGTTGGTCCTCCAAAATTATAAAAACCATCTGATCCTAAAAAACAAATGCTAACTTGAATTTGTTTAAGCATACTTTCTGTCCAACCACCGTATACAGATGAACTTTTTGAGCGGAGTTTACCACCTAATAAATAACACTCACTATTTGAACTTAAGAGATAAGTAGCAGCGGGCAATGAGTTTGTGAATATTTTTAAATCATCACGCATAACTAATAGTTTGGCTAGCTCTAAAACAGTACTTCCAGTCCCCAACATAACTGTTGCACCATTAGGAATCAATGAGACAGCTAATTTAGCTAGTTTTTGTTTTAACTCAATATTTTCTTCTGAACGAATGTTGAATGGATTCTCAACATTATTTTGAATTGAAGTTGCTCCACCATGTCCTTTGATAACTAATTTTTGACTTTCTAAGTACGTTAGGTCTTTGCGAATTGTTTCGTAGGAAACTCCAAATTTTTGTGCTAAATCGTGAACGGAGACAGTTCCCTTTTTTAAGACCTCTTCTAGGATATTATTACGGCGATCGGCCATTAACTTCATAATTCTACCTCAATCTTTTAACCATGTAATTATGATACCACTAAAAAACTGGTTGTTAGTAAAGAAAAATCAATTTTAAAGTCTACTTTCAAGTAATGCCAAAAAATAAATTGGTTTTTATTAAAAAAAACAATAAAAAAGTAATTGAAAACAACAAAAACAAAGTTTATAATTGGCTTTGTAAAATGAAAGCGGATAAATAAATTGGCTTTTAGAAAGGAAGATACTATGAAAAAGAAAATTGCAATTGCTTGTGATGATATTGGTTTCCAAAGAAAGGAGGAACTAAAAAAATACTTAATTGATATTAAAGGATATGAAGTGGTTTTTGATCCTGTCAAAGTTCCAAACGATGGACAGAATACGTTTGCTAAGTTAGCTGATGAAATGGCAGAGGCAATCCAGCGAGATGAATGTCGCTTAGGCGTATATATTTGTGGCACGGGTATTGGTTTTACCATGCAGGCAAATAAACATTGGGGAATTAGGGCAACAGCAGTTACTAATCCTTATTCGGCTAAGCGTGCGCGCTTAAGCAATAATGCTCAAATAATTGGTCTAGGAATGAGAGTAAATGGTTTGCCGTATCATAAAATGATTCTTGATGCTTTTTTGGATGAGCCATTTAATTTTAAGACAGCTCGTGAAAACTCGAAAAAGAACTTATTAGAAGCTAAGTCTGATGATAATCGGTTATTAACTAGACCGGATTTTGTTACATGGAATATGGGCTTTGAAGATGATTGTGAGGATTGATTCTTATGGCAATGATTACTCAGTTTATTAATGATATAGGTAACTTTATTTTTATTCCCGTAATTTTTTTGTTGCTTATGAAACTCTTAGGGCGATCTTGGTCTGAGTCTGCACAGTCAGCAATGAAAGTTGGAATCGGTTTTATAGCATTGAGTATGGTTGTAACATTCATGCTTGAAAAAATGCAGCCAG
Source organism: Lactobacillus sp. X-49 (assembly GCF_057063645.1). Lineage (NCBI taxonomy): Bacteria > Bacillati > Bacillota > Bacilli > Lactobacillales > Lactobacillaceae > Lactobacillus > Lactobacillus sp. X-49. The sequence continues at coordinate 98,552 of NZ_JBXSQM010000005.1, forward strand.
CAATTAAAGGTTTAGCCGCTAAAACCGGTTCTTCTTTATCAGCTATTGATGTGGGGGGTGCGGCAACAGCAGTGATGGGCTTTGGTTCAAGTATGGGTGCCATTATTATCCCACTTTGTGTGTGTACTAATATTATTATGTTAGTCTTGCGGTTAACTGATTGTGTCAATGTAGATGTTTTTAACTTGCATCAAAATGCTTCGATGGGTGCAATTGTCTATGCTTATTCAGGCAATTTCCTTTATGGTGTCTTGACTGCAGCAATTTTTCATATGATTGCCTTGATTGGTGCAGATCTTGGTGCTAAGAACAATAATGAATTTTATAGCTTACCAAAAGGAGTATCAATTTCACATCCAGTAGCCAATACATATCTGTTTTTTGCATATCCATTTAATTGGTTATTTGACCATATTCCTGGGGTACGTCATTGGAATGCGACGGCTGAAAGCATTCAGAAAAAATTTGGCATTTTTGGAGACCCTACCATGGTTGGCTTTTTGATTGGTGTTTTCTTGGGATTGTTTGGTTATAGTTGGAATAGCCCATATCATGCAATTATCAACAGTTTACAGTTAGGAATGTACTTAGCAGCAGTAATGTTATTATTGCCAAAGATGACTTCAATTATGATGGAGGGCTTGGTGCCACTTTCTAATGCAGTTCGTAAAAAGATGGTCAAACGTTTTCCTGATCGTGAAATTACGGTAGGAATGGATACTGCTTTAATTATTGGCAATCCTGCTGTTATTGCTCCGGCCTTATTGCTTATCCCAATTATCGTGATTTTAGCAGTTGTTCTTCCAGGTAACAAAGTCATGCCAATGGGAGATTTATCTCAATTTGTTTTCTTTATTGCTGCCATGGTACCTGTTTTTAAAGGAAATATTATTAGAACTTGGATTGCATCAGTTTTCCTATTTGGTGGAGGCTTATACATTGCTTCATGGATGACCCCTGCTACAAATCAAGTGTTCCAACAATTTGGTGCAGGGGCTAAAAAAGGGGTGATGTATTCATCCTTAAATCCATCGGCTAATCCATTGACAGGATTATTCGCTGGCGTTTCACATATTGGAATTTTTGGTTATATTGCAGTCGCTATTCTTGTAATTTTATTTGGATATTGGTTAAAAAAACGAGAAAGAAAACAAATTAAGATTGATAATTCTTCAATTAATTAGTAAAAATGTTTAAAGAGGAAAAGAAAATGAAAAAAGTTTTAGTAGTTTGTGGTAATGGAATTGCTTCATCGTCGATTATGTTAGCTGGATTAAAAGATTATTTAGATGAACAAGGTGTTAAAGCTGATTTGGATAAGGCGTCATTAATGGATTGTACTGATGACACATTTAATAGTAAGGATTTAATTGTTTCGTCAACCAAATTGAATAGACCTGGTGTAAAAACACCAGTAATTGTTGGGTCGGCGTTATTAACTGGTATTGGTGAAGATGAAGTTTTAAAGCAAATCAAAGATGAATTGACAAAGTAAAAGGATACGCAATGGGAATTAAGATATTTGTAAATGAAGGCACACCTGATATTTCTACTTATCAAGCAGCAATTAAGTTTGCGGGATTACCAATGCTTAAGGCTAATGGTATTTATTCTCAATTTTCGCAAGCTTGTATAAAGCGGGAAAAGCAGTTTCCTACTGGTTTAAAACTAGCAGATGGTATGGGCATTGCAATTCCACATGGTGATTCAAATTTGGTCAAAGTAAGTGGAATTAGTTTTGTTCGTTTGCTTAAGCCAGTAAGCTTTGGATTAATGGAAGATGCACAGCAGCAAATAGACTGTAAATTTTTATTTAATTTAGCCTTAGCCAAAGGAGATGAACATCTAACTATACTTCGTAAGTTGATGAAATTGTTTCAGTCAAAAGAATTTATACAGGATCTGGCTGAATTGCCACTTGATCTGTTAACTAGTAATCTACAAACTAAATTAAATTAAACAAATATTGGAAAGGAAATATTAAATTGAGTGAATTAACGTCCATTTTAGATGAACTTGCACAAGTACCAGATCCTTTAATTAATGAAGAAGTAAATGAATTGATACGGACAATTAAAGAAGCTAATCGTATTTATCTATCTGGAGCAGGTCGTTCAGGGCTTATGATTAGAGCTTTTGCAAATAGGCTGATGCAATTAGGTTTTACTATTAGTGTGGTTGGTGAAATTAGTGAACCACATACTAGACAGGGAGATTTGCTGATTATCAATTCTTCTTCAGGAAATTCGACTCAATTGCTAGCACAGGCAAACATTGCTAAAAATAATGGGGTTAAAATTGCAGTAGTTACTACAGATATAGCTTCCCCTTTAGCAAAAATGGCTGATATAGTGATAAAAATAGTTGCTCAATCTAAAGTGTCGAAAATTACTTCGTTACAACCAATGGGATCATTATTTGAGCAGATGTCTTTGTTATTATTTGATGCAATTTCACTCAAGTTAATGAAAATTATGGGTGCAACTGAGGCGACTATGCGTAAAAATCATGCAGATATTGAATAAATTAGTGTACAGGTTTAAGAATTAATTTCACAGTTTTTGATATTTTACAAAATAATGTGTAGTATAATAATCGATAAAACTATTGTCTTTATAATTTTATAAAAGAACTTAAAATGAAAAAATTAGTTAGAGATAAAATACCTGAATTTGCTAAAGAGGCCAGTTATCGTTACCTAACACATGACGAAATTGAGCCAGCCTTAAAGAAAAAATTAGTGGAAGAAACTGGCGAAGTAGTTAGTGCTACCAGTGAAACCAACTTGGTTGAAGAGCTTGGTGATGTTTATGAAGTTTTAAGAGCTTATTTAGACTTTAAAGGGATTGACCAAGAACATTTTTTAAAGGTAGTTGCCCAAAAACGAGCAGAAAAGGGCGGCTTTACAGAATTTATTGAGATGGAAACTAAAAATTTTGATTAATGATTTCACCAAATGGTTCCTTTGAGGTTTTCACCACGATTCGATGAATTGTAAAGCTGTATAAAAGATAATTAAATTGTATCTATATAAAATACGATAATCAACTTATTAAGTAAAATGTTTACTTAATAGAGGAGGATACAAATATGATTGGCAAAGTGAGCAGAGCTCTTTGGGGAATTATGGTTTCATTGTTTTTTATATTTTTACCAAATATATCGGCAAGTTTCCCATATAAAATCAAGCATATACTGAATATGATATTTGGTTTTGGATATTGGAAACAGCTGATGCCAATATTTTTTTAATATTGCTGATATTGGGCTTGTTTAGGAATGCTGTAGATTTTTATGCTATTTATAAAACAAAAATAATGATATTGGTATTAATTGATATAGGGCAAATTTTTTTATTTTTATTTTTATTCATTGGAACAAATTTCTTTAACCATTCACTTATTTATTTATCTTACGCAATGAAATCCATTTCTTCATTTGCTTTAATATTAATCTTTGCTTTTGATATTATAGGTAATATCGTTAAGCTGATAAGATAAAATAGTAACTTATTAGTTAAAATAAATATTGCCGTATTTAAAAAATTATTTGGATTTAATAGATATAATTCGATTTTTGACTAATATGATGATCAATTAAAAGTTGAGATATTTTTAGATGGGTTTTAAAAGTTAAACAACTTTTTGCAGTTGCAAAAATTGGATATTTAGGATAATTTAATTCCAATTAATATGGAATAAATATATATTTAAGACAAAAGCTTTTTGAATAACGGTGATGTTAATATTAAAAACTCACAAATGTTAGGAAATAGTACATTTAAAACTGTAGAAGGTAATTTCAAAATGATTAATTCTTCCAAAATGTCTTATTACCTTTTAACCAATCTACAAGCACTATTAAGTTCTGTGGAAGTAACAAATTATCTCATTTGTAGTAGATAAGGCTCCAACACATAAAATATATTAATTATTAGATAAGTCCTGAAAATTACTTAATTTTCAGGACTTATTTTTTATCGGAAATTTTATTATAAAGGTAAAAATATATGTAGCCAAGGCAAGTTCAGCTAAACCCAAAATTTTAGTAACAAGCTGACAAAGTTGAGAGCAGAATTGGCTCACTTACTATTCCTTAACATGAGTATGGTAAGAAAACTAGTCCAGTGACTAAAACTTATCTTCTTAAATAGGAAATTTCTATAAATAAAATATTTCATATTAATTGGTATTTATTTTTTGTTTTCCATGTTACTTAAAAGCAAGTTGCATATTACTTTGTTCCAGTATATTATATTAGTGTTACAGTATAACGATATATAATGTAAAATGAATTAAAGCTATTTTAAAGGATCAGTTGAAAAATGAACCAAGTCAATGAAAGAATACTTGAAGTCAGTAATGTAAATACTTATATAGGAAAAGCTAAAATTATAAAAAATATTTCTTTAGAGATTAAGGCAGGTGAAATAGTTGGACTAATTGGGCCAAATGGTGCGGGGAAAACCACGATCATGAAAACTATTTTAGGTTTGACGAAGTTTACCGGTAGTATCACCGTTGGTAAGCGTCCAGTCACTGAGACTAGTCATAGGGCTTTAGAAAGGGTTGGCGCTTTGATCGAGCATCCAGCTATCTATCCATTTTTAACGGGAAGACAGAATCTAGAATTATATGCCCGTGATAAAAGAGATCTAACTCAATTGGTTTCCACTTTGCAGATGGATTCTTATATTAATAATAAAGCCAAGGGTTATTCCTTAGGCATGAAACAGAAATTAGGGATTGCAATCGCTTTACTTAATCACCCTCAGCTAGTAATTTTAGATGAACCAATGAATGGCCTAGATATTGAAGCCAGCATTAGCGTGCGCAAGTTAATTAAACGCTACGCCAATCAAGGAACAGCTTTTCTTATTTCGAGTCATATTTTAAGTGAACTGCAAAAGATTATGACTCAAGTGGTACTAATAACTTCAGGTAAAATTATTGTTGACCAACCAATTGAGGAATTTAATAAGACTAGTAAACAAAAATACAAAGTGCTCACGGAAGATAATAATCGAGCAATGCCGGTGCTGCAGAAAGAAAAGATTCCGTTTACTCTCAAGGATAATTTCTTAGTCGTAGATCAAAAAAACATTTTTGCTATTCAGGATGTGCTTTTGAAAAATAACATCCACTTGCAAGAAATACTGCCATTAGAAGCCAACTTTGAGGAACTTGTCGTTAACATTCTGGACCGAGAAAGAGGTAAGGAAGATGGACGTTAATCTTAAAGAAGAGTTCTATAAGTTTTACGACCAAAAGGTTGCAATGTATGGAGTGGTGACCATGCTTGTTTTGATGGTCTACAGTGCGCTAACAACGAATATTACCAAGAATACGTTGGCATTTGGTTTTGGATCAGTCGAATGGATTCCAATTATTTTGATTGCCGTGGGATCTGCATTTTTTGCCATGGAGTACAGCAATAATACGATTATTATGCTAATCTACAAAAATTCAAGCAAACTCAAGATTTATCTGGCTAAGTTTATTGTCGTTTTTGTTTATGGCTTTATACTGACAATTGGTGCTGTTCTATTCACTTTTATATTGAATTTGCTTTTTGTGCCTGGTGAATTTAGTTGGGGCGCAACTTTTCATGCACATACATTGAGAGACGCTCTTATGCTTAATATGTTTGGTGAAATAATCTACTCTGTTTTCATCATTGGGTTATCCTTCATGTTGACCATGCTTGTTAAAATCAATGCAGTAGTAATCTGTGTTGGCTTAGCTCTAGCTTTTTTTGGCGCCAGTCTTTCAGCTGGCCTGATGTCGTCTCTGCCGTCACTAGTTAAGATTATTAAGTGGAACCCGCTTAATATGATTTTTATTTCCCAGCAGTTGACCAGAAGTTCAATTATTCTTAAATCAAATTTGACTAACATGCAATTGATTGTGACTACGTTGATTTATGGTATTCTGTTTGCAATTATAGGCTATTACCTGTTCAAGAATCGACGGGTTTAAATTATAAGATGGAGAATAAATGATGTTTTATAGTATCAAACAAGAATTTTATAAGTTACGTCACAAAAAAATAGCTTGGATTGCTCCTATAATTTTATTAGTATTAATGATCTTGGCAGGCTATGCTCTGAGCGGTGAAGAAAACAAACTGTTATTGGTACTGTGTTTTGATGCACCTGATTGGATTATGTTTATACTAGTTGTAATAGGTGCTACGACCTTCTCGATGGAATTTCAGAATAATGCCATCTTAACTCTGTTATATAAAGCCACTAATAAGGTCTATGTTTATTTATTAAAGTACATTGTACTGTTTCTGTATGATGTCTTTTTGCACTTACTGGCATTAGTTTATACCGCTTTTTTGCATTATACGCTTTTTCGAACTTCAGCAGTATGGACAATGACCTATCTATACGGCCAGTCAATTTGGGAAAACATGCTTACAGGATTCGTAATCGATTTAGTGACTACAATGTTAGTCATAACGGTCGTTTTCTTACTGTCTTGTTTAATTAATAATAATGCCATTGTAGTTACTATCAGCTTTTTGCTAGTGTTCATGGGACAAACTGTTTCTAGTGATTTGTTAAATTCAAATAAGTTTGTCAATGTGATGAGATGGAACCCATTGAATATGCTTAATTTAACTCGCCAGTTCGGCAATTACTCAATGTATGTTGAAACATCTCACCTGAATAATAATCAAATCCTTATCGGGTCAATGTGTTACATTATCATTTTCTTTATTCTAGGTTATCTGATCTTCCGTAAAAAACGATATTAGAAGATACTATATGCAAATAATGATTTCTTTGTTTTTCAAGCTAAATATAAAGTGTTAGTGTTTGTTATTTGAACAGAAAGACTTACCTGACGACCTAGTTTTAATGATACGTTACTAAGTCATTTGAACATTATAGCAATAGACGTGACCATGATAGAGAGCAATTTGCCCTAATTAAGCTCTTATTACAACGAAAAATTTGCTAGCCTGTGAATTAGCTGATCAAGATGTCAAGCTAGCAAATTTGGGTCTAAATTTAACCCTCCGTAACTTAGAAAATTGCTTGGTTAGAACAGTTGCTAGAACTAAGATTGATCAAAATGTCACTTTTAACGAAATATTAGTTGTGTTTACGGCTGTTTAGGCTTTTGTTATACTAATTATTTTTATTATATTTGGCAACCCCATATAATAATGTTAAAATATTATAAGATTATGAATTTTTAATAAATTTTACAACAAGAAGTAGAAGATAAAAAGATGAAATATAAAAAAATAACACAACTAACTCAAGCAAATGCAGACCAGATTGCTAGAAAATGGCATTACAGTGGACAGTATGATTTTTATGATATGGAAAATGATCCAGAAGATTTTGAAGAAATAATTACTTCAAAGTTACGAGGAAATAAGTATTATCAGGTTTTAGATGATAAAGATGAACTTGTGGGGTATTTTTGCTTAGAAAAATTGTCAGAGGAAAAGGTGGAAATTGGTTTAGGATTGAGACCGGATTTAACTGGACAAGGGTTAGGATTAAGTTTTGTAAAAGAAATCGAAGCATTTGTACAAAAAAATTTCAATTATAAAATGATACTTCTGTCAGTGGCTAGCTTCAATAAACGTGCAATTAAAGTTTATCAGAAAGCAGGATTTAAAAAAGAAGGTTCTAAAATGCAAAAATCAAACGATGGCGTATATGAATTTATTAACTTAACTAAAAAAATGGAGGATTGTAAATTGGGCAAGTCCAATATGGACAACTAATGGCTATTCAATATCAATAATAGCAACCGTATGGATTGTTATGATAAAAGATACTTTGAATAACCAAAGAGATACTGGCTTGCTATATTGCTTGATTTTATAAGGTTAAGGTCCGGCTATTAGTTTTGAAATCATGAATCGTAGTTGCCATACTCGATAAATTGCTCAAGTAGTACAGGGAAAAGCGGTCTTTTGGGATGCTCAGTGCGCAATTCAGCCTAAGAAAAACTTAGGCTGTTTTTTTATTGATCCAATTTTACAAACTTATTTTTTACCTAGTTCTGCGGGCTTTTTTGCTTACTTCCGATAATAGACATTATCGGAAGTTGCAAGCGGTATAGATAGAAAAAGCAGCTACTAGCTGCTTTTTCTTGGGTATTTAACAAAATTACCATTAAATTTCGAATATACACCTTTACTGCCACCAGTCTTTAAAACTGTTTTTAATGATACATCTGGGTTAGTAATAACATTCATATTTTCAATCTTTTCAAACTATAAAATAAAATTTAAAAACAAGTTAATATGATCTCGAAATCGTGATTAATGTATCACCCAAACGCATGTTCGGCAAACATATGTTTGGGAAAGGCATAAAAAAATTAGGTCAGATGACCTAATTTCGCTTAAACTTTAGTTGACAGGCATAGTGTCTTCAATAACTCCATTGCCAAATTTTGAAGCGTTCAATAAAGCTTGCTGTTGTGTAGTTAAATACCAAACGGCTTCTTTAACTTCAATAATACTTGCGGAAGTTGAAGAATTGACGGTTTTAGCTTGTTCTAAAGCTTCATCATAACGAGCTTTATAAGTATTTACATAAAGTTCATTTTTATAGTTAGCACTAGCTGTAATTGTTTTTGCTTGATCAATTAATTTTTGTAAGTCTTGCTTATCAGTGATTGTTGCAACTTTAGCGTCTGTGTAAGCTTCTTCGGGGGTATTTGCTGGTGTTAATTGTGGACCCGATAAGTACATTGTATCAGCTGCTTTAATATAAAACAGTTGATTAGCAATTGTTTTATGAAAATCACTTGTAGCTTCAGGAGTGTAATAATTTAAACGATAAAATAATTCTGCTTTATTGTCGTTAGGTACCCAAACATAAATTTCTCTGATTACGGGAATATCTTCATCTTTTGCAAGAGTAACATTTTTATTAGTAGTTTTTGGATTAAGAATTGTTGCAATATTGTAAGTATTACTATTTTGCTTTAAACCAACATAAGTATACATCGTGTAAGTTGCTAATTTTTGTCTAGGTTGAGTTTTTATATTTCCAATATAAATAAAAGCGTCAGTCGTACCAGCTATACGGTAAACTTTTGACCTTGAATTACCATCTGGAATTTTAGTAATACAATCAACTTTCAATTCCTGACCAGGTTTAACTAAAGTTCTGCTCGTTCCTGATCCAATATATCCCCCAGTTAAACCAGTATGAATATTTGCGGGCTTAAGAGTAACAGTAGCATTTGCCACATAAAGTGGTTGACCGTCAATTTCGTTAACGTTAGCTGCATTAATGTAACCGCCATGACCAATGCTGTAATAATATTTACCCTTGATTTTTTTATAAGGCAACCATGATTGATTGTAGTTGTCATCATTTAGTAGATAGTATTGTTTGCTGTCTTTTTCAATTGGTTGGACTGTGCCGGAATATTGTACATTGGTTCCTTTGCGTAAGTGAGTGTTAGACCAACTGCCACAATATTTTTTAAGACGCCTACCTTTTTTATTATAGACATAGGCACCGTGAATTAATTTTAGAGTGTTATTGTTAGATGTTGTTGCTGCAGTAATAGGGGTAGATTTAAGTTGTTGTAACGCCGAGAATCCAGCCCCTAAAATTAAAATACCAGCAATAGATCCAAGAAAGATTTTTTTACTTAATTTCATGTATTTCACCTCATAAATAGAAATAATAATTATACCCATTATAGTTCAATAGCAAACTAAGTTTAAACAATAACTGTTTTCTCCAAGCATTCAAGCCTTATGTTGGTCAAGCAATTCCAATACTTGATTATGAAGCAACTGCTCTTAATAAATGGACTACTGTTAATGTTGAACAATGGTTAGACTATGTCTATCAAAAGACTGGACAGCTGTTGCAGCTAAGTATCCTTTATGGAGTGTGGTGTGGCCCCACTGGAGGGTATAGCGGTAGTGATTAGGTTTAGTATTGGAGGAGCAGATCAAGGAATAGCTGGGAATTAAGCAGGACGTGGTCTAGTATACTAATGGTGACCTTAACTATTCAAATCTTGGTTTTGGTTATGTTGTAGATAATAATTGTGATAGTCAGATTGAGATCTGTGGTGTTCTTGCTGTTAGTTGAGATGTTGCTTAATGCGTTCAAATCATTTTAACTATTTAAAAGTAAAATTGCTATATGAATAAATTAAAATCGCCTATTTTTCACAAACTTTTAGTGAAGAGCATAAGGGAAGGACTGCTATCACTTCCCCAAGGTAAGTAGATAGCTTGGTAAAATCCCATTTTTAATACGCTTTTTTAAAAGAAACAAGAAAGCAATCCTTTTGAGAATCACTCAGCTGTCTTGCAAGTGACTGAACTTGCTTTGCACGTCATGTTGCATGTTAAACATACTACCTTAATAGCTTAAGTAAACCATGATTGCCAATTCCGGTAAAATGAATAAGTACATTATGTGCACCATCTTGGAAAGTTGGCTGACTTCTCGTAAAGGGAAAATAAAAAGCCAGCTTTTGCGGGTCTTTTGCTTACTTACGATAAATACACATTTTATAAAAATAATTTTTAAAAAGTTCTGAATATAAAATATATAATTGATTGTTGGAGTCTGTATATTTGTTGGAAATCCTTTGATAACTGAGTATTTCATATTAATTGGTCCTTTTATATAGAGATTTAAAGATCAATGTAGTTGTAAAAATCAGTAAACTTATAAATATCATATATATATAAATATTGGATAATTTGATTAAAATTGAGCCAATTGAAGAATTAAAGACTAAAAAACAGCCCATTACAACATTTTGTAATGCCACATAATCCATTATATGATCTTTGTTTCGATCTTGGTATGAATATAAAGAAAATAGTTTAATCCACATGTAAATCATTCTACTTGCTGCCATCGAAAATATAAAGAATGCAACGTTATGAAATAAAGAGGCGGCAACTAAAAACACAAAAATAATTAATGAACACAGTGATAGAGCTTTGCCAGTAAAGTCTTTTTCTATTACGTCATCAAATTTTTTAGAAAGTATACTAGCTACAAATTCAGCTAAAGTCATTAAAAAGACAAATACAGAGTAGCCTATCCCTAGCTTATTGTTATTTAAATTAATGTATGAAATTGCATATGAATCAGAGAAACCGATTACTAAATTTAGAACCCCAACAAGCAATATTAAGCATATGCTTTTATTAAAGGTAAAAGTTTTCTTTTTTTCTATATGTGGAGCCTTATGCTCCTTTTGTAAATTACGTATGTAACTAATAGGGAGAATCAATATTCCAGAAACTATAGTAAGAACTGCATCAAGTAGTAAAACCTCCCGATTGCTAATGATTTTGGTTAGTATCATATAAGTGGGTATAACCAGTAATCTGGCAACTGACGACCAGGTGTTCGTATTTTTGTTAAAAAGTTTTAGAGCCGTTTTACCTTTGACTACATTAACTACTAAATTTTGATAGTTTAAATCACTCGCAATGGCAAGCATTTGCTCACTAGAAACTAACAAAAGCAGAAGGACAACATTAGTGGCTAAGAACATTAATACAAGTAAGATAAATCGCAACATTTCGGTAAATATAATTAATTTTTTTGAGTTAAACTTTGAAGAAATATTTGAAATTAGGTTGCTAAAAATAAGATTAGGTAAAGTATATGATGCAGATAATAAGCCTAAATAAATCGGGTCATGTGAAACCGAAAAAACAATAAGAACAATAACGAAATAGTAAAACCAATCGCCAGTTTCATTGAGTACTTTACTAATTAGTAATAAATTCTTACTTTTCATTTTTCAGTCTCCTTAAGTATTCTTCGCTGTAGTCATCGATTAGAGCATGATATTCCTGAAAATCTTTATATGTTAATCTTTCGAAAATTGCAATTTTAAGTTGAACACCCTACTTGATTTGATAGATGCAATCTAATCTTTTCTCATATAATTCATCGGGAGTGTGGTAGGCTAAGATTTTGCGCGGCAGGTTATTGCACCATTCCTCAATGCCGTAGATTTGGATCATATCATAATCCTTGATGTATTTGCCTTTAGGAATGAAGCGCCTGATTAACCGGTTGTG
>NZ_JBXSQM010000006.1:0-99161 GCF_057063645.1 Lactobacillus sp. X-49
CTACATGTAATGCACGATTCTCTAAACGTAGACGTTCAAGTTCAGTTAACTCTTGAGAAGTATATTTATGCTTCTTTGCTTTAATTTTCTTTTTATGCATTAATGGTCGTCCTTGCTTAATAAATAAAGCATCAACACCGCCTTCATTTAATTTTCTTTGCCAATTCGCAATAGTGGAATGTTGTTTAATATTAAAATGATTGGCAGTAATTTGATAGCTGGCACCATGTTCTTTTCTCCAGTTTAAGACTTCTAATTTAAATTGACCACTATATCTTGTCTTAGAAAAGCTTTTTTCCAGGCCTCTGTTACCATACTGTTGATAATTATTGATCCAACCATCAATAGATCTACGTGATGTGATATGTAATTTCTCTTGAATTTCTTTTGTACTAAATCCTCTTTGATACAAATCTACTGCTTCTAATTTTGTTTTTAGTAAATATTTAGACATAAGAAAACCCCCGAATTGGAATCTTTGTCCAATTCCGGGGGTTAACTTCAAGCAGTATTTTGGGTGTTTTTTAATATTTTGTAATTATTTATTTTTCATGATAGGTTGATAGAAGAGATCAATAATTACTGCGGCTATGAGTGCGACAACAAAAGTAAGTAATAAATTAGTTAAATTGATTTTAGTCATCGCAATACCAAATAGTGCAAGGATTATTGTTAAAACAATGTCTGCAAGCTGAGTTAGACCAACTGATTTTGAGGGGTAATCCTGCCAGAAGTAATGTTTTGTACGAGTAATAAGAATAATAAACATTGCGCTCAATACCAAGAAGACATATACCATTGTTGATACTGTTCCATGACTATATCCATGGGTATTGAGAAAACCTATTCCTAATATTCCTATTAGAGTCCAACCAAAGGCAAGTGAAAATGCAATTTTGGCTAATTTAGCCATATTCCAATTTTCAGGCTTATAAGTAATATGAGTGCGGTCGGTTCCGATCATCATAGTAACCATATTATTCATAATAGTATATATGACCATTGCATTTAGAGCCATTGGAATGTAGTCGAAGAAAAGATAGCCAAAGGTCAAGATCATAGTCAATTGAGCCGTTCGTGCAAGTTTTGTCAATGACCAGGTAGTCATACGCTGGTAGACGCGGTGGCCTGCATCCAGAATTTTAACAATCGAAGTTAAACCATCATTTAGTAAGACCATTTTACCCGATCGCTTAGCAACATCTGCAGCATTTGAAACGGCAATTCCAACTTCGGCTTGTTTCAATGCAGGCGAGTCATTAACACCATCTCCTGTCATACCAACAATATAACCCTTGCTTTGGAAAAATTTAACTACACGTAATTTATCTTCTGGGAGAACATCAGCAATTCCAGCAAGTGTTCCCATGTCTGTCTGATCATTAAAATTATGGATTGAAATAACTTGTCCTTGCAATTCAACTTGTTTTGCTACGGCTTCAGCCGTTTTTTGATTATCTCCAGTTAACATAATTGGTAAAACGCCACGTTTTTTGAGTTCAGCTAGTGCTTTTTTTGAATCAGGACGAACTTTATCTTGCAAAATAAAGACACCAGCTAATTTATCATCAACTAAAAGAGCAACGGACCGTCCAGCACTAAAATCAATATCCTTAACTTTATCATTTGCACTTGGATCAATCCTTGACAACTGTTTAAATGAACCTAGCTTAATATTATGATTATCAATATTAGCCATTGAATATCCAGTAGCAGACGTGAAAGGAGAGAAGTTATCACTTGACTTCATCTTTAAATCATTACTTAAGATAAAATCTTCAATCGCGTTATCAATAATTTTTTTGTTTCTTTGATCAACAGCTGCAGAGGCTAATTGCAAAATGATATTGTCATCAAGTTCACTAAAATTAATCCATTGCGAAACGGCAGTTTTATTTTCTGTAATTGTACCGGTTTTATCAAGTAAAATCAGATTTAAATTAGCTGCATCTTGAATTCCCGTTAAATCGGAGGTTAATACTCCTTCCTTACTTAATCTGGTCGCCTCAAATGAATTAGAAAGTGCAAAAGTTGAGGGCATAGCGACTGGAATAGAGGCAATAAACATCATAGCTAAGAATGGTAACATGTTAATCAGATTTTGAATGTTGCCACCCTTAAAAAATGAAGCAATAACAATTACAAGTGTTAAAATCCCATCTAATATACAAAGATAGTAAATAATTTTAGTTAATAATTGCTGTAAATGTCCCGGTGCAGCTGAATTATTGATCAAATTAATAGTTTTTCCTGAACGAGAATTAGCTCCAGTTGCAATAACTACTGCTAAGCCATTACCTTCAGTCACAGTAGTACCGGCAAAAGCAGTATCGGGAGGATTTTTGCGAACAGTTTTAGATTCACCAGTGATTGAACTTTCATCACTTGAAATTTGACCGTCAATTAATTTTACGTCAGCAGCAAGAACATCTCCCTGTTGAATACTTATTAAATCGCCAGGAACTAAGTATTTTGAATCAATATTTTGCCATTGATCATCGCGCTTAACGGAATTTGTGGGTGTCAATTTGTGTGAAATATCGTTTAGGACACGTCGCGATTGTTTTTTCTTTGAAGCACCATTCCAGGCAGCGAAAAGCAACATTAGTAACACGAAAAAAGATTGGATCCATTTACCTAAAATGCATTCTAAAAGTAGAGCTGCCTCCAAAATCCAAGCTGATAAATTCCACAATTTAGATAAAAATTCTTTAAAAAAATTGAATTGAGGTTCTGGGACTTCATTAAGTCCATTTTTTTTAAGAAGTTTATCTGCTTCGGCTTGACTTAAGCCGTTATTTTTTTCAGACATAAATTACCCTTTCTTGATATTATAAATAATCTTTATCTAAATTAGCACAATTAGTTGATTTTTTCTAGCAAATGGGAGTAGACAAGTAGGGGAGTATTTAAACTTGCTAAATTTGAAAAAAACTTTATGTAAGCCTAATTCTGTGATTGTTAAGCTTTAATTTTTGGGGGATTTTGCAATTAGCTAGTAATTTTTAAAAGCATTCTTTTATTGGAAACAAAAAAAGCTTGCATCGCAAGCTTTTTTGAATTGACTAATTAGTCTTTATCAACATTATCTGGGAATGTAGCTAAACGCTCACCTTCGCCAAGTTCTTCTTCAATTTCAAGTAGACGGTTGTACTTTTCAACACGTTCTGAACGAGCTGGGGCACCAGTCTTCAATTGACCACCGTTAACGGCAACTGCAAAATCAGCGATAAATGTGTCGCCGGTTTCACCTGAACGGTGAGATATCATGGTGTTGTAACCATTCTTACGTGAAAGTCGAATAGTTTCCAAAGTTTCAGTAACAGTACCGATTTGATTTAGCTTAATTAATGAAGCATTACCGGCACCTTCCTTAATGGCTTTGTTTAAAAGCTTAGGATTAGTACAGATGAAATCGTCCAAAACAATTTGAATTCTGTCTTTGTGACTTTGAGTAAACTTAATCATACCCTCTACGTCATTTTCGTCGTATGGGTCTTCAATTGAAATTAATTCTGGGAATTTTTCCAATAACTTGTCATAGTAATCAGCTAATTGATCATCATCAAAGACTTTACCTTCAAAGTGATATTTGCCATCTTCTTTGTTGTAGAAATATGAAGCAGCACAGTCACATGCAATAGCAATGTCTTCACCTGGCTTGTAACCAGCTTTAACAATAGCATCATGTAATGCTTGCAAAGCTTCTTCTGAGTTCTTCATGTTAGGAGCAAAACCACCCTCATCGCCAAGGCCAGTTTCGTAACCCATGTCTTCAAGAACTTTCTTCAAAGTATGGTAAGTGTTAACGATCTTTTCAAAACCATCACGGAATGATGTCTTTTTAACAGGGGTGATCATGAATTCTTGAACATCGATGCCGTTGTCAGCATGCTCACCACCATTGATAACATTGTGGAAAGTTTGTGGCATTTCTAGATCAGTTCCGCCAAGGTATCTGTACAAAGGTTGGTGACTATCTTTAGCAGCAGCAGCGGCAGTTGCCATAGATACACCTAAAATTGCGTTAGCACCAAGTTTAGCCTTGTTTGGGGTACCATCTAATTCGATCATAACGCGGTCAATGTTAGCTTGATCGTGTGGATCTAAGCCTTTTAATGCTTTAGCAATCTTAGTATTGACGTTTTCAACTGCTTTAGAAACACCTTTACCGCCAACACGCTTACCACCGTCACGCAATTCAACAGCTTCGTTTTCACCAGTTGAAGCACCTGATGGAACTTCGGCTTTTCCAACTACACCATTTGAAAGGGTAACAAAAGCCTCAACAGTTGGGTTACCACGTGAATCATAGATTTCCAGTGCATGAACATTTTCAATGACTGATTTTAACATCTAAAAACCTCCTAAATATTAAATGTTGTGCAACCGCACATACATTATTGGAGCAACAGCTCCATCTCTACAAAATAAATTTTAGACTAAGTTTGTGATTATGTAAACATTTGTAAACGATTTCTAACATTAAAAATTTCCAAAAACATTTTGTCGCTTTTTCTAGCATTTTGCATTATTATTTAACTATACAAATTAAAGTTTAGTTGGTTTATTTGATTTAAGGATATACAATACATGGAAAAAGTAAAATTAATAGTAGATTCTAGTGCTAATGAACAAGCATCTGACAAGTTAACGGTAGTTCCATTAACAATAACAATTGCTGGTCAAGATTTTATCGATAATGAAAACCTTGATATGGAAACCTTTATTTCTGATATGAACAAAAATACTGAAGAAGGTAAGACATCATGCCCTAGCATTAATGACTGGCTTGAAGCACTTGAAGGAAGTACAAAGGCAATTATGTTAACAATAACTAGTGGATTAAGCGGCAGCTTTTCTTCTGCTTATCAAGCAAAACAAATTTATGAAAAGGATCATCCTGGTAGTAGCGTAATTGTTGTAGATTCAAGAACTGCTGGTCCAGAGGTTGCAATGATTCAACATAAGATTGAACACCTAGCTGAAAGTCAAGTTCGTTTTTTGGATTTGGAACAAAAAATTGCAAAATATAAAACGCATACCCATTTATTGTTTATCCTGCAATCGCTACATAATTTGGCATTAAATGGCCGTGTTAATATGGCCGTGGCTAAGGTTGCTAAGATGTTAAAAATTGATCTAGTAGGCACAGCAAGTGAAGAGGGGAAACTGGAACCTATTTCCAAAGTTCGGGGTATGAAACGAGCTTTAGGAGAAGTTATAAAGCTGATGACTGAAATGAAATATCAAGGGGGGCGAGTAATTATTGATCATTGTAAGAATGAAAAAGATGCAAATATATTAAAGGATAAAATAATTGCATTGTACCCAGATGCTAATATAGTTATTCGACCAATGATGGGATTATGTGCCTTTTATGGAGAAGAGGGAAGCCTGATGATTGGCTTTGAAGGATAAATGAGTAAAATTGACAGAAGCACTTTGCTTCTGGGTACTAAAAATTAAAAATGAACAGACTGGCTTTTAAAGAAAGCCATTTTTGTTTCAAAAAATCAGGAAACGCTATAAAAGTAATTTCACCACAAGTTATTATTGCAACTAAGCTTGAAGAACAAGAAGATCTTTTAAAATAGTACCAAACATCGCTTAAATTAAAAGCAATGTTTGGTACTTTTTTAGTTTAATTAGTTGGATTCTTAGAAAAACAAAAGAAAAATTTGCTGTGATAAGGTAAAACAGAAGACAGCTAAAGAAGTTGCACCAATAACGTCTGAAGGATAGTGGGCTTTAAGACTAAGTCGAGAAATGACCACCATAACCCAAATCACAGTCAAAGTAATTAAAAGTCCACTACCAAGTTCACTTGCAAATATTTTCCATATAATAAGAACCATTATTGTGGTTCCTAAAACATGTCCGCTGGGAAAACTATAGCCGTCTTCAAGGTTTGAGTGTTTAATAGGACGTTTCCGGTGCATCCATTTCTTAAGTAGCAGCCCAGTTAAATCCGTAAAACCTAGGGTAAAAAGAACCCAAAAAGCAGTTAAATTTTTTTCTTCATTGATTAAAAAGCTGGCAAGAAAAATATCCCAAACTACTAAAAGTTTTGGATCATTGATAAAAGCTATTATTTGCCAGCTGTAGCCGTCATGGCGTCTAATTAATTTATGGTGCAACCAATGGTCAAACAGATTAAATCGACGTGAATTTCTAATGTTAAAAATAAGTAACACCAATATCAGAGCTGACATAATGGCAATCCAGATATTTGAATACAAGATAAATCCCAACCTATCAAACTTTATTCAACTGTATTTTACTAGTTACCAAGGTTTCAATATACTTTAAATGACACTCTTGAGTAAAACTTAAAAAATTCATAGTAGTAATTTGGCGTGACTTTAGCTAGATAAGTTATTTTTTTTAAAATTTTCTTAGTGTATTTGTGTCTTATCAAAAAATGTTGCAACATTAATTAGCAAGCAGTAAACTAAGTATGAATTTTAAACTAACTTCTTTTAGGACTTTGTAGTTTGATGATTACACTTCTTCAATGTCCAATGTCCACCCCGTTATGCTTATCATAGAAAGGTGAGTAAATAAGGATGAAAAAACAAGAAACTGTCTTTGAGGCTTTAAAAGATATTTATCATAATCTAAAAGAATGGTCAAACCCCAGCTATACTTTAGAATCAGGTAATCTTTTACCACTTGCGATTGTGCTTTTATGTTTTCCAAACGTTAGAAGTGGTTTAGTTTCCTTAGCGGCCCTAATGGTAGCTTTTGCTGATATTTTTATTTATCAGCACTTATTGAAAAAAAGTATTGCTAATGGTATTTATACTTCAAAAATCAAGCATGCAAGTATGATTGTATCTGGTTTAAGAGGACTGATTATTGTAGTAGCTGGAATAAAAATAATTAAGTCTTTTGCAAAAGTCAAAATAAATTTATGGTTAGCAGCTTTGCTGTGTATTGTAGTAGGTGTGTTAGGTGTTGTCCTACAAAAATTGTTTATTAACCACCATTTTGGCAAAAATTAAAGAAATCGTAGGTAAGTTTGTACAACAGTTATAAAGATAAATTTTGGATAGCTGTAAAATTTATTTTGCAGTTTTGCCAATATCATGTATAATTATGATTGTTGTGGAGAGTTGGCAGAGTGGTAATGCACCGGACTCGAAATCCGGCGAACCAAGTTTTCCTTGGCGCGCAGGTTCAAATCCTGTACTCTCCTTTTATAAAAGCCCCCAGTTACTGGAACTAGGGGCTTTTTGTCTGTATGAGGTATCCAAAAGGTATCTAAGGTATTAAATTTCATCAAGAATACTAACAATCTGATTGTCTGACTTCTGTTTAAGTTCATCTAGCATGTAAGCATAAGTATTTGCTGTGACACTCATATTTGAGTGCCCCAGTCGCTTTGAAATAGAGTAGAGGTCAACTCCCTTAAATAATAATAAAGCAACGTGTGTATGCCTTAAGCTATGAAAATGGAAACTTTTGTTTTTAACTCCTAATTTATCTAATTGCTTTCTAAGAGTTTTGTTTACTGCGTTAGATGAAGGTATTGTCCCAAATTTATCAATAAAAAGTCTTTCATGATTGTTAACTTTTAATTGATTTAAAATATCTAGTAGTTTCTGATCTACTTTAATTACACGTGTTGATGACTTATTTTTCGTTTCCTTGTTGATTTCATTAGAGTCATAGTCGATAACTTTTCTCTTGTCGTAATCCCAGGATTTTGTAATATGTATTTCTTGGTGCTTAAAGTCTATATCATGCCAAGTCAGAACTCTTATTTCTCCTGGGCGCATACCTGTATAAATAATGGTTAGCAGCATGTATCGACTAGTATATGTCGGCTTAATATCTTTAAGCAGAAGTTTTTTAAGTGTTTGAACTTGCTTAAAATTTAGATATTCGATTTTTCTAGTTTTATCATTATTCCATGTTAGGTTTATTCTTTCAGTAAAGTTCAGCCTTATTATACCTTCACTTACTGCATCTTTAACACAGCTACGGATACTGCCATTAGTTTTTTGTACGGTATCTTTTGCATGTGTTTTGCCATAGATATTTAAAAAGTCTTGATATTTAGCACGGGTCATTTTAGATAATTTTACATTTCCGAAGTTATCTTTGATAATGTCATAAATATGAGCATATCTGCGAATTGTACCTTGAGTTTTGCCGGGTGCTTTATATCTGAGATACCATTCTTTAAAATACTCTGCAAAAACAGGGTCTTGATTTGATAGTAAGTTTTGGTCTTTGGCCACTTCTATCTCATTGGCCCATTTTCTGGCTTCTAATTTTGTAGAAAACCCACTTTTTACTTTAAATTTACGTTTGCCAAATTCGTCATACCAAGAAATTTGTGCGCGCCAACTACTACCGCGCTTCTCAAAATGTGCCAATTTTTCACTAATTCCTTTCAACAAATTTGCTTTTAATAAATAACAAATTATTATCTTGTGCTATACTAATTTATGACTTACATACATAGGTTAATCTTTGTGATATATAAATTGGAGTTTTAACATGAATAGTTTAAACAGTTCATCTAATGTAATTTCTAATTTTATACTGAGTGGTGGATTAGGATACATAACTTATTGGATTCTAGAAACGAGTGAGATAATATCTTCAAGCAAAGATACAACACGTGCTACTTTTTTGTCTCTTTTATTTTCGGTACCAAATTATTTTGTTTATTCTAGCTTTTATAATTGTTTACCAAATCTAAAAATTAAAATCCCTATAGCACTTTTATTTACTTTGGTGTCAATTGCATTTTTTGCACCACTCATTTGTAGTGTCTTAATAAATTGGACATTTAAAATTATTAATTTCTCAATGACATTAAAAACATGGTCATTAAAAAAATTATGGTCATTAATAAAAATATTTAAATGTTTTTTTGATATCGAATCTAAAAATAAGACAGGCGTCTCTAATGGCGATCCATGGACAATAATTAATAAGTCTAGCAGAACATTAGTTTATTTGTATAATTTTAACAAGAAATTACTTGCATGTGGTTATGGTAAAGCCTTTGAAACTAATGCAGATTCAATAAGCATTACACCATGTGAAAAATTTGAAAATCAAAATACGGATTATGATGAAATCATTAAATACACATTTGAGAAAGATGCAAGCCCGATAATAGATGAAAAATGTTGTGATTCAAATGTTTATGTCAACTTAAATAAACAATTTATAATGATTATTTTTGAGGTTGAAAAAATCAAGAATGAATAAACTAAGGAATAGAAAAATTTACTTTGATGAATCATCCGATTTTTTAGGGCCTCTGTTTTTAAATCGGTTAAAAAGTGATTTGATCATATCTTTGGTTACTATATCTTTGGTTACTACATTTTTGTTTTCTTCGGGTGATTCCCCCATCATCATAGATTTTTTAATTTCATTATTACTCTTGTTTGACATTTTAAATCTCCCTCTTTAATACTAATATAATGTATTATATACTGTATTTTATTTAAACCAATTAGCAGTTTTATGTGGGTATACCCAATTATCATAATGACCAAAGAGTGCCCAGCAATAGGTCGGATTATTGGCTAATATCTTAATATTTGTGCCTTTTTTCAAGACTTTACTCTGTCCTAAATGGTGATTAATGCTATTTTTTGACCAAACAATTTTGCGGATCTTGATATTTTTAGTCAATTTAACTTCTCTTGGCTTAGATAGCCAATTATCTTTTTCAAACCAATAAGAATAACTTTTATAATTTACAGGCTTATTAACTTTGGGACTTTGCTTTTTATATTTTTTGAACCAGTTAGTGGACCGATTCATGTTTACCCAAAAATAGCCATTTTTAATATGTTTGCCTACACCAGGAATGTATCCTTCAAAAATCCAAGGCCAGCTTACTGCCTGTCGAACGGTTAGCACTGAGCCTTTTTTTAATGTTCTTTTTTTAACTGGTGCCTGAAGATAACCAACTTTGTTACCGTCAATTAAAGCCAGCCGCTGGCTTTTAGTTGTAACCACTTTATGCGGCTTTAACCAGTAATTTGAATTTACAGATGGTAATGCGCTAACAGTTTTACTGGTGTTTTTAATTGCAACAGTCACTAAAGCTAATGTAGCCGCTGCACTAATAAAAATCTTTTTAAAATTCATACTTTACCTCCTTAAAAAATTCTGTGGACACTTATAACTCTGCCCACAATACCTAAGTCGACCTTTGCACCTGGGAAATATTGTGATTTTTTATTTACGAATCCAACATGTCCAGCATCTATTACTTTTCCGAAGGTTATTGAATATGGTGTTTTAAAAGCTACAATATCACCAAATTTTGCCGTTTGTTGGGGATGAATAATCATAATATCGTTTTTATAAATTTTTGGTTCTAAATTATTATCTTTGCATTTAACTGCAAATAGGGAGTGGCTTTTATCAAATTTAGTGGGATGATAAATTTTTATATAGTCAGCAATGTTACTAGGGGCAAAATTATTTACACCTAGTTTTAGAGATTCTAAAAGTGGTATTAGCATGAAGTCATCAGGACTAAGCTTTTCAAGATTTTTAGGTAATTTTTTTCTATTACTCATTAACCTTCACTTCCTCTAACAAATAATAAACTTTTTTAGGTATTCCAAATGTCTCAGCAAATTTATATTTGCTTTCAAAAAATAAGTCATTTTTCTCGCAATAATTTAGTAATAAGTTAATAGCAAACTTATTTGCAATGCATTCATTGTTGAGTTCAGCTTCGTGATTTCCAATGTGATAGCAAACTGCATTGCCACACATGACATGTCCAATTTCGTGTGCTAAAACAAACGGCTTTTCGAATGATTCCTTCCAATTTTCATTAAGAATTATTAAGCGAGGCCATTCATAACTAACAGAGGGATCTTTGGGATTCATATAACTAATGTATTGAATTCCTATTTTATTTTTTTCACAAAAATCAATTAAAAACGATATAACGTCATCCATATTTTTGCCTTCTATTTTCTTTTCTTTTTTAATGCCTCAGGATGTTTTTTTACATATTCTTCAGCGATGGCTCGGTACATATCTTTTAGCTCGTCAGGAATGTGACCATCATAAGCCATTCCCAAATCTTGCCAAGCCAGTTTATCATCGCTGCTAATGGCACGGCCTAATAAGTAATCAGTAGTGACGTTGAAATAGTCTGCAATTCGAGACAACATTTCATTATTCGGCTCTCTTTTTCCAGTCTCATACATTCCAAGAGTACTTGTGCCAATATTAATAATTTTTGCTAATTCAGCCTGACTAAGATTTTTATTTTTTCTAAGAATTGCAATCCGTTGACCAAATTTATTTTTTTGTGGGTCCATGTTTTAAGCTCTCAGGATGCTTTTTGACGTATTCTTCAGCAATAGCACGATACATGTCCTTTAATTCGTCAGGGATGCGACCACCATAAGCCATTCCTAAATCTTGCCAAGCTAATCGATTATCTTCTTTTAAATTTGAATTTCCAGCTAATTGATCCATTGAAATATTAAAAGCTTTGGCAAATTCTTGAAGTTCATCACTAGATACCTTTCTATTACCTTTTTCGATTTTATTCACAACTGTATTATCCATTTTCACTCTTCTTGCTAATTCAGCTTGGCTCCAATTTCGTAATTCTCGCTGATTAATAATGTTCTGAGCTAAATGCTTAATAGACATATGTTCACCTCAGATAAGTAATTCGTTTTCTAGCTTATTTTTTGCGATATGATTCAAACTTTCTGGATGTTTCTTAACGTATTTTTCTGTCTAACTTTTTCTTTTTAAAAAGGATCATTGTATCGTCATACATCCACGCTGGGATGCCAAATTGATCTATAAAATCACACGGTTCAGATGGAGCATCTATTTGATTCATTGCGTAATCAAAAATCATTTTTAGCGAAAAAATATCGGCATTGTGTTCTTTACTGCCTTTACTACTAGGCCCAGATTGATATTCCCAGGTACCAATGTCCCCGTTAACTAAATGTCCCATTTCATGACCAATAATAAATGGTATTTCCCACTGATTTTTCCAATTCAAATTAATATACATTTTATTAGCTTTATGAAATGAAATAGATGGAAAATCTGGTGCTTCGTATATGGCTTCGAAATTAATCCCCAAGCTTGTAGCAACCTTAAATAAGTAATCAATTATATCAATCATATATTTTATTTACCTTTTCGTGAGTCAGAATCCATTAATTTTTTGATGATTTCCAGATATTCGTCAGGGATACTTTTTCCATGATAGGCAAGAGGAATGTCATCATCAATATCAAAAGATGAGTTAGCAGCATTAATTGGAGAAGAATTATTTGTTTTTCCTAACAAATAGTCTGTTGAAACATGAAAAATATCAGCAAGTTTACCAAGGGTAGTTGTATCAGGACTGCGAACTCCTTTTTCCCACATAGAAATAGTTGATTTTGCCACATTAATCTTTTTTGCTAACTCAGCTTGAGTCATATGATTATTTTTTCTAAGTTCATTTAATCTAATTGGTAACATAAATCCACCTCTTAACTAGAATTATAGCGTTCACTATTTGTGAACTCAATAAGAGTTATCAAATTGTGAAGATTTATTTGACAGTTCACAAATTGTGAATTATATTATTAATTAGTTAAGGAGGGACAAATGAATCAAGAACTTAAAAAAGTTAGATTATCTAGGGGATACTCTATTGCAAAACTTGCAAAAAAAGTTGGCATTTCTAAAACATACTGTTTTTATATAGAAAAAGGGAAGAGGAATGTTAGTTATCATTTAGCAATTAAATTTGCAAATGTTCTAAAGACCACTCCTGACGCTCTTTTTTTGCAGTTTGAGTCCACAAAATGTGAACAAAGTGAATAGGTTTAAAAGGAGGCAGCTTGTGATGAACAAAATTATGGAATTACCAATTTCAATTGATCCTTTAATTAACAAAATTGACCAAATCATGGCTGAGAGAGGCTATGTTCCTGCCAAATCTATAGTAGGCAGAACAATCAAAATGCCAGAATTTTCGAAGAATTATTGTGGTAATAAAGCGGACAAATGGATTCGTCTATACATTTTTGACCAATATCCAGAAGTTGACATTAAAAATGGTGGGTGGGTTGTCAACCCACACTGGACTGCTAATGGTAGGAGAACAATTATCTTTGAAAAGCCTGCTAGTGAGTGGATGGATAAGCATCGTACCGAAATTGATTGGAATGCAAAATTGCCGCAATAGAAAGCGAGTGATCTTAAAAAATGAAACTACTAATTAAATGGACAAACTTTTTGAATAATGTTTTTGACTTTGGAGAAAAAACGTTGTCAAACACTGGCGGATTGATTGTATTAGCGGGTACTATTCTGGTCATTTTTCTACTATTAGCATTAGCAGTAATTGGTGGGCCGGAACAATTACCTGGAACATGATTGGAGGAAGTTAATGTTTTTATACGAAGAACGAAAGTCCATAATTCAGGAATACGAAAAAGTAGCTAATAGGACAATCAACTGGTTTATTTTAACTATGATTGCGTTAGCATGGTGTTATTTTTTCAGAACCAAAATTGCTGAATTTTTAGTAATTGCACTTTTCATTATTTTCGCCGGATGTTACGGAAAACTGGGAATTTTATATTACTCAATTCTTAAGAAAAAGAGGTAATCGTGATGTACAAAAAAGGCAGGATTGATTTATCTGAAAAAGGAATAACCATGTTTGCTGAGAATAAAGAAATTTTCAAAATTAACAAAAATGGTATTTTGACTAAAAAAGTTAACGATGTCAATCATATTGACAACAAGGCAATTGAAAAGTACAAAGGTAAGCCAGTATGGGTTGCGTTTGATATTGATAACAACCCTGTCTCATACGAGGGATGCATATCTAGTAATATTAAATGCGATTATATTAATGCGCATTCTTTTATAATGGCTCAATTAATTAAGGTTGACAGTATTAGTCAGTTTGCAGCATTGATGGGCGAAGATGCACACGGCGTTGAATTTTTGCGACTACTTAACAGAAACGACCGGAACTTAGAGTTTTGGGAGAGTTTAGCTGTTAAATGGTTCTCTGCAAAATGGATGGGTGAACAAGATGAACAATAACCTATTAATCAGCGAGCCACCTATGCTATTTGAGCCTAGTTTGGCGAAAGAACTAGGTAGCTCTGACAAAGCGCTAATATTACAGCAATTACATTACTGGCTTAACCGATCAAATAACATACATGATGGGTACAGGTGGGTCTATAACTCCATTAAAGATTGGCATAAACAATTCTCTTGGATAAAAGAGCGAACACTGCAAAATTATTTTGCTGACCTTGAAAAAGGCGGATATATCATTTCCGGTAATTTTAACAAAGCCAAGTTCGATAAAACAAAATGGTATCGAATTGATTATGACCGATTAGAAAAAATTGCTAATCGAATAACCGAAAAACAGATAATCGATGAACCGAAAAATGACGAATCGAATAGCCGAAAAACAGATAATCGAATAACCGAAAAACTGCCAATCGATGTACCGAAAAACTGCCAACCAATACCAGAGATTACACATAAGACTACACAAGAGAATAACAATATTAAGTCCAAATCTGACAATTTGGACAAGCCTGATTATGAACAAGAATTTAATTTTCTCTGGAATCTTTACCCTAAAGGAAAAAAGCAGGGCAAGCAATTAGCATTGCGAAGTTACAAGCGCTGGCGAAAGTCGCACAAGTCTAATACGTTTAAACAAGCCAAGATACAGCTTAAGAAATATTTGAAATATATAAAAGTCCAGCACGTCCAGGTTCAATTTATTAAGGCAGCTAAGACGTGGTTCGGCAATATTGATGACGAGTACGACATTAGTGCACCACCAGTCAACCAGAGTTATAAACCAATTCAAAAAACGATTGAAAAAGGTACCGACTGGAGCAAACAGAAACCTGAGGTTGATAACAGCATTAATGCTGAACAACTGACTGACTTTTTTAAGAAGTTCGAAGATAAAAATGGCTTGACCTAGACGGGAGGGATGAAAATGCAGGATTTGCAAATTTTTCAGTTTGAAAATCAAGGAGTTCGGACGCTAACAATTGATGATGAGCCCTATTTCGTTGGTAAAGATGTCGCTAACATTCTTGGGTACAAAAAAGCTCGGAATGCTATTGCTAGTCACGTGGATTTTGACGACAAGAAGGACGCCCCAATTCAGGGCCCCCTTGGAGGAATGCAAAACGTCACGGTAATTAATGAATCTGGTCTATACAGCTTAATTATAAGTAGCAAGTT
Source organism: Lactobacillus sp. X-49 (assembly GCF_057063645.1). Lineage (NCBI taxonomy): Bacteria > Bacillati > Bacillota > Bacilli > Lactobacillales > Lactobacillaceae > Lactobacillus > Lactobacillus sp. X-49. The sequence continues at coordinate 15,265 of NZ_JBXSQM010000006.1, forward strand.
GCCAAGTGCTAAAAAATTCAAGCATTGGGTTACAAGCGAAGTGCTTCCGAATATTAGACGACATGGAGCTTATCTAACCGACCAGAAAGCTATTGATATTACGACCAATACAGATGGACTGGCCAATTTATTAAAACAAGCTGCTGACCAATTGGAACAAAAGGATGTTCAAATCAAAATGCTAAAGCCAAAGGCAAGATTTGCTGATACGGTTGCAGCTAGTGAGGACACAATCCTAATTGGTGACTTGGCCAAAATTTTAAAAAACAACGGCATTGACATTGGCCAGAATAGGTTGTTTGAATGGTTGCGATTGCATGGCTATTTAACTAAGCGTCATGGTAGCTCACGAAACATGCCAACACAGAAATCAATTGAGCGGAATCTTTTCAAAATTAAAGAAACAGCTATCACGCACGCTGATGGTCACATTTCTATTCAAAAAACACCAAAAGTAACTGGCACAGGTCAGCAGTATTTTGTAAAAAAATTTTTAGAGATAAAAGAAATTTTGGATGCATGAAAATGAGCAGACTGTATGAATTAAGAATTCAAAGAAAGTTAACCCTTGATGACATAGAAAGAAAAACTGGCATAAAGCGCGGTACCTATAGTAATTACGAAAATAATAAAACTGAACCTAAATTAGCAACATGGCAAAAATTGGCAGAATTTTATAAAGTTCCAATTTCCTATCTTAGAGGTGAAATTGATACTGAGCTAATAGCTAAGATTGCTAAGATGGTTTTTCTTATTGAAACAACACCTTTCTATACTGATTATGGTTTTACAAACAACTTAAATGAGAATAGTAGAATGGTCTGCAGCCTGATGTTGTTATTGATTAAACAGATTAATTTAAATTGTAACGATGAATTTAAAACTGTGATTTTGAAATCACAAAAAATACTTAACGACAAAAAATTTGAATACATTTTCAGTTCTGTAAAAAGCAAAAAGCCAGTTAGTTATGTAAAGGCTAAGCACAGTATTGAAGATATAAGTGGAATATCTGATAAGAATAATCTTAAAAGTGCAATTGAAGCTGCAAAGGCACTAATTGATTTTTTCGACAAAATATAGTAGGCAATATTAAAAAAATGTTTAGTGTACTAAGATGAATGTTTTATAAACAATTAGCAAGTGGGGATGTGGTGAATGTGCAGTTGGATAAGGTAGCAACGGCCAGCAATGTAACTGATTTCTTACATAATAATTTAGCAGAATATCTAGCCAACGCAGGGATGAATAAAGCAGACCTTAGTTCACCACAATTAAATGGGACTGGTGTCAGTCATGGCTTCGAAAATTCGGCCGAAAGCAATATGTTAAAGATTTTTGATTACGAAAATAAATGCTGGGCAATTGGATGTGCTATTAATAATTGCAGCAAAGTTAGCAGACAAATATTGCAATCAAGTATTCTCAAAGAATTAAGCGATTACGACCAAATTATGAGATTAAACTATTCTGATAGAACGTTTTATCGCAAAAAGCAAGAGGCACTTTGCGAATTTGCTACCAGAATTCAATTCTGGGCTTACAAATACAATACACATATTGCTGAACTACGTATTTATCAAGAAAAGGAAAATAAAGTTTGAAGTATAAATTTACCATTCCCGGAAAACCAAGAGGCAAGCAGCGACCACGAGCTACACGAAGCCATAGACAGTTTTATACACCAACAGAAACAAAACAATATGAAGCAATGGTTAGGTTTATAAGTTTAGAACATGCAAAGATGCTGACGGGTCCTTTACGTGTAGACATAATTGCTTACTTTCCAATTCCAAAATCATACTCTAAGGCAAAACGAAAGAGATGCCTATCAGGTGAAGAAGTACCAACAAAAAAGCCGGATAAGGATAATATTGAGAAAATAATATTAGATGGCTTAAATCCACTGTACAAGATTAATAAGTTAACCCACCATCGTGAGATGTGGACTCCAGGGTTCTACAAGGATGATAGTCAGGTTATTGCTGGCGAGACAAAAAAACTATATGGTGAACCCACAAGGGTTGAAGTCATAATTACAGAATTGTGAATGAGAGGAGATGGCAGAGTTGTGGCAGACAAGTGGCAGATACCTGGCAGACTGATGGCAGTTAAAGCATGCTAAATTGATATTGTCGAAAGATTGGGGGATGGGAAAGCTCAGTCTTTCGATACCTCCTTTCTAATATACAAGAAACACTAAACACCAATTCGCAAGTATTTTTAATAATTACTTGGCAACAGAGCTGCGGTAATGGTTGTAGCTGGGTTCGATTCTCAACACCGCAATAGACACGCGATGACCTATGTGTTACCTAATAGTTTCAACAATTAGCTGCTTAGTGAGCGTGTCAGAACGTGTGGCCACAGAATTATCTTTATTTATTAGCAGAAATACATCATGTTTGGTTACATGTGGCAAGTTGAATGGAAAGTCGAAAAATATAATATAGAGTTAAGAGTATAGGACTAAACCCTCAACTTCAGGTTCGATTCCTGGCACGTTTTAAATAAATAAAAGTCGGATTAATATCCGGCTTTTTTGTTTATAAAGAAAGGATATAAATGAAAAATCTTTACCACCATTGTGGCTATCCAAATTGCATGAACTGGGTACAAGGGCAAGACAAGTATTGCAATAAGCACCATGCTATGCGACAGGCTAGCTACGAGAAATATAAAGAAGAACGAGAACGATTAAAAAAAAGTCCATTGTACCGTGAACTATTAGACAACAGGGCTAAGGGCAAACAACGACAGTACAATCAAACTAAAAGAGATGCCGAATCTGTTAGATTCTATCGGTCAAAAGAGTGGAAACAAGTGCGTGACTATCGAATTGCTTATGATCAATACGTTTGCCAATGCTGTGGTAAAAACTATCAAGTCAATAGGTTAACAGCTGATCATATTGTCATGCGGAAGCTTTTAAAATCTCAGCAGCAGTTAGATTGGCATAACCTTTGGACGCTTTGCAACAGATGTAATGCGATTAAACAACAAATTGAGATTGATTATCAGCATAAGCAGCTTTACGGTCAGCTTAGAGAAATGACTAAAACAGATTGGCAAAAGCTAATTTTAAGAAAAGAAAATAATAAAAATACCCCCCGGCCTATTGCCTAGAAGAGAGCTATCACACAATGCTGGTCTTCGTTTTTAGAAATGTAATTTGATTTTTTTGAGGTAGGGGGGCTATAAAAAATAAGAATGTTAAAATACTAAGCATTCGAACTGCATTAGGTTTCAAAAACAGTCTTAATATTTTTAAATATTTTAATGCAAAAAAGTAGGAGGTGGTAAAAATTAGAAAAACCAAGTTAACTACTAACAAGGCAAGAGCTCCAGCTCGCCAACGGAAAAAAACCGAAAAAATGTTGGATAAAAATGGCGACTTGAATAATTTACCTACCCAACCACCTTACTACCTGAAAAGCTACGCTCGGTCGATGTGGACTAAAGTTGTACCTTTTTTAAATTCAACAAAAGTAATTAAGCAGCCAGATCGACCGCTCGTTGAAGCATTCTGTATTAACTATCAAATATTAAGAGAGAGTTATAAGTCACTTGCTGAAGATGGCGTGCAGGTAAAGATATTTACCAGTTTACAAGATAATACTGGTAAAGTTGTTGGCCATGATTTTACTGGTTATAAACCAAATCCTGCCGTAAAAGCAATTGATTCAGCTAGTGTAAAAATAAATTCACTAGGAAGCCAATTAGGACTGTCTCCTAGTGCTCGGGCGGAACTGGCTAGTCTTGATATTGATGAAGATGATACGGACGTGCAAGAGGTACTGAAAGGTGGCAATGATGAATTCTAAAAATAATCGCAAAGTAAAAGAGTTTGACTTTACTAGACGCGACACAGATTTGCTGCAGACATTTAAAACGTTGATGGACAAAGGTTATTTCAACGAAATTTTTGAAAAGTATCGCGATCCAGCAACGAGATATGCGTTTAAGGTTCTAACACTAAAACAGGTGGCTAGTTATAAAATTCAATTAGCATGTTTTAGGCATCTTAATGACTTGAAACGCAGCATTTGTGATCATGATTTTCCTTTTGAATATGACCTAAATGATTGTCACTTGATTTTAAACTTTGCAAAGCTGTGTCCTGACGTTAGCGTAAATAAGCCAGTGCCATTAATGTTATGGCAACAAGCAATTTTGTGCCTTAATCAAGGGTGGCGAACTAAAAGCGATAATCAGAAACGTTTTACATATGCTTTGATTTCGGTAGCTCGTACAAATGGCAAGACTTATTTGACCAACATTCTATTAGCTTATTCATTTCTAATCGAAAATGCTGAAGAATACAATCAGGACTATCTTTATTCAGCGCCTGTTGATAAGCAATCGATTAAAGGTTGGCGTTATATTAGACAAACCTTTCAACAACTTTCAAATACACCTGGTTTCAAAAAATTAATTAAAAATCAACGTATTGAAGTTAATGACGAAACGGTTAAAAACCGCAAGACGTTCAGTAATTTGCAACGCTTGACGGCAAATAGTGGTCAATTTGATGCGTATCACTTTTTATTGGCCATTGTTGATGAATATGGTGATCCGCATTATGCAAATGGTGCAATGGGTAAGATTACTTCTGGCCAAGTTCAAAAGGTTAACCATGAGACGCTTGCAATCTCAACTGCTTACGATAACCCAAATTGCCCAATGTTTAGGGATGAAAAAAGGTTGACGGAAGTTTTAGAAAAAGATAATTCGCGCGAAGAGGACAGGTCTTTATTAATGGTTTGGGAACAAGATGATATTGCAGAAACAGATAGACCAGAAACCTGGGTTAAATCTAATCCACTTTTGGACCTACCTTCAATGAGAGAGACATTATTAAACGGCCTCCTTGACGAAAAGGCTCACAGGTCTAGTTCTGGAGACATATATAAATTTCAAAACAGGAACCTAAACATGTGGCTTGCGACTAGTGCGAATAAATACTTGCGACTAGATGATATTCAGCAATCAATTGTCAGCGATTTTAATTTTGAGAGTCGCGACTGTTATGTTGGCTTTGATCTATCAAGGTTTAACGACGATACTGCTGTTGCTTTTGTGTTTCCATACACTGACGACAAAGATCAACGATTCTTTATTTATCAACACTCTTTCGTTCCAACCGCACATTCCCAGAAAAGCATAGTTCTGAAAAGTCAGCAAGATGGGATAGATTATGAAGCTGCTGAAAAGCAAGGCTTTGCCACAATATCAAAAAATCGTTTTGGAGAGATTGATAACGAAGTGGTCGGACAATGGTATTTAGATTTTGTTAGAGAGCATAATCTAAATATTAAAGCGTTTATTTACGATGTGCATTTGGCTGCACCATTAATTGAGTGGTTAAGTCAGCAATGCCCAGATGTGCCATTTGTGACCCTGCGACAAGGGACTTTATCACTTGATCCACCAACACGTGAACTTCGTAAAATGTTTGAAATGCGCCGAATTAGCATGTTGGATGATCCAATTATGCAATATTCGCTTATAAATGCTTCTCTTTTTGAGAATGCTTATGGCGTAAAAGTCGATAAAGAGAGCCGTTCGGCAAAAATCGATGTTGTTGACGCGATTATTGACGCAATCAGTGAGGCACAATACTGGTTTACTAACCCAGAACGTAATGAAATTGACAGCAAACAGCCCTTTGCCGGTTGGTCACAGGAGAAAATTGATGACTACTACAAAAATGATTTTAGCTTTTAAAAAAATTTTGCAATTGGCGCCCCTAACATTAGTAATTTTAGGGGCAATTTCCATGGCTTACGCTGGTTTTATTATTAATAAAGCGCTTGGCTATTTTGTAACTGGTGTTTTGCTAATAATTTTTGGAATTGTTTTTGGCTATTTGAGAGGTGGTGAGTAGAATCAATATTTTTAAACAGATAGCAAACGCTATTAAACCTAACAATAATGTTAGAAGTCAGTCCTTGCCTTCAAATAGTTTTTTTCCCAGCTTTACAATAAGTCATGGGCGGATAGTGCCCAACGTAATGGCCAATGTAACTATTGCTGAGGCGATGAAAATTCCCGAGCTTTTTAACGCTGTGAATTTAATTGCTTCAGACGTAGCTAGCTGTACTTTTGAAAATACAGCACCCTACACCGATTTGTTAACAAAACCTAGTAAGCTAATTAGCTCCTTTAATTTTTGGCAATCGGCGGTAGCGCAGATGCTTTTAACAGGTAATAGTTACCTGTTAATTCATCGTTTTCAAGATAATAAACAACCGGCTTATTTGGAACAGATACCTACAGCTAATGTTGAGCTTCTAATATTAGACGATGGCACAGATTTAATTTACAAAATTAGCTTTGATGATGATCGAAAATCAATTGAAGTTAACAGTAGCGAAATGATCCATTTGCGGTTAATTGCCACTGGCGAAGGTGACAATACACTAATGAGATTTGTAGGTATTAGTCCTTTAGACAGCTTAGTACAAACTTTAGATGTAAACCAAAACAGTGACCGACTGATTTTAAAGCAATTGCAAAAAGCTATTTTGCCGGCCAATATAATAACCTTACCGGAAGTTCAGGTAAACAAAGAAAGAAAAGCTCAAATTCGCGAAGATTTTGAGAGCCAATACACTGGTGACGGCGCAGGGTCAACAATAGTATTAGATCAATCAGCCAAGCTATCACAATTGGACATTAGCTCAGATGTTTCCAAATTTCTTAGCACAATCGATGCTAATGCTGGCCGTATTGCAACAGCCTTTGGAATACCAGCTGGTTATCTTAGTCCGAACAAGTCAGATAATCAATCTAATGTTAGTCAGATTGAGAGCTTATACATTAACAATCTAACACGATATATAGATCCAGTTGTCAGCGAGCTAAGGATGAAACTGCAGCTTCCAAATTTAGAACTTGATGTTAACAGTGCGATTGATAGGGATGGACAGATGTTAATTAATAATATTCAAAAAATAACAAGTGGGACCAATCCAATCTTGTCAGCTGATGAAGCTAAGAACCTATTGTCAAATAGAGGTGTAATAAATGAAGATGAAATTAATTAGAAAAAAAATCAGAGCAAAGCCGGAGAGTAACCTAAGCACTAGATCGTTTGCGACTGAATTAGAAGTTAGAGATCTAGACAGTGGAGGCCATGAGATTAGTGGCTATGCAATAGTGTTTAATCAACCGAGCGAAGACCTAGGTTTTATTGAATACATTACTCCCAATGCTTTAGATAAGGTTGATTTAAAACAACTGTTATTACTTTACGGCCATGATTTCAACAACATTTTAGCAAGAGTAGATTCTGGAACATTAACCACAAAGGTTGATGAAAAGGGTCTGTTTTTTAATGCAAAAATTCCCAACACAACTTTGGGAACCGATGTTTACAACAATATTGAAAATGGAAACATCAAGGGTGCGAGTTTTAGATTTGACGTAGCTGAAGATGGCGATGAGTGGAAAACCGATGAAAATGGTCAGCTAATTCATACGGTAACAAAAATTAGTAATTTGCCTGAGATAAGTTTGACACCTTATCCGGCATATTCAGAAACCAGCGTTCAAATTGAACGTTCAAAAGAAAACTATTTAAGTGAAAGAGAGAATAAACAAATGCCAAAAGATGTTTTAGACAACTTAAAAAATAAAGAAAATACAAGAGATGCTGAGACGGGCACTGAGAGCTCGCCAAAAAGTTTAAACTTGTCAACTGATGATATTCAAGCCGTAGCAAGCGCTGTAGTTTCGCTGTTAAAAACAGACAATACTAATGACGCTTCAGATGATGATAAAAAGGACCCAGAAAATGAAAATGGTTTTGACACCTCAACTGATATAGATGAGGATAATGATATTGATGATAACGAAGATGACAAAAAGCGCAGCCAGAATAGCAAGAAAACCTTTGTTCGTCAACGTCGAGTTAAAAGAGGAGCCGTTAGAGTGACTAGTTCGGAGACAGATAAAAAAGCACAGACAGCGATCCGTAGCTTTGGCCAATATGTTGAATCGCATGGTAATGTGCGCGACAATCTTACTACTAGTACAGAAGGCGAAGTTCTGATTCCGAAAGCAGTTATGGACGCTTACCAACAGCCAGAAGATTCTGATCAGCTGACTGGTCAGATTCGCAAAGTAGCTGTATCAGAACCAGCTGGTAGTTTGCCAATTATAAAAAAAGGCACCGCTAGATTCTCAACAAAGGCTGAGTTAGATAAAAACCCTGAGTTGTCCAAAATGGAAATTAGCTCGGTTGAGTACAAACTACAAACCTATGCTGGATCAATTCCTATTTCAAACGAAATGATGAGTGACTATCCTCAGATTGGTAACATTGTTTCTGATTACATTCAAACAATGAGAGCTCTGACCGAGCAGGACAAGATTGGTGCTATTCTGCAAACCGCACCAGCTAGTGTCGCAAATGATGCTGACGGTCTTAAGACAGCTGTCAATATAGGTCTGTCAAACTATAGTAAGACTTGGGTTGTTTCGGAATCAGCCTATAACTTTATTGACCTTTTAAAAGATAAACAAGGTCGTTATATGTTTAACGACAGTCTAACCTCGCCTTCTGGCAAGAGTCTGTACGGTTATGGCGTCATTGTTGTCCCAGATACAGTTTTAGGTAAAGCTGGCCAAGCACATGCATTTGTGGGTGATCTAAAGGCCTTTGTTCTAGAGCCATACAAAGATGAAGCTTCAGTTAAATGGATGGACAATGACATCTACAGCCAGAAATTAGCAGCATACATTCGTGCTGATTTTCAGAAAGCAGATGAAGATGCTGGTAAGTTCTTAACTTTAGACTCAGCAACTCCAACCGCTTCAACAAAATAATGTTTTTCAAGTCGCTTAAAAATAAACAGTAGCCTTTTGGCAGCGGCTAATTATGAGAGGGCAAGCAGATGAATGAAAGCAATCAATTAATTGATCCAAAGCAGTTGCTTGAAGAATTGCATATTGACGACACATCTGAAGAAGAGACCACAATTCGCAATCTAGTTAGTATGGCGAAGGCAATTGTGGATGAAGCTATTCAAGATATTAATAATTCTGAATTAGCTCAAGATGAATTATATATATCAGCAATTAAGACATTGGCCACTCAGTTGTATTATGACCGGACATTGTCAGAGGGCAAGGCACCAGCAGTTCAGTTATTGATCGCACATTTGCAATTCAAATATGGTGGTAGCAATCATGGCGCTTAATAACATATCAATATCGAGCCTTAATAAAAAGGCTATTTTTTGTACCACCAAAGTGGTGCATAATCCTAAAACTGGTGCTAATAATGAACAACTAGTGCCTAAGCTAACCTTATGGTGTATGCCATATACACGAACTATTGGTCAACAAGCTAGTCTTACACCTGAACAGTTGGACCAACCAATAATAGTGGTCCGACACAATCGACAGATTACGGCCCAAATGAAGGTCAAATATGATGGCATAGATTATAACATTGCCAATATATCGCCAGATGATAGTAACAAAATTATTACGTATGACTATATAATGCTGAAAAAGGTTGCCAAATGAAGTTTGAAGATTTTGCTAATCAATTTTTGGCTGAGGCTAAAAAGAAAATTCCAGACAGCAAAGACCAAGAACAAATTACACAGGCTGGTGCCGATATTCTAAAAAAAGAGATACATGATGCTGCCATGCAACACCATCATAGCAACAATTCAGAAGTTACCCACCTGGCTGATGACATTCATGTAGTTTCTGGCGATATTGCTGGAGAACATAATGGTGCATCAACAGTTGGGTTTGCCAAAAAAGGCCATATTGCACGTTTTTTAAACGATGGAACCAAATATATTAAAGGCGATCATTGGTTTGATGTTGCAGTAGAAAGAGCAAAGCCAGACGTAATAGCTGCGATGGAGAAGAAGTTTAAAGAGGTGACCAGAAATGATGCCGGTTGACATGCTGGCAAAAAATATTATTAGTATTAATTTGCCATGGATAGAACCAGCTAATGTAATTTGTACCAATATGACGGCTGATCAAAAGAATGATGTTGATAACACCATTCTTTTTTTAACTGAAGCTACAAATCAGCCAGCAAATTACTCCAATGACACAATTAAGCGTTGGCAACTTGTTGTAGAATTACAAATCTTTTGGGGTTCAGAACCTGATGTTGATAATATTCAAACAGCTGAGATTGAATTAATGAGAAAAATAATTGACCAGGGTTGGTTGGTAGAGCAGAGCTCACCACATACAACAGACCCTGATACAGGACAAATAACAAAAACACTTTATTTAATACGAAATGAGGAAATAAAATGAGTGCACATGGTATTAAAGATGTTACATTTGCATTATTGGACGATAATGGAAAATTGATTAAAGGTGCCGATGGACTAAGTGATACAGGCTTGTATTTAGCTGACAACACCGGAGAAGGTTTTACAGCCGTAAACTTCACTGGTCTAGAAACAGAAGGCACGCCACAGTTTGCTAACGATAAAATTAAGCGTACCAGTTACGGTCAATCTCAGCCAAAGGTAGCGTTAACGGCTCTTGACCTAGACAAGCACGTCCTTCTAAAGCTAAAAGGATATGTTGACGATGGCAAGGGCGGTTATATTCGTCATTTGCCGAAACCGCATGTAGCAATTCTAGTTCATAGTCGAAGCCTTGATAACAAAATTGATCTCTATGAAGGAGTTGCAAACTGCGAAGTAATTGAAGAGGCAAGCAACCACTCAACTGATACAGGATCTGAAGCAGATGCAGATACTACATTATCAGCTGATGTTTTAACGCCTATTGATAAAACGGTTTTTGCCGACCCACAAGATCCTGATACACAACAGCCTTACAAGTATTGGTTAAGCACCGACACAGGTTTTGATAAAGCAGCCATGCTTAAAGAAGTTTTTGGCGGATATTCAACCGTTAACAATACACCGTCAAATAGTTCTAATGATTAAAAGAAAAGAGTGAAGTTATATGAAAAAGATTAAGATTAACCTTAAACCGTTGGTCGGGATAGACAGGAAGATAACTGTGTTTCCTTCAATTAATTTAATGCTAGAAGCCTTAGATTTGTCGGCAACTATAGAATCACAAACTAGCGGTAATAATTTATCTAGTATGGAGGATATTAAGTCAACTAAAAAAGCTTTTACAACAATGCTTGATTTTATTCAAAAAGTTCTCAATCTATCTGATAAAGAGATGGAATATTTCAAAAATCATAGCACGCCAGAAAAAGTGGGCGATGTTTTAGGCAGAATTGTGATGGTAATCCGAGGAACTGACCCAGAAACAGTTGAAAAAGTTGCTAAAAAACATGAATTACAACAAAAGGCAATGTCAAAAGACCCAAAAAAATAGCTGAGCTTGCTTTGCAGCAGAAAAAGGCTCTGATTCAGTTAAAAGATGAACGTGAAGATTTGCTTTATTTGATTAAAATGTTACTGGCTGAAGGTGCTATGCCCTCAGAGGTTGGTAAGCAAAATTACTATGACTTTTTTGAAGTCCTAAAAGCTCGGCCTAAGGATAAGCGGCCAGAATTAATTGATCCAATAGATGCAGTTGTACATTTGTAGAGAGAGGAGTGATGACAGATGATTGAATTACAACATGATATGGCGTCACAGGTCTCGTTAGATGTTGACAAAGCTGTCAAAAGTTTTAAAACTCTTACAAGTGCGGTAACTGCTAGTACATCTGAATGGAAAGCTAATGAGGCAGCTGCTAAACGTAATGGCGATAGTCAGAAAGCGCAGCAAATTAAAATTGAAGGCTTGTCCAAGTCTATCAATTTGCAAAAAGAAAAGTTGGAGGACTTAAAGAAACAGCAAGCAGCTGTAGACACTTCAACTGAGAAAGGCACAAAACGCTATTACGACCTAACTAATCAGATTACCAAGACCAATGCCCAAATAAATAAGCAGTCTGATCAGTTAAGTAAAGCTAAGTCAGGGATGACTTACTATACTAGCGGACTGGCAGACCTACAAAAAGGCTATAAGCAAGCCACACAGCTGTCTCAATCTTACATTTCACGACTAGAAGCTGAAGGTAAGACTGAGGAAGCTAACCGAGTAAAATTAGATAGCTATCGTAATTCAGTTGATCACTTAACTAAGCAGTTATCTATCCAAGAGTCAGAACTGTCTAAAGTTGCAAGTGCAAGCGGAAAAAATTCCGAAGCTTATCAACAACAGCAAATTCGTGTTAATAAAACTGCAACTAGTTTGGCCAACGCCAAAACGCAATTAAACGACTTCTCCGCAAGCCTTGAAAAACCACGTCCAATGGGCTTTTTTACTAAAATCAAGGCTCAGTTGCATGGGACAGACGCTGCTGCTAAGGAAACTAAAACAAGCATTAGCGACATTGTAAAAGGCTCTGCAATAGGCACAGGGATCACTAATATCCTTGGCGGTCTCAGTTCAGGTCTAATGGACGCAGCTAAGCAGGGCTTTAATCTGGCTAAGTCTGGTAAAGAAATTAGTGAAAACTGGGAACACATTGGTGTTGCTAAAAAAGGTGTCAAAGAGTTAACTGGCCAAATTGGCGAAATACGTGGCGTCAGCAATGCAAGCGGTGCTGCAATTACTAAACTGCAGACGGGTCTCTATGGTTTAACTAGTGGCAATATTAAGCAAACCAAAGCACTTACTAATGAGCTGTATGCTTTTGGTAAGGCTGGCGGTGCTAGTGAAGATCAAATTGTACAGGTTGGTGGTAAACTAACCCGTATTTTTTCAGTTGCAAAAGTTAACTTAGGAGCATTTAATAAGACGTTCGCAACTATGCCCGGTCTAAAGGTAGCAATACAAAAAGCAAGTGGTATGACCAAGTCAGCATTTAACGAAGCATTGAGCACCGGAAAAATCTCCGGCGATCAAATGAAAAAGTACATGCTAGAAGCCGCAAATGGTAGTGGCAAAGCATGGGAAAAATTCGGTGAAACAACCGAAGGCAAAATTGCCAAAACCAAGGGTACCTGGACAAACTTTACAGCTGCAGTCATGAAGCCCTTAGCTAATACCGCATTAGATGGCCTGAGCAAAGGCTTGGATCGAATAATTGGCAAAAACGGCAAGCTAAATGAAACCGGAAAGCATATCCAATCTATTGCAGGAGAACTTTCTAAAAACGTCGGTAAGAGCTTAATTAATGCCATTAACTTTATTGCCACGCATACAAACGCTGTAAAAGCAATGGGTGTTGCATTTGTAACATACTTTGCCGTGTCTAAATTTACGGCAATGGCCACCACACTTTTCTCATTTGTAACTGAAATCAAAAAAGTTATTACAGCAATTAAAGAATGGACTGTTGTTCAGAAACTGTTAGATGTTGTAATGAGTGCTAATCCAATTGGTATTACAGTTGCAGCAGTTGCAGCATTGGCAGCAGGCTTTGTCATATTATACAAAAACTGCAAGCCATTTCGAACCTTCATTAATGGGATTGGTAAACAGATTCAGAAAGCATTCTCTGGAGTACCAGCTGTAATTAACAAAGTCATCAAGTGGTTTTCAAAATTACTTAGCAGCGTTAAATCATCGTTTAATAAAATTATAAAAAGTATTAAAAATGCTTGGAAGTCGGTGACTAAAGGATTTAATTCATTTAAATCTAGCTTTAAGAAAAATTGGGATAAATTTTGGGATAAAATTCATGATTCTGTAAAAAAAGATTGGAATAAAATGCTGACTGCATTTAAGACTTGGGGTAAAAACATAAATGCCTTCTTAAATACTTTTAGTAAAGACTTTAAAAAAGTATGGACTGGTTTGTGGTCCGGTGTTAAGTCAATCTTTAATAAAGCATGGTCGGGGATTAAAAGACTCGGTCATAGTGCAATGAATGGATTAATTGATATTGTAAATGGCGGTATTAGTGCCGTTAACAACGTTATTCATGCTTTTGGCGGTGGGAAGCAAACTATAAAATTGCTTGGCCACGTCAAGTTGGCTAATGGTACTGATTCGTTTCTCAAATCTTTAAGTAATCCAATTACAAAGCCAGTAATTGCTACGCTTAATGACGGCAATGATAGCCCACAGACTGGCAACAAAGAGATGCTGATTGATGACAAAGGCAATGCTGGTATTGTGCAGGGGCAAAATACAAAAGCACTATTGTGGCCAGGGATGCACGTTATTAACGCTCATGAAACTGCCATGCTTATGGGTCTTAGGGGAGTACAGCATTTTGCTAAGGGAACCGATTCAATTTTTGACCAAATTAGCAATACAGTTGGTGGCTTTGTCAATGGGATTGGTAATTGGGTTACAAAAACCGCTGGAAATTTAAAAAAATATTTTGATTTAGCAACAAAAATAGTAAGCCACCCAATTAAGTATGTAGAGAGTCTCTTTAAATGGACAGACTCAAAAGGCATTGGCGGTGCAATGACAGACCTGACCCACGGAGCTTTTAACAAGGCTCAAGACTCAGCAAAGAGCTGGTGGTCTGCACTGTGGCAAATGGCTGGCGGTGACCTTAATGGGTCAAGCTCGAAACTATTAGAATTAGTAGAAAAATACGGAGAAGGCCACAAGTATGTATGGGGTGCTGCCGGACCCTCTACATTCGATTGTTCTGGTCTTGTCATGTATGCTTTAAAAAAGGGCTTTGGCATAAGTTATCCACACTTTAGTGGTAGCCAATATTCTAAAACACAGCATATTAGCAAAGCACAAGCCAAAAGTGGTGACTTGGTATTCTGGGGTGAGGGAGGTAACGAACACGTTGGTGTATATGCTGGCGGTAATCGTTACTTCAGTGCCCAATCGCCTTCACAAGGTATCCATATGAACACCTTAGATTCAGTAGTCGGCTACGGTGCGCCTAAATTTGGGCGTGTTAAGGGTCTAAAACAGGATAGTGGAGTTGAAACTCATGCAACTAGTGATTTGCAGAGATATATCAAAAATCAAGTCGGTAAAGGCTTCTTTAGTTTTATCAGCAAATTAGGTTCAATGTTTGGTGGCGGAGAGCTTGGCGGTGGCCAACCTAGTGGTTCACACAAAAATTGGTTAGCTGAAGCAGGTTTTAAACCAAGTGATTTTGGATATATTAGCTATATCGTGGATCATGAATCCGGCTGGAATCCGAGAGCACAGAACCCCAATTCGCCAGCTTACGGTATACCGCAATCATTACCGGGTAATAAAATGGCAGCTGCTGGTAGTGACTGGCGCACCAACCCAATTACCCAATTACGCTGGATGAAGAGCTATGTAAATGAACAATATGGTGGAGCTAGACAAGCTTATCAATTCTGGCTAAAAAATCATGCGTATGCTAATGGAGGCTTAGTAAGTAACTTTGGTCTTTACCCGGTTGCCGAACAGAATAAACCAGAGATGATTATTCCGCTGGATCTCAGTAAACGTAATCGGGCAACGCAGTTGCTTGACGAAACGACCAAGATTGTTAAGGGAAGCGACAATTCTATTGAGTCCGAAAATATCAGTAATTTGCTGAAAGTAATTATTGCTTTATTGGGGACAATAGGCGATAAAGATCGATTCAATAAGGTTGTTGAATTGATGCAGCTACAAGCGCAAAATCCAGTCAAAGTTGACACTAAAGTTAGCCTTGATGGTAAGACACTTGCAAGACAACTAGAGAAATATCAAGTAAGAAGACAGCAAGGAGGTCAAGCACACTATGCGTTCTAATCAGAAAGGGCAGATTATATACCATAATCGGTCGAGTGCCGATTTTGGCATCTATTGTCAAACTCCTATTACCATTCCGACGCCACAGCTTGATGTTACTGCTACGCATATTAATGGTAGAAACGGCGATTTGCTGCAGTCTTACGATTCGTTTAAAAATATCGACCTAATCCTTAATGTGACAATTTTTAAGCCAAGACAATACACCAGTTTATATCAGCTAAAAAACGAAATAGTCGATTGGCTAACTGGTTTTGATTACGATTACTTAAAATTTAGCGATAATCCTGATTGGGTTTTCGAAGCGATTGTAAGTACAGCACCTAGCTTGTCACCGTTGGTTGAAGAAGCACTTGAAAAAGAATATACGGGGCAAATTGCATTTAATTGCAAGCCGTTGATGCTAAAAACACCAAGCATTCATTGGCAAACAGTCCCCAGTGTGGTCTACAACACCGAAATTATGCCGGCTATTCCTGATTGGCACATAGTAGGCACGGGAAACTTCAAGTTAACGGTTAATGGGTTAGATTATCAATTTGGCAACGTTCAAAAAGAAGTGTATGTAGATGGTGACAACTGTCAGGCCTACACTTTCAATGGTAATGGCGAGAAAATTGGTCTTAATTCTGATATTCAGTGGGAAAACAACGATGCACCAATACTCAATCCCGGCAAGAACACAATTAGCTTAACTGGTGATACGGTAACTAAGTTCTATTACAAACCAAATTTTAGGAGGTTAGCATGACGAAATATTTACGTTATCCAATTTTGTATAAAAACGCTAGTGACAGCAATGTTAACAATGGTATTGGTGCCTTATCTGATGCAACTAAGACCGAAATAGTGTGTGCTGCTAACGCAATTCAGACACTGTCAATGGAATACCGAGTTGATGGTGTTTATGCAAAAGATATTGAGGCAGGAGAAGTAATCATGGCGGATGCTTCTCCTATTTTATTGCGACAAAAATTTCGAATTCAAGAAGTTAATAAAACACTTGATAGTATTACGGTTCAAGCAGTTGGGATAGCTTCAGATTTTACCAATAGAGTAATCACAAAAGATATTAGCTTGCCAAATATGTCGGCTAATCAATGCTTTCAGGAACTTCAGAATGCGATGCCCCCCTTGGAAAGCATTCCGGGGGTAGAATTTACGACTGATATTGCAGACTTGGCTAATATCAATTACACCGTTGATCAGAACTCAGATATGAGTGCTATTTTGATTGGTGCCGATGCTGAAGGCGATGAAGCCACACAATCGATGCAAGCTTTGTATAAAGGTAATTGGGTCTTTAACAACTATCATTTTTCATTACTAAAAAATCCTGGTAAATACACTGGCGAAGTAATAAAACATGGTCGTGATATGGGCAGCTTAGAAAGCACTGACAATATTACTCAGTTATTTACGGGTATATTTCCTTATGCGAAATACACCCCGACACCTAAGACACCACTACCAACTGACATGACTCAAGCGGGTAATGAGCTAGACGGAACAGGCACAGTCCAATACCTGGGGGCTGGGGATTTAACCACTTACGACAGTCCATACCCTGGTCACAACGTTGTGGGGTCAGTTAAGAATGGGCAACATTTACAATTAGTAAGAAAAATTGATGGCAGCAGCGATCCAGAACCAATGAATGGTAATGATTGGTACATGCTATCTGATAGTTCTTGGGTTGATGGCAATTTCATCACTTTTGACAAGAGCGGTGATTATGTTGTTAATGCCGGTAATGGTCAAGGACACACCTCGACTGGTTCTGACTCTAAAGGTATCATTTATAGCGAAAGTGGAACTGCTACAGTTGCTATTGATGTAATTCATGCCTATAAATCACCATTTAAGGGTAGTGATCATTACCGTTTGGGTTTCACATTTAAAGAAGGTACCAGAATTAATTACAAGCATATTGCTATTGATGATAATGGTATGAAGTGGTATGAAGTTGGGTATGATGAGTGGGTTTATGGTCCTCACCTAAGCTTTAGTAAAAAAGGTGACATGGTATATTTACCAGCATCCGGCAAAACCTATGTTAAAAAAGGCTCTAGTTGTTATGATTTTCCAAATAAATCGAATAAAAGGAGAATTACCGAAGGATATTATTCAATTTTAGGTCAAGCAACAGTTGGTAATGATATTTTTTATAAGTTGGCATCTAATAAATGGGTTGAAGCTTCTAGTTGCGATTTTAATCATAAAAAAACCACTAAACCTAAAAAACCAAAGGATTACGTTAGTCATGAAGTAAGTAATACTGGTCAAATTGAGTTACATGACAAACCAGGTGGTACCGTAATTAGCTATACTATACCGGCTCATCAGCAAGTGCAAGTTACTGCTACAGCAGACGTGCAAGGCGAAAGCTGGAGTCAGGTGACGTGGCAAGGCCATACAGGCTGGATTTTAAGTTCCAGTCTGGACTACTCAGCTGATACTGATGTAGAACCCAATTGGGGAGCTGGCAATAGTGGTAGTGATGACGATGTAGATGATCAACCACAGCAGGAAATATATGTTACTTTGCCAGACAGCATCGTTTATGCCGATAACCAACTGGGAAAGGAATTCCAACGTATTAAACCGGTTGATTTAAGTCAATACTGGACACCGAACAATGACAACGATACCGGAGCACCAACGGCAGATGATATTACGCAATTGCAAAGTTTGGCTGAGGCTTACATGAAAGAATATCGAATTGGCCAACCTGATCCTACGTGTACTTTGACAGAAAAAGAAGTTGGTAAAATTGAGCAAGCTAATCTTTACGACACAGTTGGTGTTGATTATGAAAACCTAGGCGTCAGAATTACAGCCAGAGTGATTAGTACGACATTTGATGCGTTAGGCCACCAATACGTGTCGAAAACGATTGGAAGTTTACCGATTAGTTATGAACATTTACTCCTACAAACGGCTAATAGCAATGCAAATGCAAAATTTGGTAGAGCAAATCACAAAATTGATGCAGAACGTGACCTGGTCACGCAAATCCATCAAGCCCTTAAAAAAGAAGGTGCTGACCGTTTAAGCGCCGAAAAAAACATTGCCAAAAATATTGGCATAATTACCGATGATTTTAATGGTTTAAAGGGCCGTGTTGATGAATTTGACCAGGACTTGGTTAATATCAATGGTAAATTTAATGACGTGCAAAGCTGGATTGAGTCGGGCGGCTCTGCAGTTCTGCAATTTGTGGATGCAACCGGAACTCAGACGTATAAAAATCCAACTGAAATCAGAGCACTAAACAGCGACGGTTCTTATATGCGTTTTAACAGCAATGGTCTGGAATATGTCAATTCATACGGTTATGCGGACGCTGCTATAGATAGCCGCGGAAATATTATTGCTTCACATCTAACAGCCGATACAGTCGAAGCTTTAAATGTTAGAGCATTTCAGCTTGAGGGTGCCTTGTATTCGAAAACACCAGATGGAAGTATGGCAGTATATGTAGGTACGAATAGCCCGGGCCAACTTTACCCAATGAATGGAGGTCATGCGATCTGGGTTAAGTCAGACAACTACATTTCTATGCTGTCTTCCGGACAAGTTGAAATTAGTGATGGAAGTCATGTGACTAGTATAGGACCTAACACTGGGTCAATTAGTGATAGCACAATTGTCACGGCGGAAAATATTAGAACTTATGCTGGGCCGTACTACACGACTAATTCAGAAGTTCGTTCGATAGTTAGAGATATGGTACCGGCTAAATATAGAAATTAGGTGAAATAATGAATGATGAAATTGCCAGTATTCTGGCAAGCAATATTGCCAACCAGGCTTTGACGATTGCTAAACTGCAAAGTGAAAATAATCAACTAAAAAAGCTGCTAGTTAAGGCTAATGATCAATTAGAAAATGATAAGGAGGCGAAAGCCGATGAGCATACCGAACCTGACGCTACAGACCGATAAAAACACAACATCGGTTGATGTTGACCGAATTACTATTCGGCAATCTGAAAGTGGCTTGGTATTAACTGCAAACCTGGTTACAGCAACTGGTGCAGCCTACAATCTTACTGATTGTCAAATTGCCTTTGGTGAAAATAAAGACGGCGGCAAAATGGTTGCTGATGACAGTGTTGAAATAGTAGATGCAGCCGCAGGGACAATTAAATATAAGTTAAATACAGTCGTATACCAGGAGAGTGGGGATGCATGGTTCGAGATTACTGACAGCACTAACAAGCTGATTGATACGACTACCAACTTCCACATTGAGGTGGTAAAACAGGCTGATTTGCCAGTGGACAATGAAAACTACTGGTCTAAAGCTGAGGCAATGTTAACGCATGTTGAATCTATCGTTAAAAAAGCTGAAAGCGATATTGATCAATTTAAAACCGATAAAGAGAGTAGCTTCAATCAGTCAATTTCTGCATTTCAAAAAATACTGGCAAGCTATGACGATAAAATAGCAGCCATTAAAGCCGATGCTGAAGCTGAATTTGATAAACAGCGAGAAGACTTAAAGACAGAATTTATACAATTTGAAGCAAATCTAAAAGTCGATTTAACTAATCACTTAACAGATATTATTAATAAAATCAACACATTGCAGAATACTACTTTGCCAGAATTAGACAGTAAAGCTGATAAAATTACTCAAAAGTTAGATCAGTTAAAACTTGATTTTAACAATATCGACTTTAGCGATTTTGTCACTAAAAATGACTGGCAGACGTTAACCACCAAAGTCAACGGGATGTATGACAATGCGACTATTGATGAAAAACTAAAAAATGCTGGTCGTGTTGCTACCGTTAACGGCATCAAGCCCGATAGTAATGGAAATATATCAATTGCGATGCCAGATATTACACAAAACACTAGCGATATTAGCGATTTAAAAAATGAATACGCTGAACTCAGAGACCGGGAAATAGTCCATCCGTGTGACGATTTAGCAACGGGGACAGCCTACTCTAAAGCTCATCCAAATGTGATCGTTGGTACACCTTAAAGGAGTGATCGAATGCTACTAAATGGAAAAGAAGTTAACAATCTCATTATTGGGGGTAAAGTTTATTCAAGTGGAATACCAATATACAAATTTGAAAAAGGTGATGTTTTAACTGATACTGACTGGTATGAATTGACGTCTACTTCTGGGGAATCCGATTGGTTTTTCTTTAAGTTGCGGCGAGCAGGTTTTACAAAAACAACGATTAAGTGGGAACACGCAGTATCGATTCCCGCTTTTTTGGTTTATAAAAATGAAAAATATGCTTTGCTAAATGGCGTTTTACAATGCGACTATGCTACTGGACGTACGGACTTTTCAGAGGGCGCATTTTGGGTTAAGTGGAGTGATATCACAGCTCAACTCGGCGAAGGCAAAATAGTCGGCACAATCCCAACTGGGGGGGTATATAGGGCTTCTATTTACCTTAAACTATATCATCAGTTCAGTGTGGAGGAGGTGCCTTCATGCTGTTAAATGGTAAGGAAATGAATAACCTAATTATTGGGGGAGAAAGATTCAGAAAGCTAAGCAATTGCTATTATGTCCCACAAGGGGCTAGTTATCATGCACTAAACATGAATGCCACACTGGGCGGTTTTAGAGTTGTACGCAACACTGATGATAGTGGAAACTATATCATGGCTAAAGAATATTCTTTTACACTAGCTTCAGGAACTGTATATCAAGGCACGGTTGATCAACTTTGCACACTTTATGGGGGTAAATTAGTTGATCAGTATAACGATTTGGATAGAGCGAAAACATACTATGTGCTGAGTTGCTTAGCTGGTTATGGTCAATATCTTCAGCTATTTGAAATTGACCCAGAAAACTATTTAATTACACGATACATTTAAAAATAAGGAGAGTTAAAAAATGGAAATATACTACTACAGACCACATCCTGATAACTATCGAGAAATTATGGGTAAAGATTATGTGGCAACGACTGCTAAATAATGTTAACAATAATTTCGAACAAACGCTAGCAGGTATATCAATTATTGCAATTGGTGCATCCCTCTGGTTTGACCGAAATTATTTTTTTTGGCCACCTGAATTAGTGAAAACTTTAAATGACCAGCGGCTAGATATTACTATTTTGGCGTTGGGCCTAGGGCTGCTTTTATTTGCTTTAACAGGCAATAAAAGCAAGTCCTGGCAGCATGTATTATTAATCCTATGTGGGTCTGTTATTTGCATGCTTGCATTAACACAAATGGTGCATGCCGTCTTTACCGGGCAAATGGCAATGGCCCACACAGTTATCGGCGATTTTATTATTTTCGCACTGATTGTCAGGTCGGCATACAAGAGTTAAGGAGGTGGCAATTTGCAAAGTTGGTCAAACATGATTCAGGTGCTTGGCGTCTTTGTCGGAGCGATTGCCACTGCCTTAGCGGTGTCACACAAGACACACAGAGCAGACTACGATGCAATTATTGAGGCTTTGAAAAACGAGCGGGACGATTTTCGGGAGTATTACCACATTGAGAGGGATCGCCGACTTAAGGTAGAGAAAGAAAACGAAAATCTAAAAAAGAAACTAGAAAAAATAAAAGGGCACTAGGTTGGTGCTCTTTTTTGATGGAGGAAAATATGAACATTAAAGAAATGCTAGACATGGGTTACTACGCTTTGATTGTACTGGCAATTATTGCCTACTCGGCAGTTAAGCTCTACAGTCTTAACCATACCATTAAGAACAAGTGGATTGCCCAGATTCCAGACCTGGCAGCGGCCTTTGTCCATGAGGCAGAAACCACTGGCAGTGACGGTACCAAGAAGATGGACATTGTCATTACGAGCGTCTGCAATATCCTGCGGAATCACAAGATCAACATTACGCCAGAGATCGAAGAAGCAATTAGGGCGTTTGCCGAAAAAGAAGTGGCCAAACTCAATAATGAAAAACTGAAACAAGCTACTGGATTAACTTTTTTAGCGAACGGTAAGTCAGTAGCAAATATTAACTCTAATGGAGAGATAACTACAGATAAGGAAGCGGCTAAATAATGAAACGTAAATATAAATACGCACTCAGTGCTAATGAAGGTAGTTCACACGTTGCTAGTAAAAACTTTATTGTGGCCCACTCAACAGCGACACCTAATGGGGAGGCGTGGGCGGTAGCACACAACATGAAAACAGGAATCCATGCCAGTCAAACCTATGTTCATCTAGTGATAGACGATAAAAACATTTACCAGGTCGGTTCACTGGGCTATGACGCCTGGGGCGCAGGTATGCCGGCTAACAGTATGGCCCCAGTACAGATTGAGCTGTGCGAGTTTACCAACCACAAGCGGGCAATGAAGGCCTATAAGCACTATGTTAACTGGCTGAGGTGGGCCGCTAAAAAGTATAATATTCCGCTGACACTTGACGATGGCAAGCCTAAAGGTATTAAAACTCACGCTTGGTTAGTTCAGCATGGGTACAGTAATACCAATCACACTGACCCGTGGGGGTACTTATCTAAGCTAGGTATTACTAAGGCAAAGTTCGCTAAAGACTTAAAGAAAGGTTTTAGTGGGCTAAACATAAAACTGACGAAGTAAAATAGCAAAAACAGCTATTTTTGCAAATTACATAGCAAAATTGGCTATGAACATGCCGAAAAAGCGTTTTTTTGAAAAATATAAATAAGCACTCTAGGGTATTCCTAGGGTGCTTATTTTTTTTTGCAAAAAAATTAAATTAATTATCAATATAGTTTACAATGTACGCTCTATAGTGTATTATATATGTAAGGAGGTGAGGGCCAAGCCCATCTTTGTTGCATTCTAAAGTAAGTATAATAGGAAAAGGAAAATAGCAATGAACAAAGTATATAATTTTAAAAAACAAAAAGGCAACTGGACAATCAAGACAAAAATAGACTTGAGGCCCAAAACGATCATTAAAACAGTTATAATTGCGGTAGTAATAATTATAGCGATTGTAGGGGTGATCAAATGGGCAAATTAAGTGAAGCGCGAGAAAAAGCCAATCGAAAGTGGGATAGCAAAAATAAAGAGCGCAAGCGCTATTTAAATAAACGCTCAACTGCTAAAAATTTTATTTTAAAAAACGCCACTGAAGAAGACCTAGACACCATGCAAGAATACATTGAGCAACGTAGAGCAGAACTGAAAAAATAGTAAGGTATCCAAAAAGGTATCCAAGTTCATCTGCTTTAATTTATTTAAAGGCATTAAATACCTTTAAACCAATTTTTTTACACAATAATTTATATAAAAAGTTATAATTAACGCCTGTACTCTCCTTAAATACTTTTATAAAGCTTGTGATATCTAGGATTACAAGCTTTTTTGTTACTTTCGCACGGTAAAAAAGGAATAAAAGAAATAATTTAACCTTTAAAAAGATCATTATTGTTAAATATTCAATTTGCTGATTGAGATAGCAGCGTTATTTTGGGTATTAATGTAGAAAGAGCTCGGTTTCACACTAAATTATACTAGTATATATAATTATATTTTGATAATTAATTTGCATAATAGGTTTACTTAATGATCAATAGTCATTATAATAAGGGTTACATTAGTTAAGAAAGGTAAATAAACTATGAAATTAAATAAAAAAATTATTGAATTAGCAATTGCTGGAGTAACCTCGATTGCTCCTGTAGTTAGTCAATCAGCTGTTACATTGGCAGCAGAAACAAATCCAACTTCAACAAATAAAGTTGCTGATAACGGACAAAAGAATGAGGTTAAAGCTCCGGATAAGGAAGCTAAGACTGGTAAAGATGGTAACAAGGCAGATGCTACAACAAACGTACAAAAACCAAAACAAGATGAAAAAAAGACTGAGGAGCCGAAATTAAAGCCAATCAAAGTCAATGCTAAATGGTCAAAAGCTCATAAGCGGGCTAATCGGTATTACAATGTTGCTGTAAAGAAAGGCGCAAAATTATCTAACTTAAAGCGTTTAAATTTATATAAAGATACTTTGAAGCACTTTACCAATAACAAAGCTAGTTACACTAAAAAGTACCGTGATAATTTAACTGCGGAAATTAATTGGTTAACACCGGTTGTTGAAAAAGAACAACAAGGTAAGATTGTTAACCCATTGCCAGATGTTCCAACTGATCACCCAGCAGATAGCAAAAAAGTTGTTTCTAAGCAAGGTAAAAAGACCTTAGCAAAGGCTAAGAAAGCTGCTAAAAACGTCAAAAAGAATGTTAAGAAAAACGTTAAAAAAGTAACTAAGAAAGCTGAAAACAAATAAAAGTTAAGTTATACTATAATTATTAATTAAAAGAGATAGTGTTTTTCACTGATGAAAGACACTATTTTTTAATTGCTTTTAAAACAAATCGCATTAATTTGTCGTTAATTTGAATGAAAGAAATTGAAATTATGATTATTAGCATAATAAATTAATTTAATTTAAACTGTTATTTATACTGAACTTACTAATTTGTTGCTTTTAACTTAAAAGTTGCCTTGGAGTGCATATTAAGGAGTATTCTTTCTATAAATTAAGAAGTAGACTGACCAGGTAGTATTATGCTAATTGATTCAATGGGATATTATGGTTATCCCGAAGACAATTCATTTTCAATCATCGAGATCCTGCTCAAGTTCAAAGAATTAATGATTGGAATGAACAAAGTGAATAAACAACTAAACATAAATGAAATTAGTCAAGAATTTGAATTAACAAAAGATACTTTACGTTACTGGGAAAAAATCGGTTTGCTCCCTAAAATTCATCGCAATCAGTAGGGGTATAGGATATATAGTGACAATGATAAAAACTGGATTTTTTATCTTAAAGCTCTGCGTCAAGCAGGAATGTCTATTCGGGAATTAAAAAAATTTGTTTCTGAATTTCATAAGCAATCACCTTCTAAGCTGCGTAAGCAAATGTTAATAAGTCAAAGACAGCAGTTACAAATGCAAGCTAAAGAATTACAAAAGACAATTAATTATTTAAATTATAAGATTGACCACTTTGATGACAAATTATTAACCTATGAAAACGAAAAATTAGCATATGAACAAGTAGATTGACCAACTTTAAAATCAGCTGAATATTAGTCATAATATTTTTAAATTATGTTTGTTAATGATATGATGAAAAAGTGCTCTTGGCATAAATTTTAAAATAGGTTGGATCAAACTATGAAACTACAGCTTAATACTGATATTTTTCGGCTTAAATGGTATATAAATCAGTTGCGTGGATGGAGTTTTAAGACATACATGCTACTTATGCTTGGTATTGGGATTATTATTGGAACGACAATTTCCTCGCCGCTTAATATTCTTGCAGTGATTACTATGATTGCCGCAATTATGGGATTTACTTGTACCTTGGCAATTACAAATGCTAAGCAAATAAATGGAGTTCTAGGATTATTATCAGCAATTATCTATATAATTATTTCTATTTACGCAAGAAATTATGCCAATATTGTTTTACAAGCGTCATACATTATACTTCTTGATTTGCCCGTATTACTTCTACCAGTCTGGAAGCAAGAAACAGAAAAAAGTATTCGAGGGATGGGACTTTTGCAATGGTTATTGACGGCTATTTTCTTTGCTATTGTAACTAGCATGCTTTATTATATGGACACCCAAATCTTTATTAGTCCTCGTCCATGGATTGATGCTACTGCAGGAGCAATCGGGATTACTGGGTCATTACTATGTACAATGCGCTTTCGGGAACAATATTATTTCTGGACAATTCAGGGTATTATGTCAATTATTTTATGGGGAGTTACAGCTTTTCAAGGTGATGCAAACTTAACATTGTTTATTACTTATATTTTATATTTAAGTAATGACTTATTAGCGTTTACAGATAAGCATATTCATTGGTTTCACTGATATTTGATAAACATAAATAGATAATATTAAAAAGCGTTCCTAAATTAAGGGACGCTTTTTAATATTGATATCAACTACCAAGGTTAACTTGCTAAATGTTCATTAACAATTTTAATTAAAGCTTTAGTTGCACCTTTACCAGCCTTATCATCATAATAGGATTGGTATCGTTTATCTTTTTCATAGGAGTTGACAATTGCCAAATGAATTTCAGGTGTATAATTAGGCATAATTGTTTTTAACCATTTTTGATGATTCTGAAAAATTTCATCGCTTAATTTACCGATTTGGCTCGGATCTTTTACTACGGCTTGCAAATCTCTTACCAAATCTGCTTCAGTTACCTTCATTTTATTGAAATTTTTTTCGGTTTGTTGATCTGCTTTCTTAGTCATATCATTCTCCTTATCTTTTGCCATATATTTACTATAGCAATTTTAAATAGAAAAAGCATGTCTTAAGTAATTTATTCTAAATAGCTTTTATAATTAAAGGGAGGTGAAATTATGCTTACTTATATTTGGGCCGAAGATCTGTCACATCAAATTGGTTTTAATGGTCAATTACCATGGTATTTGCCTGCTGATTTGAAACATTTTAAGGAATTAACAATGGGGCATTCAATAATTATGGGCCGAAAAACTTTTACCAGTTTACCAAATATTTTACCCAAGCGACATCATGTTATCCTAACAAAGAATCAAAAGTTGGTTCAAAAATATCAAAGAAATAGCCAAGTTGAGATTGTTTCTTCACTTACCGAGTTAAACTCATGGCTAAAATGTCATAAAAATGAAAAAAACTATGTTATTGGAGGGCGGTCAGTTTTTCAAGCTTTAATTTCACAAGTTGATTATTTAGAAAAACGGTTATAAAAGCTAATTTTATTGGGAACGTTACAATGCCACAAATTGATTATGACAAGTTTGTTTTAATCAAAAGCGTTGCTCATCAACCAGATGCAAATAATACTTATTATTATGATTTCTTAACTTATCAACGCAAGTAGTAATTTTAAGAAAATAGTTGACAGCTCATATTTTAAGTGCTAAATTAATAAACAATTAAATAATTAATACATCTTGAAAAGCAGAGTAACTATTCTATTTACTAATAAAGAGAGCCGATATTGTGGTGAGAATCGGTTGGTGGTTAATGGTGAACATGGGCTTGAAATGATGACTACTAGTGATATTTAGCTAGTGGCGGAATTGCATCCGTTATCCTTGCAAGCTATTGGTTGATAGCTAATGAGATTTATTACGTGAGTAATAAATGAATTTAAAGGTGGTAACACGAAGCACTCGTCCTTATGATAGGATAAGTGCTTTTTTTGTTTTTGGAGGTTTTAAAATGACGAAAAAGAGTAGGAATATTATTATTGGTACTGTAGTTATTTTGCTTATTGCTGTTGGCGGTTGGTTTAGTTTTGGACGTAGCAGTAGTAACACTAATCAGTCAAAGAAAAGTCATATTGTCACAGTAGGAATTGTTAGTGAAACTAAAGCAAAACAAGATATTTGGAATCATGCCGCTGCTCTTGCTAAAAAGAAGTACGGGGTAACAATTAAGATTAAGAATTTTACGGATTATAATCAACCCAATAAAGCAGTAAAAAACGGTGATATCGATTTGAATTCATTTCAGCATTATGCCTTCTTAAAGGCATGGAATAAATCTAATCATGGTGGTGTTGTAGCAATTGGTCGAACAGAGGTTAATCCAATCAGATTATATTCAAAAAAATATCATAAGTTGAATGAATTACCTAAGGGAGCAACAATTGCTGTTCCTAATGACGCCACTAATGAATCTCGTTCATTATTAGTGTTAAAGAATGCTGGCTTAATTAAATTACGTCCCAATAAGGCACTAGTTACGGTTGCGGATATCATTAAAAATCCACAAAATTTAAAAATTAAAGAAATTAGTGCTGATCAATGTGGTCGGGTAATTAATTCAGTCGATGCTGCTGTTGTTAATAACGATTTTGCGGGTCCTGCTGGTTTAGGAGAAAAGCAAACAATCTTTATTGAACCTTTAAATAAAGATTCACTCCAATGGGTAAACATTATTTGTGCGAAAAAAGGTCAAGAAAATAACAAGGATTACCAGGCAGTGGTTAAAGCATATCAAACAGCTGAAACTAAACGCTTAATCAAGAAGTACTATGGTAATATGACTCAGCCTGCGTGGGACATCAAGTTTTAGTGAACGGAGCGAATTTTTATGGGGATTATCGAGTTAGAGCATGTCAACGTTGATTTTTCTGATCGGGATAAAGACACAGTTCATGCTGTGCATGACGTTAGCTTAACAGTTGAAAAAGGAAGTATTTATGGCATAGTAGGCTTTTCTGGTGCAGGTAAGTCAACTTTGGTTAGAACAATTAATCTTTTGCAAAAACCAACTGCAGGTAATGTCAGAGTAAATGGAACTGACTTTGTAAAAAATGGAAAACAAGTAATCGAAACTAAGCAGCTACAACTGGCACGTAGAAAAATTGGAATGATTTTTCAAAATTTTAATTTATTAAATGAGACTAGTGTGATTGAAAATATTGCTTTTGCATTAAAACATTCAGGTCTTAAAGAAAAAGAAATAACAGCTAAATCGTTAAAGCTGCTTGATTTAGTCGATTTAAAAGACAAGGCTGACTTCTTTCCTGCTCAACTTTCCGGTGGTCAACAGCAACGTGTTGCAATAGCTCGAGCTCTTGCTAATGAACCAGATATATTGATTTCAGATGAAGCAACTAGTGCACTAGATCCGCAAAATACTCAACAAATTTTAACTTTATTAAAAAGATTAAAGGATGAGTTAAACTTAACGATTGTCTTAATTACTCATGAAATGAGCGCTGTCAAACAGGTTTGTGACCAAGTTGCCTTAATGCAGCGAGGAGAAATAATTGAAAAAGGATCACTGCGTGACGTTGTTCTTCATCCTCAAACTGAATTAACCCAAAATTTTGTTGGCGGTTCAGGTGAAGTAATTAGCATCCTGCAATCACTTAAATTAGATAAATTAACTGAAAATGAGGCCATTTACCAACTGGTTTATAATATGGATAATGTTACCAAAACAATTGTCATTGACCTTTACCGTAAAATTGGTGTTGAAGTAAGCATGTTATACGGTAATGTTGAACTTTTAAATGGAGAACCAATTGGGACACTTCTTGTTCTAGTAAAAGGGAATAAAGATAAACAGCAGGAAACGATTCGCTTTTTAGAAGAGGCAAAAGTGGCAGTTACGCGGTTAAATGAAAAGGGGAATTTGTATGATTAATTGGTTTAGCAGGGCTTTTCCTAACGTCGTTGAACTTGGCTGGCTAGGTGATACTGGTTGGGCGACAAGTATCGGTCAAACTTTGTTTATGACTTTCTGGTCAGGCATTTTTGGTGGTATTCTTGGCATAATTTTTGGAATTATCTTAGTTTTAACAAAAAGAGAAGGAATTCGGCCAAACCAATTTTTATTTAATCTTTGTGATAAAGTTGTTTCTATTTTTCGGGCAATTCCTTTCATTATTTTACTCGCTTTTATTGCACCAGTAACGCAAAAAATTGTTGGGACCCAAATTGGAATAAATGCTGCATTAGTACCTTTAACTTTAGGTGTTTTTCCTTTTTATGCTCGGCAGGTTCAGGTTGCTTTAGAAAGTGTTGATCAAGGAAAAATTGAAGCTGCAGAAAGTTTAGGAGCAACTATATGGGATATAATTTTCAATGTTTACTTAAATGAAGCACGTTCTGAACTGATTCGCGTTTCAACCGTAACAATCATTAGTTTAATCGGTTTAACGGCAATGGCTGGAGCCATTGGTGCTGGCGGGTTAGGAAATACGGCAATTTCATATGGCTACAATCGTTTTAATAATGATGTGACATTTATTGCAACTGCTCTTGTGGTAATTTTGATTTTTATAGTTCAAATAGTTGGCGATTTTTTTGCCAAGAAGTTAAATCATCAAAAACGCTAAACAAAAAACAACGGGAGATAATCCCGTTGTTTTTTGTTTTAACTAGATTACTTATTTAACTGCATCTTTCAAAGCCTTACCTGGCTTAAAAGCAGGAACTTTTGTAGCAGGTATAGTTAAAGTCTTACCAGTTTGTGGGTTCCGACCTTTTCTTTCTGCACGATCACGAACTTCAAATGATCCAAAACCGATGATTTGAACTTTTTCACCTTTAGCCAAATTTTCCTTAATTGTTTCGATTAAGGCATCGATGACTTGTTCGGTCTCCTTTTGCTTGAGTTCAGTCTTTGCTGCAACTTCTTTAGTAAGTTCAGATTTATTGATTGAAGCCATATTTCCTTCTCTTTTCTATAAAACTTATTATACAAAGCACATCCAATTTTCAAATGTATTTCTTATAAAAATACATTTGAATCATGGTATAGCTTAATATTTCTAACTTTTATTATTTTATCACAGTTATTGCGTCCTTCAATAGAAAAAAGCTAAATGTTATATTTATTTTTGGTAATCTTTAATTCGAGCAGTTAAATGTAGGTAGTTGAGGTAAAGCGCTTTAAAGCGAGAATGATTTTCTTTTTGCCAGGGCTTCGATTTACCACAAAAATGTAAAATTGCTGTATTACTCATAACCCATTCAGTATTAATTTTACCTGTACTTCGTGCAAGATATACTGAATAGTAGCGAGCATCATAATTCCATTGAGTTTCAGGTATTTTTAAAATCTCTTCACCGTATAGATAATTTAGAATATCTTGATCGGGTAAAATTAAGGTGTCATGATGCTTGGCAATTGCCTTAGAAATGTCCTCCAGATTAACTTTTGCACGCATTTGATCTAAATCCATTAGCATAATACCAGAATTAAAATAATCAGTTGTCGTACCAAGTCGTAGTTGATTTATTGAACTCATAATATCAGTTAATCCTTCATGGACAGCAGCAGCAAACATTTTGCCCTGAAGATCAAGCTCCCATAGTGGACGAAGTGTATTGATTACTAAAATATCTGGATCAAGATAAATAATGCGGTGTAAATCTGAAGGAAGAATTTGACTTGATAGTAGTCTAAAGTACATTTCTTTAGGATAGTCATGTAAATTAAGAAGTGAATCCGGGAAAGAAATATTTAATGCCATTGCTATTGGTTGAATTTCAATACCAATTTTCTGCGCAAAAGTTGTCAATGCAACTAATTTTTTATCTGCAATATTGTCGTGAATTAACCAAATCCTGAATTTGTCTGTAAAACTATTAATTTTTAGGGAATATAGCATTACTTCAAGTGGTTTTATGTAATTCTGATCAATTGTTACTAAAATTTCAATTGGCTTATTTGTGGGATTTGCCATTTTAACCTCCTAAAATACATCTCAATATACTCTAAGCCATCTTAATCAGTATATAGCAATCCTGTTGCTAACGTAAAATTAATTTAACTTAGTTCAGAGCAGATATCTATTCAGGAATGTAGTAAAATTAAAGTAAATAGATTTTAATTAGTAATGAGGGATAATAGTGACTAAAAAAATTTTGTTAAGTATAATAGGTGCTACTCTATTGAACCTAGGTATGGTAACACCTGTCTTGGCTAAGGAAACCAATGCTTTAACTACAGACCAAAATATTGCGAAAAGCCAAACTACTGATACCAATCGGCCCAATGGAAATCAAAATGAAACTGGTAAGAAACCAACTGAGAACAATGCAAATGCACTAACTTTAATTAACCGCTATGTTAAGGTTACTAAAAACAGTGTAATTTATAATCAAGATTTTAAGAAAATTAAGAATAAAAAATTAAAAAAGGGAACCGTTGTTTATATTAATGGTTTTAATAACCGAAAAGGTGAAAACTACCTTAGATTCATCACTAATGCCAAAAATAAGAAAAAGCAGTACATCTTGGCAACAAATGTTGTGCCTTTTAAGGCAGTAAGTTATAAAGTGAAGCGTAATGCTCGTATTTATAGCAGCAAGGGCGTTATTAATCAGAAATACTATATTCCTAAGGGCCGAAAGGTTATAGTTTTAGCAACTAAAGAAATAAAGAAAACTAAGTTTGTAGCAATTTCAGAAACGCGATATCTCAAGTGGACAGATCTTGATGCCAAGAGTGCGCAAATCATTGCCCAATAAAAATGGCAATCATTCTATTCAAATAAAGATAAACAAAGACAGCAACATTTAGACGTTGCTGCCTTTTTAAATATGTTCACTTATTTTTTGGACGAAAATTTCTTAAGATCTCAATTCCCGCTCGTTGATATTTGTTGGGAACAAAACTTTTCCTCATAGCAATTTGCATATAGGCCCAGAGTCGTTGCCCTGATTTTAAGTGAATAATGTGAACACCATTCTCTTCTTTAACACTACTTTCCATTACAAGTGCAGTGCCAACGTTTCTTTTGACTAGATCAATCATTAACTTCATTGTTGGGGAAGTGTAAACAATATTAGGGGAAAAGTCACCCAGTTTTGCTTCCTGTTCTAGGCATTCTCGAGTTAAATATCCACGTTTACGAGCAATAAATTTGCAGCAACGTAAATCCGCAGCTTTAATTTCATGAACATTGTGCCATGGGTGATTTTGACTCGTAATCAGTACCAACTCTGTCCGCTGAAGGTTATGAATAAAATATTCAGGGTCATTAATAGGAACCATCCATGAATAGATAGCAACATCCACATCTCCATTAGTTAAATCGGCAAAAGCATCTGCAGAGCGTTTTATATTAACATCAATTAAGTTGGTTATATGGGCTTGATAGAATTTTTGAATAATATCAGCAATATAATAATTACCTGCTTCACCAGAAAAGGCCAGCCGAATTTTTTTATCACTCGCATGCCTTACATCGTAGTCAATACTGGCAATTTGATGCAATAAAATTTTAGCTTTTTGATAAAGTAAATCTCCTGCATCAGTCAAGGTAATCTTGCTTTTACGGTTCTTTTGTAAGAGAAGCGGATCATCAAACTTATCAGCTAGACGTTTAATTGCCATTGAAATTGTTGGTTGGGTAACTTTAAAGTAATTAGCAGTTGTAGTATAACTTCCAGTTTCAACTAGTTTGCAAAAATATAACAAGTCTTTTTCATTCATAATAAGTCCTAAAGTAAATAAAAAATATTTATAAGTATATATTTTTGAATTATATTAAATAATATCAAAAATTGCAATAGAGTCTTGCAGCACAAGGAATTATTTAACTAGAGTTATTATTTTTATTTAAAAAATTAGTTCGACTAAACCTACTTTAACGGTTATATTTTTTGTGATAGGAATTTTTAATAAGAAAGTGATGGTAATTAATTTGATCTACGACTCAACTCTTAAATGGGACGCTGTCTATGATGTAATTGTTGTCGGATTTGGTGGTGCTGGAGCTGGAGCTGCAAGATTTGCAGCTGATCAAAATGCTCACGTTTTACTAATTGATTCTGCGCCAGAGGGCCATGAAGGTGGTAACACACGTTATGCTGGTGGTGCTTTTGCTTGGAGTGACAACTTTAATGATCTAAGGGATTACTACAAACAAACATATTATCCTTTCAAATATGATCCCAGAGATTTAGATGCGTTCGTCAATAATGTTATGAAAATGAAAGAATATTCGCAGAAGTATTTTGGAATTGAAGCACAATATACTGGTCGAAGACCTAAGGGTGAGTATCCGGAATATAAACATGCAGAAACAATGCGTTCCCAAAGTATGACTGCTGGGATGTATAATGGCGGTTTTTGGAAATTATTGCGCAAAAAAGTTTATGAACGCTTAGATAAAATTGATATTTGGTTTTCAAGCCCAGCAGAACATCTTATTCAAGATCCTGTAAATAAAACTATTCTAGGAGTGCAAATTAAGCATAACGATGTGATTAGAAATGTTGCTGCTAGAAATGGCGTTGTTTTATCATGTGGTGGTTTTGAAAATAATCAGAATATGGTACAAAACTTTTTGGGACAGGGTTCACTAGCACCGATTGGTACCCTATATAATCAAGGAAAGGGAATCGACCTTGCAATTGAAGCGGGTGCTCGCCTGTGGCATATGTCAAACTATGATTCGCATGGCTTTTCTCTTAATAGGGGTGAACCAAGAGAAAAATTTGCATATATGATTAATTGGAAGAGTCTATTTAACGGCAGTATTTTTATAGCTGGTGATGATGGTACCCGTTATTACCGCGAAGATGAAGAAGACAGACACGGCTATAAGTATAACCATGGTAACTGGATTATGCTTCCTAACCAAAATCATCCGCATATTATTATGGATCAAAAGCAGTATGATCAACTGTCAAGTGATGAATCTGACAAATCCGACCAAATTAAGCAATTGATTTCATATGCAGTTAAGGCAGATTCAATTAAAGAATTGGCAGAAAAAATTACAGCTCCTAAATTAGCTGAGGCAGTTGCTGATTTTAACTACCTTACTGAGAACAAAAAGCGTGATATGTTCTTGAATCGTCACATTGACACTATGCGTGCTTTCAGCAATGGACCATATTATGCCATTGCCATTAGACATAATATTTTGCATACACATGGTGGTGCAAAGCGCAATGAAAAGTGTGAAGTTCTTGATATGCAAAACAATGTAATTCCACATTTATATGAGGCAGGAGAACTAGGAGATATATTTGCTACAAAATATGTTGGAGCAAATAGTATTGCTGATTTGCTGATCTCTGGGAAAATTGCTGGTGAAAATGCAGCTTGGCCTAAACGCAAAATTGAAGAAGTTGATGTTATAACGGGTGCTTCTCAAAATCCTGATCTTAAATCGGATGCACATGCAACAACAACTGATTATGAAGCGGGCGAAAACCAGGGAATTGGAATTAGTGAGAATGGTATTAATGATGTTCCAATTGTTGTACGGGTGACAGCTGATGACAATCGATTAATTAATATTGAAACTTTGCAACAAAAAGAAACACCTTCTTTAGGTGGTAAGGCTATACCTGTATTAACTAAAGCAATGTTAGACAAGCAAACTACTGATGTTGATGCTGTTAGTGGAGCAAGTACCACTAGTGCTGCTTTTAAGGAAGCTGTTAATAAAGCGATTAAAAATATTCAAAAGTAAAAAAGAAGAATAAAAATGAAGATCGATGAAAAAACTAAGTGGAATGGTACCTATGACGTAATTGTATTAGGCTTTGGCGGAGCTGGCGGTACAGCTGCTCGATTTGCTGCCGATAATGGTGCTAAAGTTTTATTAGTCGATGTTGCCCCTTATGGACATGAAGGTGGCAATACACGCTACTGTGCTCAACATGTTGCAATGGCTCATGACAAGGACAAAATAACGGCTTATTATAAACAGCTAAATGCCCCGTTTATGATGGATAAAGATATATTGGATGTTTATCTTAATGGTTTTATCCAAATGCCTGATTATTTCAGAAAATACTTTAAAATAGATCCATTTATTTGGTCAAGTGACTACCATGTTGGAGATCATTTGGCAAACAAAAAATTTCTCTGTGAATATCCCGAATATCAAGGCTCAGAAACTTTTGATTTTGCCTTAGTTCATAACCAAGATTTTGATGCTGCATTATGGCAGGTAATACGAAATGAAGTAATTAAGCGAGCAGATAAAATAGATATTTGGTTAAATTCAAAAGCTAAACACTTGATACAAAATTCCGAAAATGGGGAAATCTGTGGAGTAATAATTTCACGCAACCACAAGCAGTACTATATTCATGCTAAACAAGGTGTGGTATTAGCTACGGGCGGATTTGAAAATAATGAAGAAATGCAACAAGACTATCTTCATATCAACAAGTTAACTCCATTAGGAACTTTGTATAACAATGGTGATGGCGTGAAAATGGCAGCTGAAGTAGGAGCAAAAATGTGGCATATGGGGAATTATGAGTCTTTAGGGATTGTTCCTGGCTACGTAATTGCTGAAGATGCCAATGAGCGTGGCAGGCAAATAAGCGGCTGGAAAAATGTTAAATCCGGCTCTATTTTTGTAGTGGGTGATGATGGTACTCGCTTTATGCGAGAAGATGCCAAATATAGACATGGCCACATTGCTCAACATGGTGATTATTTATTACCTCATGCATACAATAATGTATGGTTAGTTTTCGATAGTAAACAATTTGAAAAATTTATTGAAGAAAAAAAACAGCATACACTTAAGTATCAACAATTTTTCCAAAAGGTAGTTAAAGCTGATTTAGTTCAAGAGTTGGCAAGGAAAATACACGTGCCAGAAAAAAATTTAAGAAAAACAGTACTACAATTTAATGAGTTTGCCCGTCAGGGTAATGATATGCAGTTCAATCGCAAGCCCGAATCCTTAGAAGAATTCGATATGAAACGACCAGTTTATGCAATCAGGTTAGCCCCTGTTGTTTTAAATACACAAGGGGGACCGAAGCATGACGGCCAGGCACGTATTTTGGATGTTAACGAAGAACCGATTAAGAGATTGTTTGGTGCTGGTGAGCTTGGTGGTATGTGTGCCAATCATTATCAAGGCGGCGGTAATCTTGCGGAATGTTTAATATTTGGGAAAATTGCTGGTGAGAATGCAGCTAAAACATCAAAGAATGATATGCAAATTACAATTTCTGAAAAAGTTCCTAAGATTAATGATCTTCTAGATGGTAATAAGACTGACCAAATAGAACTACATGAACACCAGTATCTTGGCTCTTCAGAAGGTGGGATTGGCGGACGAATCTTGGTACGTGTAACTTACAAAGATAATTCCATTAAAAAGATTGAAGTTTTGGAAAGTCATGAAACTGAGAGGATAGGTGCAATAGCAATTAAGCAGATTCCCCAAGAAATGGTTTTGAAGAATTCTACTAAAGTTGATGCCATATCAGGAGCATCAACTACTACAAAGGCACTTAAAGAAGCTGTTAACCAAGCTATCAAAAAAGCAAAACAAAAAAGTTTTAAGGAGAAGTAAAAATGTTAGATAAATTTGAATGGAAAAAATGGATTTTGCCAGTTGCAATTGGCATCATCCTGTGGGTCTTAACGCCATTTAGACCAACTGCAATTAATGTTCAAGCATGGCATTTATTTGCAATTTTTATTGCAACGATCATTGCTTGTGTAACTAAGCCATTGCCAATGATGGCAACAACAATTATTGCGATTGTGATTGCTACTTTAACAGGAATTTTTAAAATGGACGAGGTTACTGCTGGTTTTGGAAATTCGACTGCCTGGATGGTAGCAATGTGTATGTTTATGGCAGCTGGCTTTATAAAATCAGGCTTAGGCAAGCGGATTGCTTACTTTTTTGTTAAGACCTTTGGTAAAAAGACATTGGGACTAGCTTATGCTTTATCAATAGTTGAGACAGTCTTAGCAATCGGTATTCCAAGTAACAATGCTCGAGTTAATGGGATTATGTACCCAATAATTGATAATCTTTCTAAAGAAATGGGTTCTGATCCAAAAAAAGGTACTCAAGATAAGATGGGAGCCTACCTTGTTTTTAACGAATATGAGGTTAATATTGTTACTTCAACAATGTTTTTGACTGGATTAGCTGGGAACATGGTTGCATTGGGAATTGCTAAAACACAAAATATTACGATTTCATGGATGCAATGGTTCTTAGCCGCACTTGTTCCTGGTATTATTTCATTGTTAATTGTTCCATTTGTTTTATATAAAATTTATCCACCTAAAATTAAAGAAACTCCCAATGCTCATGCATGGGCAGATAACAAATTAAAAGAATTAGGCAAGATGACCCTTGCAGAAGATATCATGGCCGTAGTTTTTGTTCTAGCTGTAGCACTTTGGCTGGTTGGACCAAAATTTGGAATTGATGCTACTCTTGTTAGTTTTATTGCCGTTGCATTATTACTAGTTTGCGGAGTAATCAATGTTAAAGATATTCTTGGCCAAAGCTTTGCTTGGAATATTTTAACTTGGCTTTCAATTATTATGTTAATGTCCCAAAAACTAATGCAATTAGGATTCTTTCCATGGTTCTCTAAGACCTTAGGCAGTGCCTTAAATGGAATGAACTGGATTTGGGTTTTAGTAATTTTGTATTTAGCATACTTTTATTTACATTATTTATTCCCGAGTGTTTCAACACAAATTTCTGCATTATATGCAGGTTTCTTGTCAATCGCAATTGGTGCTGGAGTTCCACCAATCATGGCAGCTCTCATGCTGGCTTTAGATGGTTCACTATATTTATCAACTTCTAGTTATTCTGCTGGCCCTGCAGCGCTCTTATCTTCAACTGGTTATGTTTCCAACAAAGATTGGTGGAAACTAAGTGCGATTATTGGGGTTATCCTAAATATTATCTGGCTTGGCGGTGGTCTTATTTGGACTAAAGTCATTGGCATGTGGTAGTTAATTAAACGCTAGTCTATTTTATTTATAGTCTAGTGTTTTTTATTTATAAATTTTTAGTAGATTACTTGTCTGATCCTCTAAGCAAGGATAAGATTAAAATATAAAAGCACGCAATAATTAATGACTTAGGCAGTTATCTCAACTTGAAAAATGTTATCTAAAGGCATTTAGAACAGCTTTTAGATACGTTTGATTAAAAAAGAAGGTAATTCAATGTTAAAAGAAGCATGTGTAGAAAATTTTACTAATCTTACTCGTGCAATAGCTGCGGGAGCAGATCGAGTTGAACTTAATAGTGATTTAGATGTAGGAGGTATTACACCATCTTTTGGTGTTCTTAAAAGTTCAATCGAATTTGCGCATAATAAGAATGTGCCAGTTGTTGTGATGATTAGACCCCGTGGAGATGATTTTGTCTACAATGATGATGAGATCAAAATCATGGTCAATGATATACAAATTGCAAGTATGCTCAAGGCAGATGCAGTTACTTTTGGCTGTTTAACTACTTCAAAAGAGTTAGATAAGGTTAGAATGTTAAGGTTACTTTCATTGACTGATTCATTAAAAATGCCCGTTGTTATGCACATGGCCTTTGAT
The DNA here is from genome assembly GCF_057063645.1 of Lactobacillus sp. X-49. Lineage (NCBI taxonomy): Bacteria > Bacillati > Bacillota > Bacilli > Lactobacillales > Lactobacillaceae > Lactobacillus > Lactobacillus sp. X-49. The sequence goes on from NZ_JBXSQM010000006.1 coordinate 54,743, forward strand.
GAAATTAAACGCGAAAAACAACATGATTCGCTCATGTGGCTCGCAAGCCACGGAGTGTGCCGAATATTAACTCATGGGGGAAATCTTGATCAGCCAATTGATGAGAATTTAATGCATTTACAAGAAATAATTACTTGGGCCGATCATCAAATCGAAATTTTACCTGGAGGAGGAATTACTAGCAATAATTTTGCTAGTTTAGCAACTAAGTTGAAAGTTTCTCAAATGCATGGAACAAAAATTGTTTCGATGATTTAAAGCAAATATTATTTATATCTTTGAATTTTATTTGACAAAAAATAAGTTTAATATTAAAGTATTATTAATACAAAAGTGATGAAAAGAAGAGTAAAATTGCTGGCAACGTATAAGAGAGTTCTGCTAGGTGAAAAAGAATCGTAAAGGCAATTTGAAAGTAGCTTGGAGCTAACGAGTGAAAATACAGTAGCTTGGTTTGGTAACACCCATTATCGTGTTAGCGTATCGTAGAGATGCTGTACGTGAAGTGACAATGTCAATTGATATTGTAAGATAGGTGGTACCATGCTAAGGCATCCTTGAACAACAGTTCGAGGATGCCTTTTTTATTGCTGATAGTTTGATTGGAGAAGAGAGGATATAAAATGAGGAAAATAGAAAAAGATTTAAATACTGAACCTTTAACTTGGAAACAATATTTAGCAGTTGCATCCCTATTATTTGGATTATTTTTTGGAGCAGGAAATTTGATTTTCCCTATTCATTTGGGACAGTTAGCTGGTGCTGAATGGGGAATTGCCACAGTCGGATTTTTGTTAACGGCAGTTTTATTACCGTTAATGGCTGTTTTGGCAATTAGTGCAAGTCATGCTAAGGGAGTTTATGATATTGGTCGTCCTCTGGGAAACAAGTTTGCACTTGGTTTTATGATCCTGATTCATTTAACACTCGGCCCACTATTTGCTACCCCAAGAACAGCTAGTATTTCTTTTGCAGTTGGCATACAGCCGGTTTTGCCACAAAAGTATAGTAGACCATGTCTTCTTGCTTTTTCAGCAATCTTTTTTATTTTAGCGTATCTAATTTCTTACAATCAGTCGACAATTTTGGATAGCATTGGACGCATTCTTAATCCTATTTTTTTATTACTTTTATTTTTTGTTTTTTTATTGAGCTTTCTTTCTCCAATGGGAGTAGCTGGTAAGCAAGTTGTAACAGGTGCTTATCAAAGACAGGGCTTTTTTAACGGCTTTTTACAAGGATACAATACAATGGATGCTTTGGCTGGACTAGCATTTGGCTATACAATTGTTTCAGCTGTTCGGCATTTAGGTAAAACTTCAGCCAAAAGTAATGCACAAATAACGGCAAAAGCCGGTATCATGGCCACTGGAGCAATCGGAATTATTTATATTGGATTAATCTGGCTCGGTGCTACAACACTTAATCATTTTAAAATTTCGTCAGAAGGAGGAACAGCTTTTAATCAAATCATTACATATTATTTAGGTGGTTTTGGGCATGCATTGTTAGCAACGCTAGTTACTTTAACATGCTTAACCACTGCTGTCGGGCTTCTCGTGGCATTTGCACAAGATTTTCATCGCAGTTTCAGTAAAGTTAATTATCATGTCTGGTTGACCATTATGACAATTGCCTCTTTTATAACTGCCAACTTTGGGTTAAATACAATCATTTCTTGGTCAACTCCAATGCTAATGTTCCTTTATCCAATTGCAATTGTATTAATTATTTTATCAATCACGGGAATTTATTTTAATTATGATAAAAAAGTTTATGCGTGGGGGATAGGCTTAACATTAATTCCAGCGATCCTAGATATGATTACCTCGTTTCCACCAGTTATTAGTCGGCAGTCCTGGGCTTTACAGTTGGAATATTTGCAAATGAAATTTTTACCACTAGCAAATATTGGAATGGACTGGGTAATTCCTGCTTTAATGGGTTTATTGCTTGGATTGGTCAGTCATTTTTTAGCACAAAAGTAAAAGTTGTAAAAGCCGTAGTTGTGATGCATTTTAAATTTTTGAATAATAGCGCTTTATTTTTTAAAATATTGAAAAAATGATAAAAACCAGGTATTATAAGTTTAAAAGTCGATGATGACAGAAAATAGTTAAAATTAAAAAACAATTTAAAGGAGAATTACGATGAGTGAAGAAGAATATCGTATCGAAAGTGATACTATTGGGCCAGTTAAAATCCCTAAAGATGCTCTATGGGGACCTCAAACTGAAAGAAGTCGAAATAATTTCCCAAGTGGTGAATATATGCCATTAGCAATTGTTCGTGCTTTTTTGAATTTAAAAAAAGCAGCAGCTGAATCAAATGTTGAGGTCGGCGATGAGCCTAAAGAAAAGGGTCAAGCAATAGAAGATGCAATTGATTATTTGTTAACCTTAAGTGATGATGACTTACGTAAAGATTTCCCTTTACACGTTTTACAAACAGGTTCGGGTACTCAAAGTAATATGAATGTGAATGAGGTTGTTGCCAATCTAGCTAACAAACTTCATCCTGGACTTAATATTTTACCTAATGATGATGTTAACCGAGGTCAATCATCTAATGATACTTTCCCAACTGCAATGAATATTGTTGCTGTTGAGGCACTTGATAACTTGGAGCCAGCTGTTCAGCATTTGATTGATGAATTAAAGATTAAACAGGATAAATATTGGAAGACAGTTAAAGTTGGTCGAACTCACTTGCAAGATGCGACACCGATTACTTTTGGTCAGGAAGTTTCCGGTTATATTGCTGCACTAAAGCATGATTTGGCTTATATTCAAGAATTGAAACCAACGCTTTACGAATTAGCGATTGGTGGAACTGCTGTCGGAACTGGTCTGAACGCTGCACCAGGGATGACCGAAAAGATTGCTACCAAATTATCCGCAGTGTACGGTCATGAATTTAAAGTTAAGACTAATAAATTCTGGGGCTTAGCTCACCACTCTGGAATTGCTGTTGTTCATGGTGCCCTTAAAACATTGGCAGCTGATATGTTCAAAATTGCTCAAGATGTTCGTTTTTTGGCTTCTGGTCCAAGAGCCGCTTATCATGAGCTGAATATTCCAGCTAATGAGCCGGGGTCATCAATCATGCCGGGTAAGGTTAACCCAACTCAAGCTGAAGCAGTTACCATGGCTGCTGCTAAAGTTTTTGGTAATGATACAACAATTACTTTTACTGCTTCTCAAGGTAACTTTGAAATGAATGTTTATAAAACGGTAATGATTGCTGCTTTCCTTGATACCTGTGATATATTAACTGGTACAATCACTGGCTTTGCTGATAAGATGATCTCTGGTTTAACTGTCAACTCTGAAAAGATGGATGAATTACTTGAAAATTCACTGATGACAGTTACAGCCTTATCACCACATATTGGCTATCATGCAGCTGCTAAAATTGCGCAGACAGCTGATAGAGAGGGTACTACCCTAAAAGAAGCCGCTCTTAAGAGTGGTGAAGTAACTGAGGAACAGTACGATGAATGGATGGATTACATGCAAATGACCAATATTGATCGGACTGAGCCTGAAGAATAAGAAACACAGAGGAGAATTATTTAAATGGCAAAATTTGTCTTTACCCCAAATAAAAGTTCTGAAATCGCAAGTCATTACGATGCAATTATCGTAGGTGCCGGCGGAGCAGGTTTAACCGCTGCAATTCAGGCTCATGAACTAGGCTTGAATGTAGCTGTATTTGAAAAAAACGCATCCTTAGGTGGTAACACAACTCGCGCATCTTCTGGAATGAATGCCTCTGAAAGTTTAGTTCAATTAAATGAGGGAATCATTGATAATAAAGAAGATTTTTATCAAGAAACTCTCAAAGGTGGAGGACTGCTGAATGATCGTGAATTATTACGATACTTTGTCGATCATTCAGCTGCTGCAATTGACTGGTTGCTCAACCATGGAATCGAATTAACTAACTTAACCATTACTGGTGGGATGAGTAAAAAGCGTGCTCACCGTCCGGCATCAATGGCTCCTGTTGGTAACTATCTGATAACTGGGGCGTTAAAGCAAATACAGCAAAAAGGTATCCCTGTCTTTAATAACACTAAGGTAATCAAACTCTTGCAAGATGAGAATAAGAATGTTATTGGTGTTCAACTTGAAACTGAAGGGGGAATAAAGACTGTTAATGCTAAAGCTGTTTTACTTGCATCAGGCGGATTTGGTTCTTCCAAGGAATTGATCAAGAAATATCGTCCTGACTTAGTTGACTACAAGACAACTAATCAACCAGGTGCAACTGGGGATGGACTAAAATTAGCAGATCAAATTGATGCTCAATTAGAACAAATGGACTTTATTCAAGTTCACCCAACTGCTCAAACGGATACTGATCACGTTTATTTGATTGGCGAAGGTTTGCGTGGTGAGGGTGCTATCTTAGTTAATAAATCTGGTAAAAGATTTGTTAATGAAATGAACACTCGTAAAATTGTTTCCAATGCTATTACAAATTTGAATGAAGAAGGTGCTTACCTTATTTTTGATCAAAGTATTCGTGATAATTTTACAGCCGTTGAATTTTATGATCACATTGGCTTGGTTAAACATGGTGATAATTTAGCAGATCTTGCGCAAGCAATTGATGTTAATAGTTCTAATCTAGAAGAAACCATTAAAACTTGGAATGAAGCCGTAAATACCAAGAATGATGGTGAGTTTGGCAGAACTACTGGAATGGATCGTTCGATTGAAAAGGGATCATTCTTTGCAATTCATATTAATCCAGCAATTCACTACACAATGGGTGGTATTCACATTAATTCTAAGACCGAGGTTTTGGATACTAATGGTAATGTTATCAATGGGTTATATGCTGCTGGTGAGGTTTCTGGTGGACTTCATGGTAACAACCGAATTGGTGGTAATTCAGTTGCTGAAACGGTTGTCTTTGGTCGTCAAGCAGGGATGCAGATGACAAAGTTTATTCGCAACGAAAAATAATTATTAATAATTTGAAAGCTGAAAGGGTACTTAGATCCATAAAGGGTTTTAGTACCCTTTTGTATGATAAGAGTGATTATTAAAGTGGCAATCGAGGATAGCATACTGAATATAAATTCTTAAATTAATAATTTAAGATTCAAGACTATTTCTAATAAAACAATTTACTAATCACTTGATAATAGGAAAGTTTATAATGGCTATTATTGATTAATTCTTGCTTTTGAAAATTTCAAAAATAAGAATATTTATTTTAAATATTGCAAATTATAACAATCACTTCTATAATTAATTTTGTAAAGGATTACATTTTTTGTAAATGAAAGGAAATAATTTATGACTAGAAAAGTATTACTTGTAGGTGATGGGGCAGTTGGTTCTACCTTTGCTAATGACCTGTTGCAACATACTAAAGTTGATGAATTAATCATTACAGATGTTGTAAAGAAACGTCCAGTTGGTGATTCAATGGATCTAGAAGACATTACACCATTTGCTGGTGATTGTGATATTCATCCAGGTGAATACTCCGATGCTAAGGATGCTGATGTGGTTGTAATTACAGCAGGTGTTCCACGCAAACCAGGCGAAACAAGATTAGATCTTGTTAATAAAAATGTTTCAATTTTAAAGAGTATTATTCAACCAGTAGTTAAATCTGGATTTGATGGTGTTTTTGTTGTTTCTGCTAATCCAGTCGATATTTTAACAACGTTAACCCAAAAATTATCTGGTTTTCCTAAACAAAAAGTTATTGGTACAGGGACGTCACTTGATTCGGCTCGTTTACAAGTTGAATTAGCTAAGAAAATGAACGTATCACTATCAGAAGTTAATTCGATGGTTCTTGGCGAACATGGCGATACTTCATTTGAAAACTTCGATGAGTCAACAATTTCAGGCAAATCACTAAAAGATTGTAATGGAATTGATGATGATGAATTAGCTAGAATTGAAAGCGATATTCGTCAAAAAGGTGGCCAAATCATTGAAAATAAAGGTGCAACTTTCTATGGAATTGCTATGATGTTGGTACAAATTGTTGGTGCAATTTTGGATAATCGTTCAATTGTTTTACCACTTTCAGCACCAATTAATGGGGAATATGGTATTAAGCATGATTTATACTTGGGAACTCCAACTGCAATTAATGGTTCAGGAATTAGTCATGTTATTGAAGCTAATTTATCAGATGCAGAAATGAAGAAAATGGTTAATTCAGCTGATAAAATGCAGGAAGTTTTAGCAGATATTAATTTAAATTAATCAAAAAAGAAGGCCTAGTTAATGCAAGTTGGTAAAAGAATATTTTTAAAGAGAAATCTTCCAGATCCAGATTTGATTGAGGCATATCGAACACTACCTACTTCAAATGTGGCAGATTGTATGAATAGAAGAGGAGCAATGGCACCAAGAATTAACTTGATGTCCAAGCCGAAACAACAAATGTGTGGACCGGCTTTCACCGTACATAATCGTCCTGGTGATAATCTAACTATTTATGCTGCTCTTAAATATTGCCATGAAGGCGATGTCATTGTGATTGACAATGAGGGTGATAACACCCGTGCAGTTATCGGTGAAGTAATGATGACATGGTTACGTGACCAAAGGCATGTTGCTGGAGTTGTAGTTGATGGTCCTATCCGTGATATTGATAGTTTACAAAATTGGGAATTACCGATATACGCTGTAAGCACAACACCTAATGGACCATATAAGGAAGGCCCTGGAGAGATAAATGTTCTGGTATCTTGTGGTAATGTTAGTGTTAATCCAGGCGATTTAATCCTAGGTGATGCTGATGGTGTAGTCAAGGTTGCTAGACAAAGAGCAGCCGAGCTATTACCTGTTGTTCAACAGTTTCATAAAGAAGATGATGCCAAAGCAGCTAGCTTTCATGATGGAACAGGCAATTTGAATTGGCTTGATGAAGAATTAAAGAAAAAGAATTATAGGATTATTGACGATATTTATCGCCCATAATTAATGAGGGTAATTATGGAGAAATTAGAAAAAGTAAATTACAAAGGCTTTATTTTACCATTAATAATTGGTATTGCCTTATGGTGCTTTACTCCTATGCGACCAGCTGGATTGTCTGCACAAGCATGGGAAATGTTTGCTGTGTTTGTAGCAACTATTGTTGGTTGTATCACAAAGCCATTACCAATTGGGGGTACAACTTTAATTGGATTAATTGTTACAGTTTTAGTTGGTTTAGCACCAATAAAGGATGAAGTTAATCCTAAAACAGGTGTTGTTAATGCAGGAATTTTAAGTGCCTTTAGTAATTCGGCTGCATGGCTAATTGCGATGGCGTTTATCATGGCTTATGGTATTAGTAAGACTGGCTTAGGTAATCGAATTGCTTACTGGATGATTCGTAAATTTGGAAAACGTTCAATTGGAATTAGCTATGCGATTACTGCCTTGGAACTAATCTTGGGAGCATTAATCCCATCTAACAGTGCTAGAACTGGGGGCGTTGTTTGGCCAGTCACTGAATCAATTTCAAAAGATTATGATTCACTACCTAATGACCCATCACGAAAAAAAATTGGTGCATATTTGAGCTTTATTGCGTTTCATGCAAATATTTTATCAACGGCATTGTTTATTACTGGTGCTGCTCCTAATATGGTGGCATCCCAAATGGCTGCCCAAAAAGGTTATAACATGACTTGGATAGGTTGGTTTACAGCAGCAATTGTACCTGTTTTAGTTGCTACAATCGTTATCCCAATCGTCATTTACAAAATTTTTCCACCAGAAATTAAGGAAACTCCTAATGCAGAAAAATGGGCAGATGATCGGCTTAAAAAGATGGGTCCTGTTACTAAGCCCGAAAAAATCATGTCTGTAGTATTCTTATTAGCAATTGTTTTATGGGTTTTATCCGGAATTTTTGATATTCCACAGTTAGATTCAACCTTTATTGCATTTTTGGCAGTTGGTCTTTTGTTATTAACTGGTGTGTTAACAATGAATGATGCTTTAAAGCAGACAGGCGCATGGAATATTCTAATTTGGCTTTCAATTTTAGTTTATATGGCAAGTAAGCTAATTTCATTTGGCTTTATTGATTGGTTCTCAAAGACAATTCAAGGTGGATTGCACGGAGTTAGTTGGGGAATTGTGTTAGCAATTTTAGTTATTCTAATGTTCTATACTCACTACTTCTTTGCAAGTGGTACTGCTCACATGACTGCTTTGTACTTACCATTTTTATCTGTTGCGGTAGCGACAGGTGCTCCAATCGGATTGGCAGCTATGTTACTTGCTTTTACTGGTGCTTTCAATGCATCAACTACTCATTATGCTAATGGTCCAGCTTCAATTCTTGCAACAACTGGATATATTAAACAGGGTGAATGGTGGAAATATAACTTTATTCTTGGTCTCATTTATCTGTTAATCTTCGGAGTGATTGGGACACTTTGGATGAAAGTTATCGGTGTTTGGTAATGTTACATGAAGCTAATCTGATAACCAATGATGGAATCAGGTTACATTATTATGATAGTCAAGAAAATAAACAACCTATTTTAGCTATTCCTGGAATTGGTGGTTATGCTCAAATGTGGTTTAAAGCATTTGAACTTTTCCGAAAGCAATATCGATTCATTATTCTTGATCCACGTAATCAAGGATTATCAGCACGGACTTATCGAGGGCAACGAATTAGTCGCCATGCGGCAGATCTTGCTGAACTCATTAACAGGTTAAACTTAACCAATATTATTGGAATTGGGAATTCAATGGGAGCTGCTAATTTATGGGCATACCTTTCACTGTACGGAGATAGTCATTTGGCGTGCTTAATCGATCTCGATCAGCCACCTAAAATGATCAATGATGACAGTTGGAATTATGGCTTTAAAGGCTTATCTTGGAATAATTTTCCTAATTATTTAAAGGCTGATTTTGGTAGCGGTATATATGCTCATATTGACGATGATATGTTTGCGCTAGCTAAGAAAGCTGCACACGATTTTCCATATCGAGCAGAAGATAATTTTCAATGTAGAATTGATCATGCTGAACAAGATTGGCGCGATGTGTTGCTTGATTTAAAGAAACCAATGCTGGTTTTAGCAGGTGAAAATTCACCGTTCTTTGATTATCATTTTGCAGGTGCACTGGAAAAAATGAACTCTCATATTAAAACTAGTGTAGTTACAAATTGTGGTCACTTGATTCAAGCAGAGCAGCCTGAAATCATGTATAACGAAATATGTAATTTCCTATCTTGCTCTAATGTATAGAAAGAATAAGTAATGGATAAAATCATTGACTTATATTTAAATAACTTGCAGACACGTGAAAAGTGGCAAAGCTTTTTAAAGAAACACGGCTTAAGTAATTTTAGTCCACGAGAAATTGATGTTATCGATCATACATTCGGATTAGTTAATGACGATGGTAAGCTCGTAGGAACTGGTAGCGTTGCCGATAATGTTCTCAAATATGTTGCTGTTTCAAAGGATGAAGCAGTTTCAGGTGCAAGATTTAATCAGATTGTAACAGCTTTACAACAGTATTTATTTGCTCAAAAAATTTTTCATAGTTTTGTTTTTACAAAAACACAGTATTCTCAAAGTTTTTCTCATCTTGGATTTACGGAACTAGCTCATAATGATGTTGCCGCATTTTTAGAAAGTGGCACACCAGATATTAATGATTTTGTGAAGGCAATTCCGCGAATCGAAAAGCAGAATGAAAAGAAAATAGCGGCAATAGTAATGAATGCTAATCCCTTTACAATGGGTCACAGGCAACTTGTGCAATTGGCGAGTCAAGAAAATGATTTAGTTTATTTATTTGTAGTTTCAACTGATGCTTCATTATTTTCATCTAATGAACGAATGAACTTAGTTAAATCTGGAACTGCAGATTTAAAGAATGTAATCGTCTTAAGTGGAAGCGATTATCTGGTATCGAAATCAACTTTTCCTGCTTACTTTTTAAAGTCACCAGATGATTTGATTGCTACTCAAACAGAAATTGATGCACTTGTTTTTAAAAATAAAATTGCTCCTAATTTAGCAATTAGTCGGCGATATTTAGGAACAGAACCATTTTCTAATACTACTAATGTTTATAATCAAAGCTTGATTCGAATCCTTAGACCAAATATTGAAGTTAAAATTGTTGATCGCTTTACAGTTAATGAGAAAGTCATAACAGCTACACAAGTACGTCAACTGATTAAGCAAAATAAAATCAACGATATTGAAGCCTATGTTCCAACTACAACAATGCAATTTATTTATGAACATTATCGTGAATTACAAGATAGGATTAAGAAAGGAATGAAAATAGATGGAAATTAAGACGATTGGTGTTGCAGGCACCTTGGAATCGTCAGATATCCAAATTATGATTACTCAAGGAAATAATGGAATTGAAATAGATTTGGAATCTGAAGTTATTAAGGCTTACGGCGAACAAATTAAGAAAGTCATTATCGATACTCTAACTAAGTACGGTATTGAAAATGCAAAGGTTAAGGCTACTGATAAAGGTGCCCTTGACTGTGTAATTGCTGCTAGAACTTTAGCTGCTGCACAAAGAGCCACAGAAACCTCAAATCATCCAGAATTGGAGGTATTATAGTAAAAATGACTTATGTTAAAAATCGTTTGCGTCGAACAATGATGTTTGTTCCTGGTAATAACCCAGCTATGGTTAAAGATGCTGGAATATACGGTGCTGATTCGATCATGCTTGACCTAGAAGACGCGGTTTCTTTAACAGAAAAAGATGCTGCCAGAATGCTTGTTTATAATGCCATCAAAACCGTTGATTTTGGTGGTGCTGAAATTGTCGTTCGGATCAATGGTCAAGATACACCATTTTATGATGAAGATGTTAAAGCAATGGTTCGCGCTGGTGTTGATGTGATTCGTTTACCTAAAACTGAATCAGCTGCAATGATTCAAAAACTTGTAAAAGATATGGAAGCAGCTGAAGAAGAATATGGTGTTGAAAAAGGCTCAATTGGTGTTATGGCCGCGATTGAAAGTGCAAAGGGAGTTTTAAATTCCCCAGAAATTGCCACAGCAAGTCCACTGATGATGGGACTTGCCGTATCGGGTGAAGACTATACAGCTGATATGCATACTCATCGTTATCCTGATGGGCGTGAGCTAGAGTTTGCACGTAATATGGTTTTACAATCTGCTCGTGCTGCTGGTGTTTATGCTTTCGATACTGTTTTTTCAAATATGAATGATACAGAAGGTTTCTTCCGTGAAACTAACTATATTTATGAATTAGGCTATGATGGGAAATCGTTAGTTAATCCACGACAGGTAGAAATGGTTAATCAAGTCTTTAATCCAACTAAAGATGAAATTGAAAATGCTCAGGCAGTTCAAAATGCGATTCGTGAAGCCAAAGCTAAGGGTTCTGGTGTTATATCAATGAATGGTAAGATGGTTGACAAGCCAGTAGTTGAAAAAGCCAATCGCGTAATTGAAACAGCCAAAGCATCTAATTTGATCGATGAGGAGGGTAATTACATTGGAGAATAAAGTTAAGCGTGAATTACCAGAAAACTTAATGTCTGAAATGGGATTAAAACCATTTGAATCAGTTGAAATCGGTAATCCTGATATAAATCGGGTTGCACCTAAGGTTCATGTAACCACTGGTGAAAATAAGGTTGTTAATTCACTTGAAGAAGTAATTAAAAAGACTCTTAAAAATGGTATGACTATTTCTTTCCACCACCACTTTAGAAATGGTGATTTTGCCTTCAATAAGGTCATGGATCTAATAATTAAATTAGGATATCAAGATTTGACACTGGCACCATCATCTCTAACCGGTGTAATGAATGACAAAGTTATTGAAGCAATCAAAAAGGGTGTAATTACAAATATTACTTCATCAGGAATGCGTGGTAGTTTAGGCGACTTCGTTTCTCATGGTGGCTTGAAAAATCCTGTAATCTTTCGCTCACACGGTAATCGGGCACGGTCTATTGAAGAGGGTGAAATCAAAATTGATGTTGCCTTTTTGGGTGTGCCAAACTCTGACCCTGCAGGAAATGCTAATGGCCAAGAAGGAGACGCAGTCTTCGGATCACTTGGCTATGCTTTAATTGATGCGCAATATGCTGATAAAGTTGTCCTGCTTACTGATAATGTTGTTGATTATCCTAATACACCAGCTTCAATCAAGCAAACCCAAGTCGACTATGTTGTTAAGGTAGACCAAATTGGTGATCCTGATAAAATTGGATCCGGTGCTACTCGGTTCACGAAAGATCCTAAAGAATTAAAGATTGCCCAAATGGTTAATCAAGTTATTGTTAATTCACCATATTATAAAGAAGGATTCTCATTCCAAACTGGTTCTGGTGGAGCAGCATTAGCTGTAACTCGTTATTTGCGCCAATCAATGCTAGATGACGGAATTACCGCATCTTTTGCATTAGGTGGAATTACTAAACCAACTACAGATTTACTTGATGAGGGTCTAGTTAAGAAGATTATGGATGTTCAGGACTTTGACAAGGGTGCTGCATCGTCAATGGCTAAGAATAAGAATCAACAAGAAATTGATGCTTCATGGTATGCTGATCCTCATAATAAAGGGGCAGTGGTTAATAATTTAGATGTTGCAATTTTGTCAGCATTGCAAATTGATACTGATTTTAATGTTAACGTGATGACTGGCTCTGACGGCGTAATTCGCGGTGCAATTGGTGGTCACCAAGATGCTGCTTCTGCCAAAATGACAATTATCACAGCTCCATTAGTTCGTGGACGCAATGCAACGGTAGTTCCAGCAGTTGAAACTGTTGTTACTCCAGGAAAGTCAATTGATGTTTTAGTAACTGAACGTGGCATAGCAATTAACCCGAATCGTCCTGACTTACTTGAAGCCTTTAGTAAAGTTCCTGATCTCAAGATTGTTGATATCAAAGACTTACAAAAGATGGCAGAACAACAAGTTGGTGTTCCTAAGGCTCTTGAATATACTGATCGGACAGTTGCTTTAATTCAATATCGTGATGGTTCAATTATTGATACCATTAAAGAAGTTAAAGATTAATAATAATATTTATTACAAACCCCAAAATTGTTAAATTTTGGGGTTTTTGTATAGCTGAATTAAGTTACAATAAAATAAGTTTTTAGAAAATATAATTGCTAATTCCAAAATAATTAGGATTAGAATTGAGGTTAGTTAATGATTAAATCAATTTTTGGTGAAGGAGAAAAGCAGGGAATTACTGAGGTATTGGGACAAAAAGATAGGAGGGTTCAATTACAAAACAAAATTTTCGAGCAATATCCACAAGGTATATTGCTTGATGTGAAATTAAATGTTCCGGGACCGATTAAAAACAATCGCTATTTAAAGCAAATATTTAAGCATGGTTGTAATCAATTGGAACAAGAATTATTAGAAAATGGGCTAAAATATTCAGTAATGGTCACATGGGACGAACCTGCAGGAATGGAAAACTTTTATTTATTATTTGAGAATAGTCAACTTGTAAAAAAGGTTGCAGTTAAGTTTGAGGACAAGACTGAGTTAAATCGTTTATTTGATGCTGATGTTTTAGTCAAAAATAAAAAGCAGGCTTTATCGAGATCTGAACTTAATCAGACCAGTCGTCGCTGCTTTTTATGTAATCGACTTGCAAAAGATTGTGCTCGTTCGCGGCGTCATTCAATTGACGAACTCCAAAATTATCTTACTCATCTTTATAATAAATATTTTAATTAAAGAGTTTGATTTTTTAGCAAAACTCTTTTAGCGATGCCACTTGTGGTTATTAGATGAGTAATAATGCCACTGCGCAAAGCACCTAATAAAGCGTCTTCTTTGAAACGGTTTTTAACGATGACAAAGCGGTCAGGTACGTTCATAATATCAGCCAATTTGATACCACAGATATGGTTTTCAATAGGCTGGTAAAAGTTGCCTTTGATATCATATGGTCTTCCGAAAATTATCCCTGCAATTTGTCTTCTATCTAGATGAGCAAACAATTTGTCTGCATAGTGCTCCATAAAAAATTGTCCGGATTCAAGCGATTGAGCGGTCCCAATACTTGCAAAAATCAAATCAAGGCGTGGAAAGTATTGTTCAACAAATTTATAATATGGTTCTTCCTTAATATCTGTAATTAGTTGTGGGTTTAACGAATATAAAGGTGCGGAGAAGTCAACACACTGCGCATTAAATTTATTAGCGGCAACTTGTGTTAGCTGGCGCTTACGTTTACTGGTGTTGACAGGTTGCCCAACCAATTGCAGAAAAGTTAAATTTTCACGATTTTCTTCAGCAAAATTATTAATAATATCACGAAGTAGTGTTCCCCATGTTAAACCAATAACACTAGCGGACTTAACATAATTTTGAATTTGTTTAGCAGCATAGTTAACAATCATTTCGTTATCTTGATTTTTAGTTTCTAAATCTTCTAAAATATCAACTTCCTTGAGATTAAACAGCCGTTGTAATTCTCGCTCTAAATTTTGTGATCTTTTTGGACTTTGGTAAATACTAATTTTAACTATTCCCTTATCTTGAGCATCTTCAATTGCTTTTGTAATGAGATAACGTGATAGATTATATTTTTTAGAAATATCAGCAATGTTAAGATGACTCAAAAAATAATCATGTGCAATATTGGCAAGTTGCTCATTTGTTAATAATGTCATTTTGTGTTCCTTAATTCTTTTGTTACTTAAATTCTATTCAACTTTTAAAATATTATAATATATAAAGCTAGAATAAGGTGATCTATTTACTCCAACAGATCACAAAAAATACCATGTGTTATTTTCTGTAAATCGCTTGGCTTTAAAAAGACACTCCGCCCAACTTTACCACTGGAAACAGCAATTTCTTCTTCAGCTTTCATTTTTTCATCAAGATAAATTGGAAAGTGATGTTTAAAATAAATGCCAATTGGGGTATTTGCTCCATGAACATATCCGGTTGTTTTTTCTAAATTTTTTAGTGGAAGCAGCTCACATTTTTTGTTACCCGAATTTTTGGCAAGCTTTTTCATATTTAAGTGTTCAGTTACGGGGATGACACCAACAACTATCCCCGTTTTATTTCCATAACAGACCAGAGTTTTGTAGACCAAATGTTCATTCTCGTTTAAAATAGAGGTATCCATCTGTGCCACACCACCAGAATCTTCGTGCGTGGCAAATTCAGCTTGCCGGTAAGAAATTTTATTTTGGTCAAGTATTTTTTCTACAAGTGTTTTTTCAATTTGATGTTTTTTCTTTGCCATAATAATCACCTTCTATAATGATAGCATTGATAAATAAGAAATAAAAAGGGAGTTTTATAATAATGAAAGTGTTGATCATCAAGATAGAAACAAGTCATGAGGTCGAAGATGCCCTCAATATTTTTAGCCAAGATGTCTTACACTGCTTGGGCACACAAGTACGTAAGCGTTCTGATTTTGAACAAGCTGGTTGGCTTAAAGATTCAACAGTAGTTGAGCTTAATGAAATTGAAAACTTACCTCAAGACATGCAATTCTTTGCTTATTATGATGAACATGCTGACCGTAAACAATTACTTAATGCTTATCAGCAAAAATTAATTGAGCTTCAAGGTTATGGCCTGGAAATTGGTCAAGCTCAAGTTGCCGCATCGTATATAGAAGATAAGGATTGGAATTTAGTTTGGCAAAAATTCTATCATGTTATCAATTTTTCACGACATTTAGCAATTGTCCCAGAATGGGAAAATTATGAACCTCAATTTGCCGATCAGCAATTGATTAAGCTTGATCCGGGTTTGGCTTTTGGTACAGGTGGACATATTACTACTAGACTATCACTAATGGGACTTGAACGAACATTAGTTGCTCCTAAATCAGTTGTTGATGTTGGAACTGGGTCAGGAATTTTAGCCATTGCTGCGTCTTTATTAGGTGCCAAATCTGTTTTAGCGACAGACATTTCTAGTCAAGCTATTACAGCAGCTAAAGAAAACGTTGCTTTAAATCAATTGCCAAATATTAAAATTAAACAAGCAAGCCTGTTAAAAGATATCGTAGGCAAATTTGATATCATTGTCGCTAATATTCTGGCAGAGATTTTGCTAGAGTTAATTCCACAATTAGATAGTCATTTAAATTTGGGCGGTCAAATTGTTTTTTCAGGTATTGATTATC
Organism: Lactobacillus sp. X-49; assembly: GCF_057063645.1. Taxonomy (NCBI): domain Bacteria; kingdom Bacillati; phylum Bacillota; class Bacilli; order Lactobacillales; family Lactobacillaceae; genus Lactobacillus; species Lactobacillus sp. X-49. Next base: position 70,892 of record NZ_JBXSQM010000006.1, read on the forward strand.
AGCAATTGGATAAGATTAAAGAGGCACTGGATAAATTTGGGTTTCAAATTACACTAACCATGAAACAGAAGCGTTGGGTTGGATTAGTTATTGAACGAAAAGACAACTAAAGAGTATAATATGAAACTAAATTGAATAAGGACTTAAAAAATTGATTAATAAACTAAAACAAATACCATTTATAAGAAAGTTGAATCAGTATCGCTCAATGCCTATTGTCTGGTGGACAATTTTCGTTAACATATTACCACTTGTTTTTGGCTTATTACGAATTTCAACTGTGTGGCGAATTGGAATTTTGTTTATTATTTTTAATAGTATTGTCAGCTATCATGTTGGCAATTTGATTAAAGTAATTAATTTAAAGCGCTATTGGCTACTATTTTTACCAGTGTGCTTTTGTCTGATTGTTTTAATCAAATATGCAAATTACAATTTACTATTTGGAATAGTTTATTTAATTTTTGAAATTTTCGGATTGATGGATCAACAAATATATAACTAAGAGGAGCGTTTTAAATGTCAAAATATAAAGAAATGACGCATGATGAGGTAATCGAAGCTTGCAAAAAATATATGAACGATGAACAATTGGCTTTTGTCGAAAAAGCATATAAATTTGCGTTTAAAGCTCATCATGATCAAAAGCGTGCTTCTGGACAGCCTTATATTGTACATCCAACACAGGTAGCTGGAACTCTAGCTACCTTAAGTCTTGATCCTGATACGATTGCTGCTGGTTTTTTACATGATACAGTTGAAGATACACCAGTGACTAATGAGGATATCAAAAATAATTTTGGAAAAGATGTTGCTTTTATTGTTGATGGTGTTACTAAGCTAAATAAATACGAATATAAATCACACCAAGAATTTTTGGCCGAAAATCACCGAAAAATGCTAATTGCTATGGCTAAAGATCTGAGAGTAATTATGGTTAAGTTAGCTGATCGCTTGCATAATATGCATACATTAGAGCATTTGCGACCAGATAAGCAACGCCGAATTGCTTCTGAAACAATGGACATTTATGCTCCTTTAGCCGATCGCTTGGGTATTGGAACAATCAAGTGGGAACTTGAAGACATGAGTTTTCACTATCTAAACCCCAAGGCATACTATCAGATTGTTAATTTGATGGATGCTAAACGCAGTGAACGTGAAGGATATATCAATGACGCAATAAATACTTTAAAAGCAAGTTTAGAAAGTCTAGGAATTAAATATGAAATTCATGGGCGACCAAAACATATTTACTCTATTTATAAAAAAATGGTAGATAAACATAAGGATTTCAATGAAATTTATGACTTGCTCGCTGTGAGGGTAATTGTTCCAACTGTTAAAGATTGTTATGCTGTCTTAGGTGCAGTTCATACTAAGTGGAAACCGATGCCTGGTCGCTTTAAGGATTATATTGCTGTTCCAAAAGTAAATGGGTATCAATCTTTACATACAACCATCATTGGTCCAGGAGGACGTCCATTAGAAATTCAAATCCGCACTAAGCAAATGCATGAGGTTGCCGAATACGGTGTTGCTGCTCATTGGGCATATAAACAAGGAAATTTCAGTGGAGTAACACCTACTAGTTCTAATGAAAAACTAGATATGGTACGTGAAATTCTTGAATTAAAAGATGAAACCCAAGATGCAGACGAATTTATGAAAAGCGTCAAAAGTGAGATTTTTTCTGACAGAGTATATGCTTTTACGCCTAAAGGTGAAGTCTATGAGCTACCTAAGGGTTCGGTTACACTGGATTTTGCTTATGAAATTCATACACAGGTTGGCAGTCATGCAGTAGGTGCTAAAGTTAACGGAAAGTTAGTGCCACTGGATTATAAACTTAAAAATGGTGATGTTATCGAGATTATGACCCAATCCAATGCTTCGCCATCACGTGATTGGATTGATATGGTCAAAACTTCACGTGCGCGTAATAAAATCAGACGTTATTATCGAAATCTTGATCGTGATCATAGTATCGAGCAAGGTGAACAAATGATTATTAGTCAACTGCGTGAACAAGATTTGACGCCTAAAGAGTTTATGGATAAAGATCACCTTGATAAGATTATTGAGCAATTGAATTATCATACAACTGATGAAATGTATGCAGCAGTGGGCTTTGGTGATTTATCTGCCGTAAGTATTGTTAATCGTCTAACTGCTGATATGCGACACGAGGATGAGAAGAAAAAGCAGAAACAGCTTGAAGAAGAAATCTTAAATTCGGGACAAAAATCGACAGTTAATACTAAAAGCGTTAAAAATGACTCATCTACGATGAAAGTCAAACATAAAGATGGTGTCATGATTCAAGGAATTAGTGATCTTATGCAGCATTTAGCTAAGTGTTGCAATCCGGTTCCAGGTGATGAGATTGTTGGTTACGTGACTAAGGGTCGAGGAGTTACAATTCACCGTAAAGATTGTCGCAATATAGTTAATAGTGACTCTAATCAAGGAAGATTAATTGAAGTTGAATGGGAAAATGTTGGTGAGAGTAGCACTCAAACATTCAATGCGGAAATTGAAATATTTGGCTATAACCGTAGTCAATTGTTAAGCGATGTGCTCAATAAGTTAAATTCGGTTACTTCAAATATTAATAATCTTTCTGGGAAAGTTAATGAAGAAAACATTGCCCATATTTATGCCACGGTAGCTGTTAACAATTCAGGACAACTAGAGGGAATTTTAGCCAAACTAAGAGACATTCCAGACGTATATCAAACAAGGAGAGCAGATAATTAATGCGAATTGTAATTCAAAGAGTAAATCGAGCAAATGTAAAAATTGCTGGACAAACTGTGGGACAGATTGAGCGTGGGCTGTTATTATTAGTCGGACTTAAAAACGGTGATGATATAGAAGTTACAAAAAAGGCTGCAACTAAAATTGCAAAAATGCGAATTTTTGAAGATGAAAATGGCAAAACAAATTTAGCAATAAAAGATGTAGGCGGACAGATTTTAAGTGTTAGTCAATTTACTTTGCTTGCTGATACCAAAAAGGGAAACCGTCCAAGCTTTATTCAAGCAATGCGGCCGCCAGAATCTGATAAGCTCTGGCAAGAATTTAATAAAGAACTAGAAAAACAAGGTTTACATGTTGAAACCGGAGAATTTGGTGCAGATATGAAAGTTGATTTAGAAAATGATGGTCCTTTTACCATTGTTTTGGATTTATAAAAGCAATTACTTAACTAAGATATTGACTTTTTGCCCTTAAAACTATAAGCTAAAACAAGAATTATCAATGACAAAGATTGAAGATCAGTATTTTTATTTTAGAGACCGTTTATGAAGCTGCAAGAACGGATAAAAAACTGACTGTGACCCCTTTACCAGATAATATTCGTTTCGCGAGCGTTATTCGCAGCAGGTAAAAGGTGGTACCGTGCCAATCTAGAGCGCCCTTGATTTTATTCAAGAGCGCTTTTTATTTTTAAAAAAGGATGATTAAATGAAAGTTCAAAGACCCAAAGGAACAGTTGATATTTTGCCAGAACAATCTGGCTCATGGGAAAAGGTTGAACAAATTTTACGTGATTTTTTCAAGCAAGCCAATTATCGGGAAATTCGTACACCTAGCTTTGAAAACTATGAAGTTTTTTCACGTTCAAGTGGAGAAACTTCAGATGTAGTTGAAAAGGAAATGTATGACTTTAACGATAAGGGGGGGCGCCACATTGCTTTGCGTCCTGAAGGAACCGCCGGCGTCGTCCGAGCATATGTTGAAGATAAGTTATATGCACCAGAAATGGTTAAGCCATTTAATGTTTATTATATTGAATCGACTTTTCGTTATGAACGGCCGCAGGCTGGGCGCCAAAGAGAATTTCATCAGATTGGAATTGAAAGCTTTGGCTCTAATAATGCATTAGCTGATGTTGAAACAATTGTTTTGGCACATGATTTATTAGCAAAATTAGGCGTTAAAAATTACGAGTTGCACATAAATACTTTGGGTAATGCACAAGTGCGTCAAGACTATCATGATGCCTTGGTTAATTACTTCCAGCCACTTAAGGACCAACTTTCTGATGATTCTAAACGTCGTCTTGAAAAAAACCCGTTACGAATTTTGGATTCAAAAGATGAGCAAGATAAAAAATTTCTTCCGGATGCACCGAAAATAATTGATTATTTGGACACGGATGCCAAAAATAATTTTGATCAAATAACCGAAATACTCGATCAGCTTCAGATTAACTACGTAATTGATAATGATTTAGTTCGAGGGCTTGATTACTATTCTGGGATAATTTTTGAATTTATGGTTGAAGATAAGAGCTTATGGGAATCAGCAACAACGATTTTAGGCGGGGGACGATACGATAACCTAGTTGAAGAGTTTGATGGTCCGCATACACCAGCTGTCGGCTTTGGAATTGGTGAAGAACGGCTAATGCTTGTTTTACAAAAGCAAAATCCGACTCTCTTTGCTGATCAAGGAATTGATTTCTTCATTACTAATATTGGTGAAAGAACTGACATTAAAGCCGTCGAGATTGCGCGTACCTTACGCAAGCAAGGCTACAAGGTTCAATACGATGTAGACCAGAAAAAACTGAAGGCACAGTTTAAAAAAGCCGACCGCTCAAATGCAAAATATGTGATTACTCTGGGTGCAAAAGAACTTGCTAATGGTGTATTGAATATTAAACGTTTAGCTGATGGTAAGACACTCGATTTAGAATTATCCGCTGTTGATAACATGAATTCAGTTATTGAAAAATTGAAGGATTAAGAAAATGGAAAAAAGAACAAACTATTGTGGTAATATCACTGCTGACTATCTTGGACAAAGTGTTAATTTGTATGGATGGGTTCAACGCATCCGGAATTTAGGGAACCTTATTTTTATTGATTTGCGTGATCGCGCAGGGATAGTTCAAGTTGTTATTAACCACAGTTCAGGCGAAGAACTAATGGCTATTGCAGCGCAATTAGGTAATGAATATGTTATTCAAGTTAAAGGAAAAGTTGTTAAACGAGCAAGCGTCAATCCAGATATGAAAACTGGTGAAATTGAAGTTGATGCGAGCGCAATTAATATCTTAAATAAATCCCAAAATCCACCATTTGAAATCAAGGATAGTGCCGAAATTGGTGAACAAACAAGGTTAAAGTACCGTTACCTTGACTTGCGCCGTCCAAGTTTGCAAAAGGCAATTATTTTGCGTTCCAAAATTTTGCGCGCTACTCATGAATACTTCGATGAAAATGGATTTATTGATATTGAAACGCCAATTTTGGGAAAATCTTCACCTGAAGGTGCTCGCGATTATCTTGTTCCTTCTAGAATTTATCCGGGAAGTTTCTACGCATTGCCGCAATCGCCCCAACTTTTCAAACAATTATTAATGGGAGCCGGATTTGATAAATATTATCAGTTAGCAAGATGTTTCCGAGATGAAGATTTACGTGGAGATCGGCAACCCGAATTCACGCAAATTGATATGGAAACTTCATTTACAGATGAAGAACAAGTGCAAGAATATACCGAAGGCTTGTTAAAGAAAATTATGAAAGACGTCATGGGTATCAACCTAAAAACCCCAATTGATCGGATTTCTTGGACAGATTCAATGAATAAGTATGGAACCGATAAGCCAGATGTTCGATATGGTATGTGTATTCATGATTTGAATTCAATTTTTAAAGACAGTGACTTTCAAGTCTTTTCTAAAGCAATTGCGGCTGGCGGCTTTGTCAAAGGCATTGCGGTTAAAAATGGTGCTCAATCATATTCACGTAAGCAAATTGAGAAGAAGCAAGATTATATTAAACGTTATCACGCAAAAGGCCTTGCATGGGTAAAATTTGAAGATGGTGAATTTAGTGGGCCGGTGGCACGCTTTTTAACTGAAGAGAATCAAGCCGCTTTATCTAAAGAATTTAATCTTGAAGGTGGCGAATTATTAGTCTTTGTGGCTGATAAATGGAAAGTTTGCTGTGATTCCTTAGATCACTTGCGGCGTGAATTTGCAAAAGAAACGAATATTATTCCTAAACACGTGTTTAATTTCATTTGGGTCGTTGATTGGCCTTTATTTGAATATGATGAAGGTTTTGGCAGATGGATTGCTGCACATCACCCATTCACAATGCCTGATGATGAGGGAATTAAACTGCTTGATACGGATCCTCACAAGGCTCATGCACGCAGTTACGATATTGTAATGAATGGTGATGAATTGGGCGGTGGTTCAATTCGAATTCATCAACGCTCAATTCAGGAAAAAATGCTTAAGGCTCTTGGTTTCACTAAGAAGCGCGCTTATGAACAATTTGGCTATCTTCTTGATGCTTTGGATATGGGATTTCCGCCACATGCTGGGCTAGCAATTGGGCTTGATCGTTTTGCTATGCTATTAGCAGAAAAAGATAATATTCGTGATGTCTTGGCTTTTCCTAAGAATGCAAGTGCCTCAGAGCCAATGATGCACGCACCAGCCCCAGTTGCTGAGCAGCAATTAGCTGATTTGGGGATTGAAGTTGAAGCACAGTATCACAAAAGTGTAGCTAAAATTGAAACAACTCTTAAGCAACAAGCAGAAGAAACTGCTGCTAAAAACACTTCTTGGGATGAAAATTAATAGATAAATTTAAAGAAAAATAAGCCGCAAAACTGACTGCTTGATGTAATCTTCTAGTTTTGTGGCTTATTTTTATAATGTGTTTAATAAAAGATTGGAAACAAAACAATGCTTAAAAAATATCATTACGCCTTTGGCTGTTATGGAATAATTGGAAATCAGTCCGAACTTGTTGTCATTAAAAAGCATGGTGGCCCATACACTAATCGTTATGATTTACCGGGTGGTAGTTTAGAGGATGGTGAAAGCCTTAACCACGCAGTTTTACGTGAAGTAAAAGAGGAAACGGGGCTTGATGCTTTAACATATAACCAGATAGGGGTTACTTCCTTTAAATATCCTTGGAATTATCAACAGTGGCAATATAATCAGCATATCTGTGTTTTTTATGAAATAAAGAAGGTAACTGGTAAAATTGCTAGACAGGTAGAGCAGTTTGCTGGTCAAGATTCACTTGGAGCCATTTTAGTACCTCTAGCTTGTTTAGATATTAATAATTCGTCTCCATTGGTCCTGAAAGCTAAAGAGTTTTTGCTTAATCCTTTAACTTTTAATCTAGATGACCAAATATTTAAAAGTTGGAAAGTATTAGATAAACCAGCTTTCTAACCAAAAAGCAATCCCAGAATTAATAATGTTCCTTATGTAGCAAATAAAATAATGTCATAAAGCAAATCTAATCTCATGGTAGATAGAGTTATAAAGATAGATAAACCAGCTTGAAAGATATGTATAAAAGATACTGTTAGTATTGCTTATAATAATAAGTATTATCTAATATATAAAGCGTTAGTGATTATTTATATAAGATTATTTTTGGTGGACATATTTTTTGAAATATGCTATTTTTATATAGAGGAAGGTGAAAATATTTTATGAGTAAAAAAGCAAATTTCTATTCTGGCAAGGCCTTAGTAGCTAGTGTAGCTGCGGCGGCCTTAGGTGTAGTAGCATTAAACACTCAAGAAGTGGGCTGATCAAACAACTGATCAATCGGTTGCTACAGCAAAATTAAAGCAAACTGCAAATAATATTGTACCAGTTGCAAATACAACTAATGATGCTGATGATAACTTATCAAAGCAGACAGGTAGTGAAACAAATGAAAAAGTTCAACCTCCTGTTAATGATAACCAACCAGCGCAACCAAAACAGACTATCAAAACGGTAGCTGATTCGCCAACGCAAATAAAATGGAAAGATGATAGCAATGTAACTTTGACGCTAACTGACGATAATCAAGAGTTAGATATTTCCGGTGGCACTATTACCGATCCTCAACCGTTATTGGTTGTTTTGGGAAATGAATTATTTTCAATTAAGAAAATAAAGATAACCGATAAGTTAACAATTACAGGGGATACTTCTTCCTTATTTAGTAACCTAGGAGCTTTAACTCAAATTGAAGGGTTAGAGAAATTAAATACTTCAGGTGTGACTAACATGAAAAACATGTTTAATTATTGCTCTAGTTTAACTTCATTAGATTTAAGCCACTTTGATACGTCAAACGTTACTAATATGTCTAGCATGTTTAGCGGCTGTGGAAGTTTAGCTTCATTAGATCTCAGCAACTTTGATACGTCAAACGTTACTAATATGTCTAGCATGTTTAGCGGCTGTGCCTGTCCAACTTTATTAGATGTCAGCCACTTTAATACGTCAAACGTGACTAATATGTTTGACATGTTTGACCACTGTACCAGTACTTCATTAGATGTCAGCCACTTTGATACATCAAAAGTAACTAACATGTCTAGCATGTTTTACGGCTGTCGCAATTTAACTTCATTAGATGTCAGCCACTTTAATACGTCAAAAGTAACTGACATGGGCATGGGCAACATGTTTGAAGGGTGCACTACATTGAATACCTTAAAGTTGGGCTCTAACTTTAATAGAAATAGTAGTAGTTTATCCCTTGGCGGAAGCTGGCATAGAGTAGGTTCAGGTACTTTAAATAATCCTGAAGAAAAAACTGGGCAGTCAGGTACTCGCTTTGATAGTCCTATAGCTTCAGCGGATACTTATGTTCGTTTAGGCTCGGTAACTGTTCATTACCTAGATAGTAGTAATAAAGAGATCGAAAAAGAAACATGCAGCGGATTGCTTGGTGGGGAATTTAGTCCAAAACAAGAGATAACTGACAACAATGGTCAAAAATATTTTTTAACTACCGATAGCAAGAATTCTCAGAATGTTACTTTTACTGATCCCCCCCGAGATATTAGTTTTTATTATACTAAGGGAAATATCCCTAATGCTGGCTCCAGTATTCAGAATGTTCAAGGCGGCGATGTGACAGTTCATTATCAAGATGAACAAGGCAATACTTTGGCACCAGATGAAATTCTTAAAGGGCATCTGGGAGAAGGTTATACTTCCCAAGAAAAGAAAATTACTGGTTATAGTCTAAAATTAAGACCAGAAAAGGCAATGGGCTTTTTTGAAAATAATCCTCAAAGTATTACATATGTTTATACTTTAGATCAAGCAAAAATCAGTAAAAAACTAATGCATAACGCCTTTATCTATGATATTAATCATCACCGTGTTGGTAATTCGAAGTTTCACTCATATGAAAACATCATGGTTTATCCTGAAACCGTGCGCTTAACTGATGGCGTTTTAGCTTATAAATTAGCTGATAACCAATACATACTTGCAGCTAACATTGATGGCACCTTGCGCCAATTAAAGCATAATTCCTATGTTTATCAAACTGGCAGAAAACGTGCTAATCATCGCTTGCTACGTAAGGGCAGATATATTCGAACATATGGTGCACCTTATCAATTTAAAAACGGCAAGTTATATTACCGCATTGGTGGACCGAAGAAACAATACGTCAAAGTAAGAAATTTTAAGTAAGAAATTTAAATCAGATAACAAAAAGAACTTCGAAAGTTAGATACCGTCGAAGCTCTTTTTTGTTTACTTAATTTTTTTATTTTAGACCATCTAAAAATTCTAAGGCTGCGTCATAATTTGGCTCATCGGTCATTTCATGAACTAATTCTTGATAAAGAATTTTCTTATTGACATCAACTATCCAAATACTTCTTGAATCAACGTCCATTTCTTCAATGTACAGACCCATCTTTTTACCAAAATCCCGCTGGTTATCTGACAAAAGTTCCATCTTTTCGACACCTTCAGCAGCACACCAATTTTTTTGGTCATCTAATGTGTTAGTAGAAATAGTATAAAAATTGATTCCCTCATATTTATCAACTTCGCTATTAAAGTGTTTAGTTGAAATACTACATACGCTTGTATTAATATTAGGCACTACACTGATTAAAGTTGGTTTAGTAATCAGATCAAAAGAAGTGGCATTAGTTTTATCTGCTCGTTCAACCTGAAAATCTGGAAGAGTTGTCCCAACTAAAGGTGGTTGTCCGTTAGTTGCTAATGGGGTATTATTTCTTGTAATTTGCATTTTTATCCTTTCTCTGATAAATAACATGCTTTTTATCTAATTATTAGTCTAGACTAATATTTAGATATTCCCAAACAATAAGCACCTTAATTACATGCAAGATGCTCATTAACATAATCGGTTATACGTTGAACGGCAGTTAAAAGATTTTGTTCCGAAGAAGCATAAGATAATCTTACAAACCCTTGTCCACCTTGTCCAAAATAGCTTCCCGGAATTACGCCAACTTTTGCTTTAGTAGCTAAATCTTTTGCAAAGGCAACATCATCACAACCAAATTTAGCAGGAATTTTAGCAAAAATATAGAAGGCACCCTCAGGTGTAGCCATTGTAAAGCCATTTTTTTCCAAGCCTGTTTGAATAATATGCAAGCGCTTTTCATAAATTTTCCTTGCTTCTATGTAATCTTCTTCACCATTAGCCATTGCTTCCGCGGCACCAATTTGAACATTATCGGTTACTGAAGTAATCATGAATGAGTTGATTTTGATAATTGTTTGCATAATTTCTTTTGGACCAGCAATATAACCAATGCGCCACCCCGTCATTGCAAAATTTTTAGATAATCCCGACAATAAAATTGTTCGTTCAGGAATAATCTGAGTAAGAGAATAATGTTTCTTTTGAGAATAAATTAGTTCTGCATAAATTTCATCACTTAAAGCATATAAGTTATAGTTAACAATTACTTGTGCTAATTTTTCAAGTTCATTTTTATTATAGACACGCCCAGTAGGGTTTGAAGGGTCAGTTAAAATAATTGCTTTAGCACCTTTACCCTCATTTTCCATTACCTTAGATAGGTGCTCAGCTGTCAAAATGAAGTTATCTTCAGAGGTATCTACTTGAACCGCAATACCACCTGCCATCTCAATAATTCCAAAGTAAACGCCCCAAACAGGAGTGGGGACAATGACTTTATCGCCCGGATTCAAGATTGCCATAAAAGAAACATTTAAAGCTTCAGAAACACCAACAGTTGCACAAATTTCATTTTGTGGATCATAAAAAACTTTGAGGCTTTTTTGCAAGTATGAACTTACGGCGTTTAAATATTCGGTTTTACCGGCTTCAGGGGCGTAATGCGAATCGTCTTTGTTAATATCGTTAATAGCTGCCTGCTTAATATGATCAGGCGTATTTAGATCGGGTTCCCCGACAGTTAACTTAACAATATCCGGAATTTGAGAGATTTGGTTGTTAAATGAGCGAATTTCGGATTTAGGTAATTTTTTAATTCTTGTGTTAATTGTTCCAGCTAGATTATTTGCTAAAATCGGCATAATAAAAAGAACCTTTCTAAGATTTTGATACAACGTTCATTATACCGCAGAGCAACCTTTTCGAGAATTTAAATTAATATTAATTTACTAAGCACTATTTTACTGTAGTTTAAATAACTTTGTTATAGTTAGCTTAGGATGGTGATTATGATGGATGAAAATAAAAAACAAGAACGACTTAAGGATTTAACAAAAGAACAATTTGAAACTACTCAACATGCAGCTACTGATTTTCCTTTTAAAGGAAAGTATGATGATTTTTATCAAAAAGGCATTTATGTTGATGTAGTTTCTGGTGAACCTTTATTTTTCAGCGAAGATAAGTATGATGCTGGTTGCGGTTGGCCTAGTTTTAGTAAGCCTATTCAGAAATTAGTGTATCATCGTGACCAATCACATGGTATGGAACGAACTGAGGTCAAAAGCCCAGAGGCTGATTCTCACTTAGGTCACGTTTTTACTGATGGACCGCAAGACCAAGGAGGTTTACGCTATTGTATTAATTCGTCGGCTTTAAAATTTATTCCTTTTGATCAATTAGAAAAAGAAGGATATGGCGAATATCGTAAACTTTTTTAAATAATAATAATTATGTAAAGTATAAAAAGCCAATCGATTTCTTTAATAAATTAGATAGCTTTTTTATTTTGATTTTATTAATAAGTAAAAATTATTATTAGCTCCCATAATTTAACATTTTTTAAAAGCCTGATAAGCTAATTAGTATGAGTCAATAGAAATAAGTCCATCTTCAAAAGTAAAAAGTATTATTGCGATAAATGAAGCACCAAACAGGAATAATTCAGGAATTGTTAAGTTGCATGGACAAGAATCAGATTCAACCGCTTACAATTTAGCTAGAATGAATCTAATGTTGTATTTACTAATACGACATTGTTCAACACTGATGCGCTTGAAAGTGATTGGCCATCCGAACCAAATACTAAGGAAATTGATTATCCACGTACCTTTGATGCGGTTGTGGTTAATCCACCATATCCTCAATATTGGAATAATAACAAAAACAAGTTAACAGATCCACGTTTTCACAATTATGGCAAATTGGCTCTAAGGTTGGTTTTGCTTTCGTTTTACAGGGCTTTTATTATTTAAACAAAAAATTAACTATGGCGATTCGTTTTTCCTTTCAAAAACATGTAGACTTATCAAAATATGCTCATTTAGCTCCCATCGAAGAAATCGCTGTATTAGAAGCTAAAATTGCTAAAGACTTAAAAGACTTAGAAATTAAGAGAGACTAGTTAATTTCTATAAAGCAGTAAGCATATAAACGAGTGTAAGTATTAAATAATGATAAAAAATATTGAGTTTTTTTATAAATATGCTATTATACGAATGAGAGGGAGCGATTATATGGAGTCATTAATGCGGCATATTTTTGGCTTACAAAAGAAGAAGGTCAAGCATCAAAAACATAATAAATACAATAACGAAAAACGAAAGTCGCTAATTTGCGGGCATACTTTCTTTGGTATATTTTAAGCGAATAAATTAATAAAAGGCATATCTTTGACACTAAGATATGTCTTTTATTAATTGTAAAAGAATGTGAGATTTATGGATAAGAAAATAAAGTTATATGCAATTTCTTGGCAGTTCATTTTAGGAATAGTTTTAGGAATTTTAGGTACCTTTATTGAAGTTTTGATACCTTTAATAGTACGGCGATTTATTGATGGTAAAACGCGAATAATCGCACATTTAAATTTTCATTTAGCCACTTTAATCGTACTAACGATTATTTTCAGTGCGATTATTAGTGCTTTTTGCCAATATCTAATTAGTGTAGCTGGAAATTTAAAAATTGCTGAAATTAGAATGGAAATTGAGCAAAAATTACTTACTTTACCCATGAGTTTTTTTGCTAATAAAAAAAGCGGTCAGCTTTCTAGTCATCTAATTAATGATGCTGAAGTAGTTCAATCTTTTATGACTAATAGTATTCCTGCGACCATTAATAGTTTAATTACAGTGTTAGGATCAATCATTGTTTTATTTCATTTAGATTGGCAATTGACCATATTTATTGTCTTATCTTTTTCATTAATTATCTTAATTGCATACCCAATTGGAAAAATTAGTGAAAAATTATCGCTTACTACTCAGAATAAATTAAGTGAACTTTCTGGGCAAAGTACAGAAAATTTGTATAATATTCGCAGTATTAAGCTAAATAATGCTTATCGCCCAGTCTTGTTAAATTTTAAGCATGTGGTAGTTGAATTATTTAAAATTTCAAATAAAACTGATCGCATATTTTCAATCGTAGGTCCCATTCAAACAGTTTTTACCTTAGGAATCATTCTTTTAATTATTATATATGGTGGTATTCGTGTACAACAGGCTAGTTTAAGTATTGGTACCTTAGTATCTTTTTTAATTTATCTTTTTCAGATAATTGAGCCAATTAATATGCTGGGTAATTTTTACACAAGTTACAAACAAGCTAAGGGAGCTACTTTGGAATTAAATAAGATTTTGAAGACACCGGGAGAAAAAATTGTTTATCAAGTTAATTCACAAATATTGATTGCTGAAAACAGTAGCTTAACGTTAAAAAATGCCTCTTTTTCATATCAAAAGGAACCAGTTTTACAAAATGTTTCTTTAAGCTTTAACAGTGGTCAAAAAATAGCAATAGTTGGACCCTCTGGTGCTGGTAAAACAACAATTATTAATTTACTAACCAGATTATATGAATTAAATGAAGGACAGCTTTTATTTAATTCAGTAAGTGCTACTAATTATGATTTAAATACTTGGCGTAATTTATTTGCAGTAGTGACTCAAGAAAACACAATTATTTCAGGATCGATTTATTTAAACTTAACTTTTGGTCTGACAGCTATTCCTGAAGAAAGTGAAATTTGGGTAGCCCTAGATAAAGCTAATTTATTAGAAGATGTACAAAAAATGCCTAATGGTTTACAAACTTTGGTTGGTGAACAAGGAATCGGTTTATCGGGTGGGCAAAGGCAGAGACTACAGATTGCTCGCGCATACTTGCGCAAAGCCAATTTTTTAATTCTAGATGAAGCAACTTCTAACTTGGATCCCAATTCGGAAAAAATTATTACTAATACTTTGAATAAGTTGGTAGCCAATCACCAGACAACTCTAATTGTTATTGCGCATCGCTTATCGACAATTGTTGATGCAGACAAAATTTATTTTTTAGATAATCATCAAATTACCGGCAGTGGTACGCATCAAGAGCTAATGCAATTGGTTCCTAAATATAAACAATTTGTTAATGAAGAAATATTGGCAGTTGAAAAATAATTAAAAGGAGAGAACATACAGATGGACTTAACTGGTAATGAATATCTGGAATTTATTAAAAACGAGCGTTCACTTTTTTATTATCCGAATAATAAAATCCAAAATAAATTTAAATTCATAAAGCCTAAAACTAACTTTCAAGAATCAACTGATAACTATTGGCATTATATTTTATTTGATCATAAATTGCCCCAACAAGGCTGGAAAATTCATCTAACTGCTAATATTAAGGATGCACAAAAACTATTATTGACAGTAAGCAAGTACTTAAACAATAAAAAAGTTAGTTATAAATTTATTAATACAGTAGATGAAATGGTTTTGAGTAATTCGAAATACGGTGATCGAACAGAATCTGGAAAGTTTATTACAGTTTATCCCGTAAATACTACTGAGTTTGTACAACTTCTTACTGCATTAGCAGAAATTACGCAAGATTTTTTAGAGGGGCCATATATATTAAGTGACAAAGAGTGGCAAGATAGTCATGTCTTTTACCGTTATGGTGCCTTTAAGGCAATGAAAACGGTGATTGCAGGTAAAGAGGTTTATGCCATTATCGATAATAAGCATAACTTAGTTGAGGATAAACAGTTACCATATTATTATCAGCCTAATTTTATTGTAGAACCTGAACAATTAAAAGATAATGTGCAGCATTATGATCAAAATGAATTCAAAAAACTAATGAATTATAACGTGGATTTTTCTTTGCATTATAGCAATGCTGGCGGGGTTTATCACGCAGTTTCTAAGGGTAAAGAATGGGTTCTAAAAGAAGGTCGTTCGTTTGCGGGCTTAGATGCTAATGGTAACGACGGTTTTAATCGTATTAAACACGAGTATAAGATATTAAAGCAACTAGCTGATATACCAACAGTTGTTAATGTTTATGATAGTTTTAAGGCATGGAAACATATGTATTTGGTTGAAGAATATCTTCCAGGAGATACTCTAGCTGATTTTATTGATAGTCAATATCCTTTTACTGCAAATGAACAAAAGAAAAATGAATATCTTACGAAGATGGTTAAAATTATTACGGCACTTTTAAATACAATTAACCAAATTCACCAAAAAGGGATCGCAATTGGCGATTTACAACCGGATAATATAATCATATTGGATACAGATAAGTTAAAGTTAATTGATTTTGAAAATGCTCAAAAAACTTCAGCTGCGTACAATCCAGGTCTAGCAACACCAGGCTATTCTGATTTTAATGCGAAGACTTTTGAAGAAGCTGATCGAATTGCGTTATACAAAATCGCACGTTATATGATTTTGCCAACAGCAACTGGGTTTGATTGGGCTCCTGACTTAGAGGCGGTGCAAGATAAGAATATTAGTAATGAATTTGGCAATCAAATTGTAAAATTTTTGCATAATTTAAAAAAACAATTAAATTTGAATTTTAATTCTGACTTACGCCACCCGCAGTATTATCACAAAAATCTAGCAGTGCCGGCTACACCATTTTCATTGAGTCAGCTAAATCAAAATATTGCCGAAGTAGCTAAGGGAATCATCGATAACTTAAACTTTAACTTTAAAGGATTAATTTATGGTGATATTCCGCAATATA
Organism: Lactobacillus sp. X-49; assembly: GCF_057063645.1. Lineage (NCBI taxonomy): Bacteria > Bacillati > Bacillota > Bacilli > Lactobacillales > Lactobacillaceae > Lactobacillus > Lactobacillus sp. X-49. The sequence continues at coordinate 87,115 of NZ_JBXSQM010000006.1, forward strand.
GTTCTGAAATTAGTTATTATTCCGTAGCCAATGGCGCTTTTGGGGCTATAATGGCTTTAAATAGATCACAAACCTTAGATCAGAAAAATAAACAAAAGATTAATATTTGGATTGAACAGCAATTACCAAATTTAAAAAAGTTGTTAGCAGTGCCAACAACAGATATTGGATTATTTACTGGTCTAAGTGGCATTGCTACCGTTTTATGGGAACAAGGCTATACCGAAGTTAGTTATAATATAATGGAAAAGATACAAACCACTGATATATTTAAGTTAGGTAATGATATTTCAATTTATTCTGGCTTAGCAGGCGTTGGGTTAGCTTTTTTATGCTTTTATGTCCAAACTAAAAAAACTATTTACTTACAAAATGCAATTGCGATTGCTCAACAAATCATAGAAATTATTAAGCGTGAACACTATACTGAAAAAACTGATAGTGGATTAATTACTGGTTGGTTAGGTGCAGCATTATTTTTATGGAAATTAAGTATTGCTACAGACACAAAGCAATACACGCAAGAAGCTTTAAAAATTTACCAGTTAGTAATTAAAAATTCATTACTGCTTACAAACAATGGTGCATTTATTAAGGATAATTCATACTCATATGAACGTTTAATACCATATGTTAATCATGGTAGTGCTGGTTTAGCTTTGTTAATGATAGAGTTTTTGCAAGATGATCCGGAAGTTTTTACTAAGAAAGAATTAGAAATTTTACGAAAAATATTAAAGCAGAATGATGTTTTTGTAACTTTTTTTGCTGGATTGTTCGATGGCTTTTTTAGTCTACTAATTTTAGATAATGCCTTTGCTATTTGTACCAATAATACGGAAACTTTAAATAAAAAGTACAATTTACTTAATAATTATTTAGTTGCCAAAGATGGCGGAGTAATGGTCCCTGGAAGATTTGGCTTTAAGTGTTCCCTAGATTTGACTACTGGAAGCAGTGGGTTACTGCTTCTTTTAACAGATATTAAACAGTATACATGGAATGCTTGGCTGCCGCTGCTAAGAAGTAAATAATTTTTAATTAATATAGCTAAGAGCGTCTAAGAAAAAAGTCGACACTTCAATACTCTCAAGCATAAAACTATGTGCGGTTGTCAAAGTAAAACAGAAAAAGTTTGGCTCTTTGTCAAATCCTGTTGATGAAGATAAATAATGAATTAGATGCACTTTAAGCAGTCATGCTTAAAGTGTTTTCTTTTAGAACAACATTTTTTGCTTCTAACATAATCCTAGAAATGATGGTAAAAATATTTTAATAATTCAAAGCAATACTGTTAGAAAAGGTACTTTTAAGAATATTAAATGCAAAGTAAATAAAATTTGGAATACTTTAAACAACTACAAAGTAAGAGATAAAAATAGAGAAGGGAAATTAAACAATGAAAACCAAAACATTTTGGGCAACTAATTATGGCCCGCAATTAAACCAGGCAATCAATGACTTTATTAAAGACAAGTATTAAGTGCCAATTTAATTATTAGATAATGTTAGCAACCAAATGGTTGTTTTTTTGTTGATGTCTTATTAATCAACGTTTAACTAGCGAAATTTTCGTTAAAAATACCGCTTAATTTAGTTTGAATTTTAAGCTTTAAGTCTTATAAAAATTGATGTATCAATATTCGTAGGTTAAAAGACGTGAAATACTAAAAAAGGAATAAAGTTATAAACTCCAATGATTCTATAATTTTCGTTAAATTAGGTCGCATTTCCCTTTGAATAGAGAAAGTTGGAAATATTAATCTTTAAATATTTAATAATAAGAAAAGATAAAATTAGGACTTGAATTAAGTCAATCCGGAAAAGTTAAATAGACGCTAAGAAATATGTACAAAATAATTTTAGTTTTTGAAGCACTTGAAAATTTAGTCATGAAAAAAAGGTTCGTAATAACTAGATTAATGTTTAACTATTATGAGTACTTCAACTTCGGAATTCACATCAGAATTAAAGCTCATAAAATCCTTTTCTGTAATTAGTAGATAATTACATTTTATCAAAGAAGTTACATAGATTTTTTATTTCGCTCTACGTTATCCTTGCATTTATATTAAAAAAATATTGACTTTTTATAATTATATTATATAATTATAAAAAAATAAAATAAAAAAGGAGAAATAGAAATGGAAAACAAGGATTTAAACAAAGTAGTTGATATTGAAGGACTTGATATCTATAAAGTAGATACCAATGCTATGCTTGAAAAGCTGGGCGCTTCCATTTGATGGAATAGTTGCTCTAATATTAATCGTCGAACAAGCTGAAATTTCATAGATTTTTTATTTCACTCTACGTTATTCCTACATTTATATTAAAAAATAAAATAAAAAGGATAAATAGAAATAGAAAACAAGGATTTAAACAAAGTAGTTGATATTGAAGGACTTGATATCTATAAAGTAGATACCAACTATGCTTGAAAAGCTGGGCGCTTCCTTCAGATAGAATAGTTGTTCCAATATTAGTCGTCAAAGCTAATGTATTGATTTTTATAGTGCCACACATTGTGTGACACTATTATTTTATTGAGAATAAAAATGAGATATAGAAGAACTAATTTAAAAACCGATATAATTGATAAATTAAGTTTAAGTACAGTAGATAATTCTTACATTAAAAATATTATAGAGTCTGATAGAGCTACTTTTTTAACTATACATTTATTTTATGAGGAATTATATTTAAGTTTCTTACATGGCTCAGATAAAGCTAAAGACAAATTAAGGCTGTTATTGATTCGTATAGCGTCGCGGTTTAGTAAATTTCAAGCATTAACTTGCTACGGTGATACGCAAAAAAAGGAAACAAAAAGAATTGAAGTAGAAGTCAATCCAAAGTGGTTAAGAGCTCTAGCTAATAAATATTTAGTTATTCAAAAAATGTCTTTGAATACAAGGCTTCAACTTTCTTCAGGCTTTTCTATTAATGGAAGCTTAATAACATGGAGATCAGGAGTTACTGTTAGCACGGAATATGTGCATGTAGATTTAAAAACTCCTTTGGGAAAACTAATACACAAATTTGTTATATCTCCGAATTTAACGCTTTCGTATGGAGATTATTTGGGATATGCTAAAAACTTAGGCTTTGATAATGAAAACATAGTTTCAATTTTAAAAATATTTATAAACAAAAAAATTATTTTTTAGAATTTGATCGATTAAATTTAAAATTAGAAGAATTATTGAGTCTACAAATAAATAGCAATTTAAAGAATGAATTAACTGAAATAAAAACACAGTTAGACCAATTAAATCAAATACCTTCATTAAAAGATATAAAGGCAATTATTACAAAAATGAATAATTTATATAAAATTGATCAGCCTTTAATATTATCTAATATAGAAAACACAACCAAAATAAAATCTAAGAGTCTTAATTTACCCAACAGATTGAAACGTTTGTTTTCACTAAATTCGGTTACAACAAATGATTATAAAGTGGGTAGAGCATTCAAACAATATTTCCAAGAAAAGTATGGACTATTTAAATTTGTTCCGATTAACGAAGCATTAAAACTAACTGATTTTGAGAACTTAAGTAGTAAACTAAAATTTATTGAAGAACACGATAATGAATATCATTTGTCTATTTCAAAGTGGAAAAAATGTGGCTTTCTTTTCTATCAAAGAATGGATCTAAAAAATCTATAACTATAACAGATGATTTTATTGATAAACTATCAGAAACATTAATTGGAGCTCTTGATCATGATTGTCCCCTAAAGTCGTATGAATTTGTATATAGCTATTTAGAAAAGGAAAATCTATTTGTCTTACCTACTCAAGCAATATTTTCTAAAAATTCTATAAATACTAAACATACAAAGATATCAACTGTATCTTATTTTCCCAATGTATATCCTTTTTTTATGAACAATCCCGAGCTTTTTGGAAAAAACTTATATATCAATCAGTATGTGCCTTACAATGGATATAGTGAAGCAAATCTTGGTTTTATACTATTATCAAACGGCTTAAAATTTTGCGATAATGAAGGACATATATTGGACATTGAATGGAATAGTATTATGGAAACAAGAGTGTCAGAAGAAGAAGATACAGTTGATTTGCTAAAGTCGATTACAAATTATATTAATCAAGTACCGTTTTCCGCACTACCTCCTTATTTTAATAAATTACATCATATTCCCCAAATCAAATATAAAAATATTTGTTTGTCTCCAGAAACTTGGAACTTAAATGAACATGAAACTGATTCATATTTAGAATATTGGAAAAATAAAAAGCAAAATATTAGTGTGATTTCACAAGGAAACATGATGCCATTTTATCAATGGCATACAAACAAAACTTTTAATGTAATAAAAACAATACAAAACACAACGTTTTGCGAAACTTTATTACCTCAAGCAAATTATGCAATCCAATTTATTAAAGAAGAAAAATTAGGTCTTGTGAATGCTATAAACGAAAAATATAAATTATTTACAAATGATAAATATCAAAAATTTTTACATGGGTTTACATTATTACTGCCAAATAAAGATTTTGACTTTTACCTAGAAAAACTTATCCAAACTTTTAATAAGTATGATAATTGGTACTTCATAAGATATTTTGATAATGCTAAGGCAAGCATCAGGATAAGACTTTTAAATACAGAAGAATTAATATCATTTTCAAAAGAACTGGATAAATTTTCAAAGGATTATGGATGTGAAGTAATAAAAAAGGCATATGCTATAGAAAGTAATCGTTTTGGAGCTACTGAGTCCATGTATGAAGCTTTACAAGAATTTAGTTGTGAAACTAAAAACTATTTTATATTAAAAAACAAATTAGTACCGGAGATTAATGATACATACAAGAGAGTAGCAATTGAAGAAAATTTTTTAAAATGCGCATTATTGATTATAAATAAGCATATACTTTTAAAAATATATTCTAGTAAAAGGAAAAATCATTATAACAAACACAAACTTTTAATTGACAAAGCCCAATTAAAATATACTGCTAAAGTTCAATTTCCGGATACTTTAAAAAGAAGAATTACTAAGTGCTTGAAAAGTAAGTTTGAAAATGATTCATTGAACAAATTTGCATATTATTATTTTAGTTTAATCCAATTATGTAAGAATCGATTACTAGGTAGTAATGAAAATGGAGAAGTGTTATCAAGAGAGATATGTAAAAAAATATTAAGTCATTATCTGTGAGGAAATAAAAATGAAATTCAAGATGGATTTATATTTTAAAAATGATCAGGAAATTGAAAGTTTTAAGACAGAACTTTTAAACTTGAATAATAAAAATTTAGAATCTTATTTTTTAAAATCAAAAGCTAAACATGATAGTTTGAAAATAAGTTTAATGAACTTGTCAGATGATGTATCGACAAGGTACAATCAAATGCGAACAATAATATCAGTTGACGATTCAAAAAAATATTTTCAAAATTTTGAACAATACAAGTTATATTTGTATTTAGAGAACTGGTTTGACAAACAATTAAAAAAATATTATTTTACACAAAATAATTTATTTGAATTTATAAATTGGGTAGATAAATTATTATCAAAAGTACCAGTTACAAAAAATATTGAAGATATTAAAAAGGGTTATGTGTCTCAATGGTCACATTTATATGCTTTTCTGAATTCACTTACAGTTAAGCAAAGAAGAGAAATAATAGATCAATTTGAATTATTTTATGTTAATAATAATAGTTCTGTTTTAAAAGCTTCTTCCAGCATTGCTCTAGATACTATAGAAAAAGTAGAATTTATGATAGCTCACGGAAAATTAGATTTCTATTCTCCCTCGACAAGAGAAGAACAGATTGCCACAAATTCTTTCGCTTCGTATTATCATAAAAGAACTGTTTTAGACGATCAATCACAGAAAATAGCTATCAAGTCTTCTACTTTGACTTTGTCTAGATGGCTTGTTAATTTGGTATACGAAAAAATGATTCTGATGAACTTTACTATTTTAGAGAAATATTTTATGAATTTTTGCCTAGTTAAGAGACATGAAAAAATGTTTCCAGATTTTGACTTTTTTTGTAAAAACGTGGAGAAAATAAAATGAGTATATATAAAATAGCTTCAGGAGTTGGATTTGTTTCAGGAAATGGACATCATTTCATAACTACTAAAGATAACAATTTCGAATTAAATATTAATGAAGAACAAGCTAAACAAATTAATGATATTCTTCATGAAATAAGACTTGGTAAGGATATTGAGAATAACTCTCAAATAATAAATTTCTTTTTACAAACTAAAATAATAGAAAAAGTTTCGGAACCCTTAAAGAAGCAAACAGAAAAAATAGATATTTTTTCTTATGATAGTAATATTTTTGCAAAAGGACGAATAAATTCAGAAAATAAAAAGATAAATTGTGGAAAAACAATTGAACTGAGTATATACTATTTTTCTAATTCTGGACGGTTATGGCTATGTTCACAGCCATTGCCTGAAAATAGTAGGAAAAGTATCAAAAATATATCTTTGACGGAAGAAATGCAAATATACTTATTGTCAGGAATACAAAAAAATTTTTCCTTAGTAAAAGAAATAAAAAATAATAAATTTGGAATTCTTGCTTTAGATGTTTTGGACTTCAGACATAGAAGTGAACAATTTTCTACACAATTATTGAATTCAGAATCTTATTATTTGTTGCAAAGAGAATTTTTGAAAACTACAGTATTAAAATCTAATTTTTTACCTTTTAAAAAAATTAGGTTTAAAGCAATAGATCAAAAAGAATGTATATTTTACGCTCCAAATTTTAGTATTGCAAAATTACTATATTTATATAGTGCATTATCAAAAAATCAAAATAAATTTAATATTTCTACGATTAATAAATTGATTATTGAAGAAGTTGAAAAGCTAGATGACATGAGTACTGAAGCTCTTAGAATACTAAAACAAATATGTCGTGTTAAATCTACTTCTACTATTGATTCTTTTCTTAAACTTTCTCAAAAATTATTAAAGAAGGAGAAGTATTAAAATGAAATGCCTGAAAATTTCAGCTAAGAAAGCTCGCCCCTTAAAAACAATCAATGATAACTTTATGTTCTTTCAAGCAGGGGATAGCTTGATTATACAAAATCGAACTAGAAGCAAAGAACCTGTAATTTGGCTTAAACTTGATAAAATAAAATTTGACTTATTTTTATCTAATTTTTATAGCTTAACTTTCATTTCGGCATATAAGATTGCTAATGGGGAATTTTTTATAGGTACTGTTCATATAAGATTGCTAATGGGGAATTTTTATAGGTACTGTTATTGATGGAATAGAAAGCCTTAGATTTCTAGAAATAAATAATTTGAAAATAGAAAATTCATTGTTATGGCAACAAGTAAGCCTAAAAGATGAAATAGTGATATTTAATGAGAAGTACCCAGAATTATCTGGATATGCATTTAGTGTTTGGGATAATTCGATTGATTCATTAAAAAAACGAGCTATATTTGAATACTATGAGAGAATTAGTTCGACTAATGTTGATCATATAGAATCGGTTAGGAATGTTCCGTTGCATAGTAAAGCTATTGACTATAAGCAATTGGGGATTCTATGGGGTACAAAATCAATTCCTAAAGTTAGTAAATGGGTAGAAGCGTTCTCCGAAAGAGACCAAAATCCTGTATATATACCATTTAACTTTGTGTTTTATGGTAATCCAGACAAAGGAGAAGATACATATTTAGGCTCTTCTAATGGTACAGCCATTGGTTCAAGCTACCAAGATAGTGTACAGCGGGCATTGAACGAGTTTATTGAACGAGATGTTTTAATTGAGTCTTGGTTAGGTAGAGGAGCTAATCTTGTTAGATTAACTTCAATTAGCCAAATTTTAGGCGAATCCTTTAAACAATTATGTAGTTTGATGAATATAAAAACTGACTTCTTTTTATATAAAAATTTAATTGATAACAAGTTTATTGTCTGGTGTTTAGTGAAGACTAGAAAAAAAGATATTTTTAGTTCTTCAGGATTTGCTTCAAGTGAAAATATTCAAAAATGCCTAAAGCATTCATTTGATGAAGCTATGGGAGCAATAGTTAAAAAGGAGAAAAATACTAAAAAAAATGGTGATAGCACTTTAGATAAAATTCAAAATTACTACTTTGATGCAAATAATAATCAAATTATTGCAAATCTGTACAAGTTTAAAAGGGATCTATCACTTGAAGATTTCTATAAGCAATGTAAAAATATTTCGTTAACTAAAAGATATAGAGACATTGTAGTTATAGATATAACTCCTACAGCAATAGCAGAATTGGGGTTATCTTGTGTAAAAGTTGTAGCTCTGGGAGGAAATAGTATGATTTTTAACTATAAATTAGAAAAGCTAAATTTCCCTAAGTTTTTGCCGATAGCGTGAAGAAAATGAAATATACTGTTGAAGATTTATATAAAGATATTTTATATTGCAATACTAAAACTAAGTTTTCATCTCAACAATATTATTGTGATGAAGAAAATGTAATCTTAACTAAAATAAAAAAAATTAATATTAATAGTCTCTCTCCTGAGACAAAAATTCTTCTTTTACCGCTGATAGAGCAATCTTTAAGAAACTTAAATGATACTCCATATGTTTGGCATCTGTCGTATCCATCAGCAAGATCTTTTTACACAATAAGAGGATTTGTCGGTTTAGGAAACAACCAAGTAATTAGTAAGATACCGGGTGAAAGTCAATTTACTATATATAGTGTAAATTTTGAGGTTAATAAAAATGATATATATATTGTTAGAACTAAAGAAATAAAAGAGAAAATTTATGTTCAAATACATAATAGTCTTCAATCATTAGAAGCTGGTCATATTATAGGATCATATTATATGTTAGCAAGTATGCTTGACTTGAAATTCGATAAAGTTAGCTTTGGTAGAAATATTGATGTAATCAAGTTAGGTAACTTTAAAGCAGAAAATTTAAATCTATTTCAGTTCGATCAATTAAGGGAAAAATATCGGTATCGATCAAGTGGAATATATTACGGTATGCTTTCAAATTGGATTAAAATTGATAAATTTAAAGCCTTAAAAAAAATAGAATTATCCCAGATTAGTAAGTACTTAGGAATAGAAGATAAGTATTGTTTTTATAAAACTTTTGAAAATGACGGTCATTGTTTCTGGGATAAGGAAAAAAACAAAAGTTTATCATATCAAAGTCTTCAAAATAAATTTTCATTTTGGGATCCACGTTATGGTAGCGCATTAACTGTCTTTGGAATTACAAAAGTGGACTGTAACATTAACAAAGTAGTTGAATTAATTGGAGCTTGTGCTCAAATAATTTGTTTAAACAATGCAAAAAGTGATTTCATAAAATCGTCCGGTTAAACAAATAATACCCAACAAATGGGAACATATATTCAGTGACTCAGACATAATTCCATTTTATGGAGTAATTTCAACGAGAGTAGATTAAAAACCTGAAAGGTAAAGGTATTAGGATTATGAAAAAATATTTTGAACGTAAGAGCATCTTGTTCTGCCTCTTATTGACCGTAATTGTGGGTCTGGATACGCCTTTTAGCACGTGGACCTATTCACAAATTTTTGCCATGGTTGAGGCCGCTGATAAAAGGCGGGTGGTGGTCGAAATTAGCTTGATTGTCCTGGTTACTATTATTTTGACTTTTGCTCGTTACCTGTATGAGCGAACTCTGAACCGGAATATTTACCTTTTTAACCGGAACGTGCGCAGCGATCTGCTCTCTTCCAACTTTGTTCGGCAGAAGGGATCGGTTTCTGACAAGCTATCTTTTGTCACCAATGATTTAGAGCTGGTCGAAAATAATTACGTCAAGGAAATCTTTAAATTAATTACTAGTATTGTTAACTTGCTACTTTGTCTGGTTATGGCTCTAAACGCCAACTTCCTACTAACCTTGGTTTTTATGTGTTTTTCGGTTATTTCGGCAGTCGCTCCCAGGATTATGGCTAAGCGCGTCATGCTTAGTTCAGAAGCGTGGAGTGCCAGCGTGAGCAAGTATACGGGTTTCATGTCGGATTACCTTAAACACATCGATTTAATTCTGCACTACAACGCTATGCCTTTCTTTTTACTAAAGGGTAAGAAAGCTATCACCGACACTGCCACTGCTAAACAAAAACGGGAGAACACAATTGCTATGAGTAACTTGCTGGCTGGCATCTTGGCTTATTCTTTGTCATATTTACCCATCGGAATCGGTATTTTGTTTGTTCTAGATCACCGTTTGCCACTTTCTTCCTTTATCATGGTCCAGTATTCGAGCACTTGGGTGGTCAACTCAATCTTAGCTATTAACCAGTCGATGACAACGATTAATTCGGCTAAGCCACTGTTAGGTAAGCTGGAAAAGATTAAAAAGCTGCCTCAATCTGAAGTAAGTGACCAGCTGACAACAATCGACTTTAAAGAGCTATATTTAGATGATGTAACTTTTAGTTATCAGGATAAAGCTGTCGTTCAGCATGCCAACTTAGTGGTTAGGCGTGGAGAGAAAATCCTTTTGACCGGTCGCAGTGGTCAAGGCAAGAGTACGCTGCTTAAGCTAATAGCACACGTCCTAAAACCCGAGCAAGGTAAAGTTGAATTAGTTAGGCAGGACGGCATAGCTATCGCTCCTGAGCCCGACTACTTCGGGGAGGTAAACCAGGATTCTAACATTTTTAACGATACCCTGCGCTTCAACCTGACGCTAGGACGTAGCTTCTCTGAACAAGAACTAGCAAATGCCGTTCAAAAAGCGGGCTTAATACCGTTAGTAGATAAAATTGGTCTTGACGCGGTCATCAAGGAGGACGGGACTAATCTGTCGGGCGGTGAAAAGAAGCGTATTGAATTGGCCCGAGCTTTTTTATACAACCGCGACTTCCTACTGATTGACGAGGGTACCGCTTCACTAGACCCGCAAACCGCACACGAAATTCACGAATTAATTCTGGGATCAAACCTGACCGTGGTCGAGATCGATCACCATATTCCTGAAGATTTGCAGAATAAATTTACTCGTGCTTATAAATTGGAAAATAACCAATTGAGCATGATTTCTCATAATTAATCAATATTAATTTTTTTGCTTAGATGCCATTTTTTAAAACAAAAAAAGTTTAACCTTCTAGTTAATTCTGGGGTTAAATTTATATAAGGACAATATTACAATGTTCAACGACTAGGTGGATAAGGTGTACAGTGGACAATGATAATTGATGCAGTAGTCCATGCGCAACATCTTTAAAAATATTCTGGATAGCGTTTAATTAAAGACTAATTCTTGATGTTAAATTGAGATTAGTCTTTTTAGTTTAAATTATACTTTTTAACTTTTGCTAGTCTAACGACAAGTTTATTATGTTATCTGAAAGCTTAATAATAGAAGAAACCAAAATTATATTTAAGCTTAATTTTAGTTCACAGCTTTTAATTATAGGTCAGCAATTGCTGATAACGGCTCGGCCACGGTTGGGAGGCTAAGAGATTATTAAAAGAACTAAATTAAAAAACTGGCATTTAATTATATTAAAGTGAAGTTAACCCCCGGAATTGGACAAAGATTCCAATTCGGGGGTTTTCTTATGTCTAAATATTTACTAAAAACAAAATTAGAAGCAGTAGATTTGTATCAAAGAGGATTTAGTACAAAAGAAATTCAAGAGAAATTACATATCACATCACGTAGATCTATTGATGGTTGGATCAATAATTATCAACAGTATGGTAACAGAGGCCTGGAAAAAAGCTTTTCTAAGACAAGATATAGTGGTCAATTTAAATTAGAAGTCTTAAACTGGAGAAAAGAACATAGTGCCAGCTATCAAATTACTGCCAATCATTTTAATATTAAACAACATTCCACTATTGCGAATTGGCAAAGAAAATTAAATGAAGGCGGTGTTGATGCTTTATTTATTAAGCAAGGACGACCATTAATGCATAAAAAGAAAATTAAAGCAAAGAAGCATAAATATACTTCTCAAGAGTTAACTGAACTTGAACGTCTACGTTTAGAGAATCGTGCATTACATGTAG